>JAFAZK010000188.1 GCA_019239825.1 Verrucomicrobiota bacterium | reverse complement strand
TTGCGAGGAACATCGTGCAAGTTGAGGGGAAAGATCGACCCTCCATGGTCGCTCTCTTCTCCGTTTCGAGTTTCGCTCTTCCAGAAGCACTCCTTTTCGCGACGAAACCGAAGCCGGTGCAGCCGGCACTTTGATCGCACTTCAAGGATTCTAGCAGCTAGTTTCATACCCGGGCGATAGGATTGAGCTCAGAATCGCGGAGCGCTGCCTCGCTTGCGAGGCCGTAGGAGGCAGCCCTTGGAGGGGAGCCGCTTTCGCCCCTGGTACGTTGATCGCGTGTTGTCGAAGCCCAACGCTGATCCGGTTTGAACGGTGTGACAAGCAGGCGGCTCCCCTCCAGGATTCCCACCGCTTCGGCCTCGCAGGCGAGGCAGCGCTTCACGATAGCCCTCACACCGGTCGCAAACGTGATTGGAACCGGCCGCGGCTGAACCGGATGGAAAGCTCAGCTCCAAAGGCTTCTGAGAGGTTCTTAGCCGAAACGGCCTGGCGGACCGGACCTTCCACCAAGACCTTCCCTCCTTTTAAGAGGAGAGCACGAGAGAAGCAGGGTAGAATCTCCTCCACGTGGTGTGTTACCAGCACCAGGTTTGGGCTGTAATCCGTGGATTGAGTCGCGAGACGTTGCAAGAACTCCAAGAACCGTTCCCGAGCCACAGGATCCAACCCGGCGCAGGGTTCATCCAAGATCAAGATTTTGTGATTGGCCATTAAGGCGCGTCCAATCAAGACTCGCTGCCGTTCGCCTTGTGAGAAATAGCCCCAAGGCCGATCCGCAAGTTTTTGGCATTCCACTTGTTCGAGGAGGCGAAAGGCGCGCTTACGCTCTAATCCGCGAGGCGGTTTCCAGCTGTTGATCACCGCTTGTTGGCCGCTCGCGACAATATCGAGGCCCAGTTGCTCGTCAGAGATCATTTGCCTGACACTGGAGCTGACCAGCCCGACTTGCTTTCTGAGTTCACGCCAATCCGTCTTTCCGTATTCCTGATCAAGAACGCGGATACGGCCGCTTGAAGGTGTGACATAACCGGTAATACAACTAAGCAGGGTTGTTTTCCCAGAACCGTTAGCCCCGAGAAGCACCCAGTTATCCCGGGATTCGATCTCCCAATTGACGTTTTGGAGGATCTTCGTTTTGCCGCGGTAAACAGTAAGCTCCTGAATCGAAACAATCGGGTTCACGGTTAGCGGTTAGCGGTTTGCCGTTTGCGGTTACTGGTTTGCCTCGATCGGCGGCGTTTGGGTTTTCGGTCGTACTTACGACCACGTTTTGCCGAGCCGCCAAGATAGCGCATCAGGCCACCAAGGAGACGCGTAGCTGATTCTGCGGAGGCGTCTAGGGTCTCGTACTGAGATTCTGGAAGAAGCGCGAGATCGAGGGCATAAATGAGCTGGGCTCGGAGCTCACCGAGCGATCCTTTCGATATTGCCAAGAATTGGATGAACTCTGAATTTCCTTCTCTTTCAAATCCCTCCGCAAAATTCGAGAGGATCGATATCGAAGCCCTTTCCATTTGATCAACTAGCCTTCGGTTGGGCCCAAATTTTCGTGTCCTAACCAGCAGCCCTATCTCACGGGTAAATACTCGACACGCCTTGAATGCTTCAAAATCCCTGAAATCCGTTACGGTAGCCATATTGAGAAATTATAACTGAACCCAACAAAGAAAGTCCTCCCGCTTCGTTTTACTTTTAGGCGTCGCTTAACCGTTGAAACGACCACCAACCGCTAACGGCAAACCGCCAACAGTAAACCGATCACTCGAACCGGCAGTCCAGGGAAAGAGATTGATGTAGCATCCGAAGGTATTGTCGCTTTGAGATTTCGATCGCGCCAAACGTGCGAAGATGTGGCGTGATGTATTGGGTATCCAACAGCGCAAAACGGCGGCTGCGTAACCGGTCGACCAGCGCCATGAGCGCAATCTTAGAGGCGTCAGTTTCCCGATGAAACATAGACTCACCAAAGAAGGCGCCTTGAATACTCACCCCGTAAAGACCACCGACCAGCTGTTGATTCTTCCAGGCCTCAACTGAATGGGCGAAGCCAAGGGCATACAAGTTCAAATAGCTCTGAATAATCTGCTCACTGATCCAGGTCTCCGTGCGCTGCGCACAAGCACGCAAGACCTCTTCGAACGCGGTATCGAACTTCACTTCAAAAACCCCTTTCTTGGCGACCCGCCGGAGGCCGTGCGGAACATGAAAAGTATCGAGCGGGATGATCCCTCTGGGATCAGGCGAGAACCATGCAATCTCCCCACCTTCAAGCGCCATGGGAAAGATCCCATTGCGATAGGCTTCAACCAGCAGCGACGCCGGAATGATTGTTGGGGTAATTCTCTTACGCACGAAAGCTTAGTTTAATAGGTCGCTGGGTCCGGCGAAAGGGCGAAGAGGCGAAACGGCAATCGCCGCCGCCGGCACCCGTGGAGGCTGCCTCGCTTGCGAGGCCGTAGGGGTCGCCGCCCGTTGGAGGGGAGCCGCTTTCGCCTGTGGTAAGTTGGTCGCGTGTTGTCGAAGCCCAGCGTTCATCTGGCCGAACGGTGTGACAAGCAGGCGGCTCCCGGAAGCGTCTGCTGGTGTTGCAATGGCTTGGGCAAAATCCGACTAGCGACACCAAGACACAATTCACACCCTGTGACGTTCGCGGGAGCCGCCTGCTAGACAACCCCTCGGCTATACAACGCTTATTTGCGCCATCAGCTCAGGTGACAGGCACATTCAGAAGCGGCTCCCCGCTATGGTGGCTCCGACCGCGTCGGCCTCGCAAGCGAGGCCGTGCTCCACCCAGAGCCATTCGCCTCTTCGCCTCATTGCGGTTCGACGATTTCGTGGCATAATCCCCTCTTCTTCTGATGAGCTCCGTCGACATCACGACTCATTCTACAATTGTCATCCTGGATTTCGGGTCACAATACACGCAAGTGATCGCGCGGCGGATCCGCGAGAGTCGCGTCTATTCCGAGATCGTTCCATTCAATCTTTCGGCTGATCGAATTCAAAAACTCCAACCAAAAGGCATCGTTCTATCGGGTGGGCCGGCTAGCGTGTTCGCACCTGGCGCACCGCATCCCGACCCGGCCATATTTTCGCTCGGGATCCCCATACTCGGGATCTGTTACGGAGTGCATCTCATGGCGCTACAGCTGAATGGATCCGTTGAATTCTCAGATCGCCGTGAATTCGGACCTGGCACCTTAAAGATCACCGCTCCATGCCCGTTGTTTGACGGGTTGCCTTCGGAATTTGCGGTTTGGAATAGTCATGGCGACAAAGTCGTATCTTTACCGCCGGGCTTCCAAATAGTCGGCACCAGCGAAAACAGTCCCTTTGCCGCGATTGAAAATCGAAGCCGCAACCTGTTTGGCGTGCAGTTTCATCCTGAAGTCGCTCACACGCCTTTAGGGAAAGAGATCCTGGAGAACTTCCTCTACAACATCTGCAAATGCCGGCCCGACTGGACCATGGGATCGTTCATCGAAAGGAGCTGCCGCGAGATCCGGGAGCGCGTCGGCCCAGATAAAGTAGTGCTTGGCCTTTCCGGCGGCGTGGATTCATCCGTCACTGCGGCTCTGGTTCATCGGGCGATCGGTGATCAATTGACCTGCATCTTCGTGAACAACGGTTTGTTACGCTCTCGTGAAGCAGAAACCGTCCAGAAAGTTTTCGGCGAAGCATTTCGCATCAAGCTTCAATATGTCGATGCCAGCAATCGGTTCCTGGAACGTCTGACGGGTGTCACCGACCCGGAAAAGAAACGCAAGATAATCGGGGAAGAATTTATCCGGGTTTTCGAATCGACAGCGCTCGAACTAAAGGCGCTGGATTCTAAAGAACATCGGTATCGTTACCTGGCCCAGGGGACGCTCTATCCCGACGTAATCGAGAGCGTGGCGATCGCTGGGAATCCGGCGGCGATGATTAAAAGCCACCACAACGTCGGCGGGCTTCCCGAGAAGATGGACTTCGAATTGCTCGAACCGCTCCGGCAACTCTTTAAAGACGAGGTCCGTCAGGTCGGTCTGGAATTGGAACTTCCGAAAGAGATCGTCTTTCGCCAGCCTTTTCCCGGTCCGGGTCTGGCGGTGCGGGTAATCGGTGAAATCACTCCGGAACGATTGCAAATCTTGCGGCAGGCGGACGAGATCGTAGTTAGCGAGATGAAAGCCGCGGATTGGTATTATAAGGTTTGGCAGTCATTCGCCGTTATGTTGCCGGTTCAATCGGTCGGAGTCATGGGCGACCAGCGCACCTACGAGAACACCATTGCTCTACGGATAGTCGAAAGCCAAGACGGGATGACCGCGGATTGGGTACGGATCCCGTACGAAATCCTCGCTAAGATTTCGAGCCGGATCATCAACGAGGTCAAAGGAGTGAACCGGGTTTGTTATGACGTCTCCAGCAAGCCTCCCAGTACGATTGAGTGGGAGTGACGGGCAACCGTTCACGGTTCACGGTTTGCGGTTCGGAGTGGAAAAGCGGCATATGAGCGAATTGAGAAAACCAGAACGGACCGCGATTGATGCAGTGGCCCAGCATTTTTCTGCGACTTGGGATAAGGGCGAGCAGCCGCCTCACGCTTACGTCAAAATCGGGAAGAAGATTGCGGTCGATATCACGGCAATCAAGCAGCGGATGATCAAGTGGGACAGCCAAGCGAAGCCTCGCCTTCGTTTCGATAAAGTCGTAGTCGAATTGATTAAACGTTTGCAAACCGGCCTGAACCAGGCCGTGCCGGACGGCAAAACTCTGATAGTGACGGTCACCGCTCCCATAAGGCTACCGGGGAAGACGGCGGACACACTGGAAGATAAAATACTAAGCTCTCTGGCTCACGGGCCTGCACGCATGGAGTTCAAGGACACGGTCCACGGCAATCAGGTCCGTGTTCGGCTCGTGAAGAGTTTTACAGGAACATCGAAAGTGATCGGATTCGTTCACAACCCCGACTCAGACCCCGAGGTTCTTCTGGGCGTGACGGATTTACTGCTCAAGTTAGTCGGCGCTGACGCGAGCAAACCCAGGCCGGCAGGCTTTACGGGCGATCGATGGCTCGTCATCGTCTACGAGGGAGAGCCCTCCCCGATCGATACCTATCGTCATGTCTGTTCCCAGATCTCCCTCCCGACCGGCTTGAAGAAGGTTCTTATGGTGCTTGCCGGCGGTAAGGTCGAGAGCCTGAACGGCTAAGCGCGAATTTGGCAGCCTAGCAGCTCGTGGTCAACGGTTTGCTGTATGCAGTTGCGCCCGGGCGTCAGCCATAGGACGGTTTGCGGTTTCCGCAACCGTCGTCCACAATGCTGATGAACGAGTGCCCCACAAATCCCAATTGATCCCATCCGTTCCAATAGCTAACCCGAACGGTGAACCGCGAACTGCGAACACTCCACCCCTCCATGCGCCTCGCCATTTATCCAGGAAGTTTTGATCCGATCACTAACGGGCATCTTGATGTTATCCATAGGGCGAGCCGGCTGTTCGACGAATTGATCGTCGCGGTGGCTTTAAATGATCAGAAACATACCTCGTGCCTGTTCTCGATCGACGAACGGATCGCCATTTTGGAAGAAGCTTCCGAAGGGATAGCCAAGGTCCGCGTGGCTAAGCTCAACGGTCTCCTGGTGAATTTTGCTCATGACTGCGGAGCCAATGCCATCGTACGCGGTCTGAGGGCGGTGTCCGACTTTGAGTTCGAGTTCCAGATGGCGCTCATGAATCGAAAGATGGAACCTGATATCGAGACCATCTTTTTGATGCCGAAAGAGGAGTACACCTATCTGAGCTCAAGAATTGTAAAAGAGATCGCTCGGCTTGGCGGCCGGGTTGACGATTTCGTCCCAGCTTGTGCGGTGAAAGCGTTAGCTAAGAAGTTGTCGGGGAAGGCGTAAGGGCTGGCGGGGCAAGACTCCCAATAGGTAGTTTCAGATTCTACGTTTTAAGTTCGAAGTTTTAAGTCAGAGGCCGGTTATCGGCCGACTTAAAACTTAAAACCTGTAACGCTCGTAGGGCGAGCCTTGCCCCACCAAATCACACAAAAAAGCAGTAGAACGGTCCGGCGTAACCGGAGTATTCTACTGTCGTAACCCGGATGGCTTCCCCCGGGCATGCGCCCTGGGGAGTGATTCGGGCTCTCGGGAGAATTCGCCATGAAAATTCAAGTCAATCAAATCCCGGCGAAAGGTGAAGCGTTCGAAGGTAAAGAGCAGAACGACATACTTGAGCTGAATGACCCGGGCATTCGACCCGTCGACACCTTGTCGTACTCGCTCTTTGCCCAATTCGACAAAGATACTCTTTTGGTAAGCGGCACGCTCTCGATCCTTCTGGAACTCGATTGTGTCAGCTGTTTGCAACCGTTTATCTACCCGCTAGAGGTTCGGGATTTCTCGGCAGAGATACCAGCCGGCCCCAACGATACTGTCGACTTGACGCCTTACCTTCGCGAAGATATTGTCCTGGCTCTTCCGGCGCACCCGCGATGTGATTGGGATGGGAGCCGTGTTTGTCCCGGACCAAAAATACCGCGCCAGGTCACGGAAGAAACCGAGCCGAGCCAGCCGGATGCGTGGGCAGTGTTAGACGAATTGAACTTAAGAAAGAAGAATTAACCAATGGGTGTACCAAAAAGAAAAACGTCCAAGATGAGACTTCGGACGCGAAAAGCCGCTAACCGCTGGCACGCCCCGCAGCTAACCAAGTGTCCTCAATGCGGTAGCCGAATCCGTGGCCACACCGCATGTCCCGCTTGTGGGTATTATCGTGGCCGGCAGGTTTTGTCTGTCGAGGTAGCGTAAGAGTTCAGGGCCGGCGCTAATCAGGTTGCCGTTTGCAGTGGCCTGCGCCGCTGGGCGGCTTGCAGATTGAAGTTCCTAGCGGAGCTGGTTCGTCTTTTTTAGCTTGTCCTTAGTATCAAGATTTGGTTCCTACGGAGCCAGCTACGGCAGCGGAATCGTGGTTTTCACAAACTGCTAGGCTGCAGTGATTTACGCCTTCACTGCGCGGTGCCCAACCGTTCACGTGCGAATTCCTGTTGAACGGTCCTTTTTATTGCGTTAATCACGGGATCTAGGCTTTTCCGGTTTCTGGCGAGTTTAAGCCTACACATATGAGGATCGCATTAGATGCTATGGGGGGTGACTTTGCCCCTAAGAACAACGTGGAGGGGGCTGTTCTTGCGCTAAAAGAGTATCCACATATTGAGAAGCTCTTCTTGGTCGGCGATGCCACGGCGGTTGACGCCGAGCTGAAACGCATCGGGTTTCAGGATCAAAGGCTTGAAGTTTTTCATGCCTCCGAAGTGGTGGACATGCACGAGTCGGCAGCAAAGGCGATTCGACAGAAGAAAGATTCGTCGATTTCGCGGTGCATAGATCTGATCAAAAACGGCTCAGCTCAAGCCGTAATCTCTGCCGGCCATACGGGCGCAGCGGTAGCCGCATCCGTCTTGAAGCTGCGGACCTTGAAGGGAATTGAACGTCCAGCGGTGGCCTGCTTGTTACCGACTGAGGTCGGCGTCTTTATTTTGATCGACGCGGGTGCGAACCCCGATTCCAGTCCCGAAAACCTGCTGCAATTTGGGATCATGGGCTCGGTCTTCTCCGAGCAAGTCTTAGGAAACAAACGTCCAAAAGTCGCCTTGCTTTCAATCGGCGAAGAGGATGTGAAAGGAAACGACATTACTAAAGAGGCTTTTAAGCTCTTGAAAGCCTCCAGCCTCAATTTCCAAGGCAATATCGAAGGCCGCGACTTGTACGAGAACCCCGCCGACGTCGTGGTATGTGATGGCTTTACCGGAAATGTCGTGCTGAAGACCTCGGAATCGATCGCCTATGCAATTTTCGGTTGGTTAAAACGAGAATTGAGTCGCGGGATCGTGCGGATGCTTGGAGCCCAACTGGCTCGCGGTGCCTTCCGCGATATCTATAAGAAAACCAACTCCGAGGAATACGGCGGTATGCCACTTTTGGGGGTTAACGGGGTATGCATCATCGCCCATGGCTCAAGCTCGCCTGTGGCCATCAAAAACGCGATTCGGGCCGCTGCCGAGTCTGTGAAACAGGATCTTAATCCCCATATTTTACGGAAGCTCGAAATTTATAATGAGAATGTCGCCGCGACCACATCGGTCCAATAAACCGCGCCGCACTGTTTCGATCATTGGAACCGGCAGTTACGTACCTGAACGGATCCTGACCAACCATGATTTGGAAAAGATGGTTGAGACATCCGATCAATGGATTCGGACGCGGACTGGAATTCGGGAGAGGCGGATCGCAAAAGACAACGAGACGACCAGCGACATGGGTAGTCGAGCTGCTTTAGCAGCGATGGAGCAGGCCAAGGTAACTCCGGAAGAGGTCGACCTGATCATTATGGCAACGGCCACCGCAGACCACGTGTTTCCCGCGGCAGCCTGTTACGTGCAAAAGAAGATCGGGGCGATTAACGCCGCCTGCTTTGACATCTCGGCGGCGTGCTCCGGTTTCCTCTATGCCTTGGAAATCGCGCAGCAGTTTATTTCGACTCACGTCTATAACACCGTCCTCATCATTGGAGCGGAGAAACTCAGTGCAATCACCGATTGGACCGATCGGAACACCTGCGTGCTCTTTGGCGATGGTGCCGGAGCAGCGATCTTGCGGAACCGGCCTGACTCGCACGGGGTAATTTCCACGCACATGGGTAGCGACGGCGTGTTTTCCGATATCCTGTACATGCCAGGTGGCGGCACCCGTTGCCCAATCACTCCGGAAAACGTCGGTCAAAGACTCAATACAATCAGAATGGCCGGGCGGGAAGTCTTCAAGCAAGCCGTGACTTCTATGTTTAATGCGGCGAACCGGGTTCTGGATGAAGCCGGATTGAGTTATGAGGATATCGGTTGTGTGATCCCGCACCAGGCTAATCTCCGGATTATTGAAGCGATCGCCGAACGGATGGGTTTACCGATGGAGAAGTTCTATGTAAACCTTGACCGCTTTGGGAACACTTCCGCCGCCGCCGTCGCTATGGCGCTCGATGAAGCCCATCGCAACGGCCGGATCCAAATCGGTGACTATATTCTCTTGGTAGTTTTTGGCGGCGGACTGACTTGGGCGAGCTCCGTCATCCAATGGTGAGCGGCGTTCACGGTTCACGGTCACCGGTTGCGGGGTGACGGCAGCTGACGGGTTGACGACTAGCGTTTAACCGTTCGGCTGTCGAAAAGATCAAGTGGATCAAAACGTTTGCAAGCGACTGCGGCACGTATATATATAACATCATAGCGATACGTTATTGTCGCGCGCTTTCAGCGCTTTGCCGTATTCGGATTGCTTTTCTAGGGCGTTGCCCTAGGCTCCATTGATTTTGCGCCTTCGGCGCGCGAACCGTGAACCGTCTAATCGATACCCACTGTCATTTGGACTTTCCTGAATTTGCGGACGATCTCGATGCCGTGATC
>JAFAZK010000063.1 GCA_019239825.1 Verrucomicrobiota bacterium | reverse complement strand
CCAACCGCAGATTGACGCAGATGTACGCAGATAAAGCAATGATCAACAGACTCCACAGATTCTCTGCATTACTCCAATACACCTCCACTCCATCACTCCGTCTCTCTCGCCATGTATTCCTCTCCTGATTACCTCGAACGCGTGTATGCCGGTGTGCTCGGCAAAATCATTGGTGTTTATCTCGGGCGCCCATTTGAAGGCTGGACCCAGCAACGGATTTTGTCGGAGCTAGGCGAGATTTGGGACTATCAGCATGAACGGTTGGGCGTGCCGCTGGTGGTTGCAGACGATGATATTTCCGGGACATTTACCTTCTTGCGTGCCCTGCCGGATCATGGCGGAAGCGCAGATCTGACCGCCGAACAGATCGGTAAGAGTTGGCTGAATTATATTGTGGAGAATCGCAGTATCCTCTGGTGGGGCGGCATGGGTAATTCAACCGAGCACACCGCGTTTCTACGATTGAAAAATGGGACCCCAGCGCCACAAAGCGGCGCCATCGCGACAAACGGCAAAACTGTCGCCGAACAGATCGGCGCGCAAATCTTTATCGACGGCTGGGCGCTGGTTTGTCCCGGTAACCCCACATTGGCTGCAGAACTCGCCCGAAAAGCCGGCTCCGTCAGTCATGACGGCGAAGCCATTTACGCCTCGCAACTGTTGGCCGCGATGGAAGCCCAAGCGTTTGTTGAACCTGACATCGATCAACTGATCGAGACCGGTCTAAAATATCTTCCGGCGGATTGCCTGATCACACGGTTAGTAAACGATATCCGGAGCTGGCATCGCGCAGATAACGATTGGCGACTGACTCGTGACCGGATCGAACGTGAGTACGGGTACGACAAATTTCCGGGTAACTGTCACGTCATTCCCAATCACGCCATTATCATACTCAGTCTGCTTTATTCCGAGGATAAGTTTGGTCGCGCTCTCATGATTGCCAATACCTCTGGCTGGGACACAGATTGCAATTCCGGCAATGTCGGTTGTCTGATCGGCATCAAGAATGGGTTAGGCGCGATTGATTTAAAACTGCGGGAACCAGTTGCCGACAAGCTTTATCTTTCTACCGCCGACGGCGGCCGCTGCATCACCGATGCAGTGCGCGAGACGTATGAGATCTGCCGGATCGCCCAGCAACTTGGTCAAGCACAGCCGATCCCAACGCCGAAGAATGGCGCGCGTTTCCATTTCTCGCTGGCCGGCTCTACCCAAGGTTTTGAGGTCGAAAAAACTGCGGTAATGCGTGACACCCATGGAGCCCGCCTCGTTTCCGCCGTCTCCCGCGACGGCGAGGCTACCGGACAACGAAGTGGAGAGGCCGATGTTGAAGGAGCCAATTCAACAGGTAACCGTTGCCTCGCCCTTGATTTCAACCCTTCCCGGCAGCTTCCTCGGATCAGAATCACAACCCCCACGTTTATCCCGCCTGATTCAAAAGAAGCTAGTCATTACAGTTTGATGGCCTGCCCCACGCTCTACGCAGGAAACATCGTGACCGGCCGGCTGGTTGCCGCTGCAGAAAATTCCGCAAAGGTTCGGGTCACACCTTTTGTTACCTACTATGGGGATAACGATGAATTAACTCCGCGCCACGGGCCGGAATTAACCCTCGAACCTGGTAGTGTTCGACATTTCCAGTGGAAGATAGATGAACTGCGCGGAGCGCCCATCGCTCAGTTCGGACTCGAAGTTTCTTCGGAGGCCGCCGCTGCCGGCCGCTTATACATCGATTACATCGATTGGTCAGGAACACCGACAACCGCTTTTCGACGCCCGCCTGGCGACGGCAAAATGTGGCTCCGAGCTTGGATCAACGCGGTCGATCATGTCGGAACCCGCTGGGCGTCTCCTTTTCATCTCTCGCAAAACCGCGACACCGGCCTTTTTATCCAAGGTTCGCGGGACTGGCAAAATTACGCGGTCGAATCCACGATCATGTCCGACCCGGCCAAATCTTTTGGATTGGCCGCCCGAGTGCAAGGCCTGACTCGATATTACGCCCTGTTGCTTGGACCCAATCAGGCGGTCCGCCTGGTCCGTAACTACGACGGAATCCAGGTCTTAGCCGAGACGCCTTACAGCTGGAATTGGTCTGAGCGTTATCGGTTCAATCTTGAGGTGAGCGGACCCGAGATCGCCGGATCGATTAATGGCGTCGAGCTCATCCGTTACCACGAGCCCGAGAAAACGCTCCTCGACGGAGGTATCGCCCTCGTGTGCGAGGAGGGCCTGATAATGGCCGACGAGGTATCGATCACTGGAGCATAAAAGACAGGAATAGCCGCGAAAGGGCGCAAAACGTGGGTGCCCCGGGGACGCACCGCCGACGCTCTAATCCGTCTTTAGGAATAAATAAGTGCGCGCTATCCTGCGAGGGCGTCTCGATTGACAATTTTTCGGCGCAATTCGTTGTCGGCGGCTGGGCCTGCGACGACTTTATAGTCACTAGGCAACAGTTCTTTGCCGGTAACTTTGTCAGCCAGGAACGGAACCGCTTTTTTCTTAGTTTTGAGATTCTCCAACGAAATGATGTCGCCATTCGGGGAAAAGTGTTTGTTACCCCATATGGCCAGCGACCACAGGACAGGGTAAAAATCCCGCCCGCACTGGGTCAGGACGTACTCGTATCGGGCAGGCCGGTCGCTGTAGCGATGCCGTTCGAATACATCGGCATCCACTAATCGTTTCAGACGACGAGTCAGCGTGTTGGGAGCTATGTCCGGGAGGCCTTTCTGAAACTCATCGAACTTCTTCGCGCCGTAGAACGCTTCCCGGATAATAAGAATGCTCCACCATTCGCCCACTCGGTCGAGGCTAAGGGCGATCGGGCATATCATGCCTTTAAAGCTCTTGTGTTGCATGCGGTCTTACTTTTCGTGGGTGTCGATTTCCCGCATAAATGTGGCGACGTGGCTTACCCACAATTCCGGGTGTGCCATGGTCAAATGACCAAACGAATTCTCTGTGCCGGCCTGAATGACGAAACTACCGTGCTGGACCTTTGGCATGAGCCGGTCCAGAACATGCAATGACACAGGATTGAATTCATCATCATCGAAGTCGAGTACAAAGACTTTTGTAGTTATCGAGGAAAGGTTTGGCTCGGGATCGTAATCTCCTGACGATTTAAGCGAATATAGAAGATCGTTAGCGTCAATGGACCCGCCCCTCCTGTCGTTGGCGTCGATAAATATCTGGGCAGCCTCTTGATTAGGAATCGTTTTTTGTAGATGAGGGACACCGTCAATCATCATGGCAATCACTTCCGTTGCTCGCTTCAAGCCGACTGGCGGACTGGTATAGTTCCCATCTGCCCATTCAGGGTCGGACTGAATATCGTTTATGGCGATTTGTCGCCACAACTTGTTTCGCCCGGAAACCTTGACCGGCAAAGCGACCACAGACATCACGCCATCCATCTGGCCTGGATAGGCCTCGGCCCATTGCCAAGCATTCATGCCCCCCATCGACATACCTAAAATCGCGTGAAGATGTTTTATGCCCAGCGTCTCAGTTACCAGCCTGTGCTGAATATCCACGATATCGCCATATCCGTATTGAGGGAATTTGGCTTTAAGGCCGTCACTTGGTTTGCTGGAGTGGCCATGGCCAACGTTGTCTGGAATAATCAGGAAATAGCGACCGCTATCCAAGGGTGCGCCCGGACTATAAAGTGACCGCATATAGGTCGGCGTAGTCAAGGAAGCACCGGAATTTCCTGTCCAGTGGAGAAGCAAAATGGCGTTATCGATCTCGCCGGATTTGTTGTAGTGCGGGCTTCCCAGGGTTGTGTAATGGATATGCAGCCGGTTGAGCATCTCGCCGTCGCGAAAACGGTAATCGTCAAACCAGACATCGGATTCCTTTAGCGTCTTCAGATCTGGGGATTCCGCCGCCTGGACAGACAACGTAGGCAGAGCGAAGCCGCAGAGCACAGCGCAGGAACCCAAAAGAATAGAACGAACGGATATAGCCTTCATATTTTAACCCTTTTTGGTCTCTAGCGTGATGATAGTAACGCAGTGACTATCATAATGCAAGTCACCAAGGCGGGTTCTCTGAACCCACTCGTCTCCAAACAGAAACCATCAAAAAGTCGAGCACCGGGAGCAAAAGCTTTGCGCGGTTTTTCCTAATTTCTTTGAGGTCAGCTGTGCTGCCTCGTGCAAAAGTCTGCCAATGGCGGACCCAGTCTCGGTGATAAGCGCAAAGGAACTGACGGTACGATATGGACCGCAAACGGTGCTGGATGAAACCAGCCTGAACATCGACGAAGGCGAACGTCTAGGCTTGGTCGGACGTAACGGATCGGGTAAATCGACCTTTCTACAAATCCTGGCGGAGCATGAAGTTCCGGACGCCGGAGAGGTTGTTCGCCGGCGCGAGCTGATTGTCGGCTATATGCCCCAGCAATTTCGGCTTGAAGAAACGGCCAGCGTGCACGCCAATATTATCGCCGGAGCTCGCAGCACGCTCGAATTGATTGACCGTTACGAGCGGACTCCAGCCGATTCCCAGGAAAGCGCTCATTTACTGGAGAGGATTGAACATCTGGGCGGTTGGACCCTTGAACATCGAATCAAATCGCTAGTCGAGCATCTACATGCTCCATCCCTCGAACGAACGGTTGGAGATTTATCGGGCGGCGAAAAACGGCGGGTTGCTCTTTGCCGGGCGCTGGTTTCACAGCCAGACCTGTTGCTATTGGATGAACCGACTAACCACCTGGATACCGGGGCGATCGAATGGTTGGAAGATTTTCTGGTTCATTATCCTGGTACGTGTCTCTTCGTTACGCACGATCGCTATTTCTTGGACAAGATAGCCACGGGTATCGTCGAGTTGGACCGCGGTAAATTCCTCCGATACGCTGGTAATTACACGGATTTCTTACTGGCGCGCGCCGCCAAGCAAGCCGCCTTGGAACAACAAGAGCGTAAACGCCAAAAATTTCTGAAGCGAGAATTGGAATGGGTCAGGCGCAGTCCGAGTGCACGCCGGACGAAATCGATCGACCGAGTAGAAAAATACTTTGAGATGGCCGCTCAGGAAGAGCCGGCTCCCGAGTTAGAGGCAGATCTGATTATTCCCCCGCCCCCGAAATTGGGCGAACGGGTGATCGAACTGAAAGAGATCGCGTTAGACGTCGGCGGCCACAGATTGATCGATGGGCTCAACCTGGATCTTAGGCCCGGTGAGAAACTCGGAGTGATTGGCGCAAACGGTTTGGGTAAGTCCAGCCTCCTCAAGGTGATTCTAGGTCAATTGCCGCCTAGTCAAGGCGAGGTAATTCTCGGCCCACGTGTACAAATTAACTATATCGATCAAAACCGTACATTGCTTGATGATCAAAAGACGATCTGGCAAGAGATCGGTGGCGGCAATGAATCTATCCGTCTCGGGGAAGAGACTTTGTCCTTGCGATCGTATTTGCGCCGGTTCCTTTTCACGGAAGATCGCATCAACACCAAGATAGAACTTCTCAGCGGCGGCGAACGCAACCGCGTGGTCCTCGCGAAAACGTTGAAACAAGGCGGCAACGTTCTGATTCTAGATGAACCGACTAACGACCTGGATCTAGGTACATTACGTTTGTTGGAAGAGGCATTGATCGATTTTTCGGGCACCGTGATCGTCGTCAGTCACGACCGCTATTTTCTGAACCGGGTAGCAACGGCGATACTCGCCTTTGAAGGTGATGCTGTCGTTCGATATGCCGTGGGCAACTACGATTACTACCTGGAAAAACGCGCCGAGGAACAAGCGATACTAAAAGCACAGCTAGCCGCACCCAGCCCGAATGCTAGGCCTGTGGCTCCAGCGACCAATCGGCCACGGAAGCTCAAGTGGAAGGAAGAGCGCGAGTTGGAGACGATCGAAGCAACGATCTTAGAAGCCGAGGATAAAGTGGCGGGCCTGGAAAGAACATTTGCTGACCCGGACTTTTATAAAAAACACGGGAAGAACGCAGTAGCCTTGGAAGCGGATCTTAAAACTGCCAGGGAGCGAGTGACCGAGCTATATCATCGCTGGGAAGAGTTGGAACGGATCAAACAAGAAAGCACGAGATGATATGACAGCTGCAAAACGGCCGGAATAATCTCACGCAAAGACGCAAAGGCGCAAAGGTTAAGACGAAAGCAGGAATAGACGCAAAAGAACACAAGGATAGACCGCGAATGAACACGAAAATAATGCGAATACAACGCCCCTCCGACGTTTGAACATTCGCGACCTTTGTGGTCTTGTGTTAAAGTTTATGTCTTCGCTTCCTCTTCCTTTGCGTCTTTGCGTGAGATTATTCCGGCCGTTTTGCGCTTTTTCGCGGCCGGCTGTTTTCTGTTCTAATCCCGCACGACGCGCGGACAACCAGGCTTGTCTGCAACCGATGGATCCGCGGTTCTTTGCGTTCTCCGTTCACTCGCGACAACACCAACTCAGTCGCGAGTTTTCCGATTTCACGAATGGGTTGCGCCACCGTCGTTAGTGGCGGCTGGGTGTATCTTCCCAAAGCTATCCCGTCGAAACCCACAACGGCAATGTCTTCGGGGGCGCGCAGGCCGCGAGCTGCGATTCCGCGCAAGACACCGATCGCCATCAAATCATTGGCCACAAAGACAGCCGTGATTTGGTTAGGCAGGTCCAGTAGCCTTTGTATGGCGGTATAGCCGCCTTCGATGTGAAAGTCTCCCGGCTGAATCCATTTTGGATCAGCCCGGAGCCGTGCCTTGGTAAACGCATCCTGGTAGCCTTGCAGCCGGTCTCTGGCCGATGCAAGATTTGTCGGCCCACAGACACACCCAATCCGCCGGTGGTTTCCGTCTAGCAAATGCTGCGTTGCCCGACAGGCACCGGCACGATTGTCTACTACGATGGCATCGCATTTCATCCCTTTGAGTTCCCGGTCCAGAACCACCATCGGAATCTTCTGTTGCAGAACGGCCTCTACCCCAGATCGATCATTCCCAGAGGCCACAAAAACAATTCCGTCGACCCGCTTCTCTGCTAATAGCGATAAATAAGCGCGTTCCTTGGTGGGGTCTTCGTCGGAATTGCAGAGGATGACGTTATAATCGGATTGGAAACAAACATCTTCGATAGTCCGCGCCAGTTCCGCAAAATAAGGATTGGAATTGTCCGGCACCACCATGCCGAGCATCCGGGTTTCTTTTCGGCGCAACCCACGCGCCAAGGCATTCGGTTGATACCTCAACCTCTTAACCGCCGTTTCCACTCGACGAATCAAACTGCGGTCGACGTACCGGGTTTTGTTCAGCACATGAGAGACGGTGGTTACCGACACATCAGCCAACTGAGCGACATCTTTCATGGTTGGCGTCCGTGAAGACTTGATACGGGTAGGTGGCACTTCGGTGATAATGAGCAAAGTTTGCGCAAACGATTGCGCAAGCTTGACATTTGCATAACGCTGCCAGCTGAAAAGGTCAACTGCGCTTGCTTAACGGAGTTCTGCTATTGCAGAAAACGGAGGCCAATCAACCACTGGTGAAAGAGCTCGGGCCACGTTTGTTCGTCGGCAATGCCGTCGGCTAAACCAGCGCCGTGGATCCCATGGGTAAAGAGATGGATCTGGACGGGAACTTTTGCAGCCTGGAGTGCCTGGGCGAATAAGACGCTGTTTTGCGGGCTGATCCGGCGATCGTCCATGCTTTCAAAAAGAAAAACCGGAGGCATATCCGAAGGAACATTCTCTTGTCCAGATAGATAGTGCTGGAGATGCTCGAGAGCTCGACCGCGATAGCCGTGAAGTAAGTGTGATCGTGAGCTTACGGCTGCAAAATGCGCGGGGTCCATCGAGATCACGGGATAGCCAAGACCAAGAAAATCTGGACGACCGTTCTGCAAATCAGCAGCGTCGTGTTGCGGTAGACCAAAATCGGTCCCGGAGTGAACTGCCAGCATCGTGGCCAGGTGTCCGCCGGCAGAGAACCCAAATACTCCAACTTGTCTGGGGTTGATTCCATATTTCGACCCCAGGTAACGGATCAGCTTCAATGCGCGTTGGCCGTCCCACATCGGAATCGGATAACGATAGGTGCCATCAGGCTGAACTAAACGATAGTATAAGATGAAGGTTGTGAGCTTTAACCTTTGCGAAAAATATTCTGCAACAGGCGCCTGTTCTTTTTCGTCGGACAAGTGATCGTAGCCTCCGCCAGGAATCAACAGCACGGCACTTCCCAGCGCTTGGTCTTGCGCCGCTGCCGCTCGATAAACGCGCAGAAACGGAATATCACGACCAGGATCGTCACCGGACGCCCCTGGCGCTCGGCCATCCCAAAGCCTTATCTGATCATGATCCGATGGATCATAGACATTTGGCGTAACCGCAGTGGGGTTAGACTCGTTACCTTTTCGAGGCGTTTCCTGGGCGGTCCCTGCCTGAGGACACAAAAGCAGGAGCGCGGAAACGATAAACGCAACGCCATTTAATGATCGGTTCGGTGCTCCATAATTCATCAAAATGAAGGGCGGGTTCTTGTAGGCGCTTTTTCTTCTTCCAGCTCCGTACAACCTCACCGGTCTAGCTTTAGCCCGGAAAGCACCGCCCGCATACCCCAGGCTGCAAGATTTCGCGCAGCGGTGTCGACTCAAAAGCCGATCGCCGTTGATGATTATCCGACCGTACTGGAGACATGCCGGACTTTCCCGCGAAGCGGCAACACAGAATAGCCCGGGCTTAGCCCTGGGTCAGCTGGTTAATGAAAGTGCCCTGCCTGTCCGCCGTAGTTCGGGAATGCGGGACGAAGGAGGAAAAGTGGCACCCGAAATTAGGCGCGTTGGTGGAATAACACACCGCGAGCTTAAAGACGGATCTCGGCCGCCACTTTCAGGGCGGACCTCGCGCCGCGCCCAACCCCAGGGCTAAAGCCCTGGGCTATTCTGTGTAGTCGCTTCGCGACAAGATCCGTTACCCTACGGGACGAATCACTGAAGAACGGACGAGCGGGAGCTCGTCCCTACCGATTCAAAAGGTTGCGGCGCGCCGGCCATCGCGGCGTCGCCGCCCCAATCACTGCTTACTGCTTAGTGCCTACTGCTTACTGCTCACTGCGCAGTGTAGCCACCGTCGACCCTCAGTACCTGGCCTGTGATGTACGACGATTGATCCGAAGCCAGGAACAACACGGCCTGAGCTGTCTCGACTGGTTGGGCAGCCCGGGCAAGCGGCACGATATTAGCCGTCAAATTCTGGATTGATTGCTCATCGCCCAGCCCCCTTTTAGCCATATCCGTTATGGTAACGCCCGGACTGATAACGTTCACTCGGATCCCTGCCTTCGCCAATTCCAGCGCTGCGCTATAGGCTAGCGCGTTCACTCCACCTTTACTGGAGGCGTACACCGCTGCTCCAGCGAAGCCAATTTCGGCGACGATACTTGAGTTAAAGATGATCGAGCTACCCTGAGGCATCACGGCCGCTTCATACTTCAAACTTAGAAAAGCTCCTTTGAGATTGATGCCAATCACCTCATCGAAGACAGCTTCGGTTTGTTCAGCCAAGGGCACGCCGAATTTGCCCTCTACCCCCGCGTTGTTAAAGGCGATGTTAAGTGTTCCAAACGTGGACACGGTTTCGTTGACCAGGCGTTCCACTTGATCGGCTTTAGAAACGTCGGCCTGAATGAACTTAGCGGTTCCACCGGCCTTGCGAATTAAGGCCGCTACTTCTTCGCCTTCATCCTTTCGCCGGCCGGCCACCACCACTTTTGCGCCTTCGCTGGCAAATAAAATCGCCGTTTCCCGGCCGATTCCAGACGTTGCGCCTGTCACCAATGCGACTTTGTCCTTCAAAATATTCATTTAAAGCAAGGTATGGGTTATACTGAGGTTAGATGTTTTTCTGGTCACCTGAGAACGCAGACCTCTAGAAAGACGACCTTCTGACAAGACCAGCTGCCAAAGACCGAGTTCCCCTAAAATCCAGTCCCATTTTCCAGTTCCATTTATTTACCGATCAGTATAGAATATGGAACAGTGGTTTCGTCAACTGATCTTTACTAATGAGTACAGAAATCCCATCGTCCCCGGTTCGTGGGCGGCCCCGCTGTTTCAATCTGGAGGAGGCGTTGGATCGTTCGCTGCTGCTGTTTTGGGAAAAGGGGTTCCGAAACACCTCCCTCGATGAGATCGCTGAAGCCGTTGGCGTTAAAAAGCCTAGTCTCTACGCGGCCTTTGGAGACAAAGAGATGCTCTTCCGGAAAGTGCTCCAGAGATATTCCAGCAAACTCAGTGAACCGGTCCAGGTTTTGGATCGCTATAGCAATATTCGC
>JAFAZK010000062.1 GCA_019239825.1 Verrucomicrobiota bacterium | reverse complement strand
TACACGACGCTCTTCCGATCTGTTTTGGCGAAGCTGAGCGGTATTATATCGCTGTATCGTGAACTGTTTTGGATTGTGAAAAATGGTATCCGATTCAGCGGGATGCCCGCCTTTGGAAAAGTCGAATCGGACGAGCACATCTGGAATCTGGTAAATTATCTCAGGACCCTGCGTCTAAGCGGATCTTAGCGATTTATGGGAAAAGGCCGCGGTCCGCTTTTCGCGGCGGCATTTCGGGCCCAGCTCCGTAGGCGCGACATCCTTATAGGTTGCCATTGCTATAAAGATTTCGCTCCTGCGGAGCTCGGAATCGCATCGACTCAATCAATTCCTGGGACGAGTCACGTTTTCAACGGTTTGTAGGAGCATCGGGAAACTGGCGCGTTGAAACGTATCGTTATTTCGAGCGCATTCGAAACTTAATAACAAATATTGCATGAGTTATTTCATATTGATAACTCTGCTTAATATTGTTATTCAATATGGATGCGACGTACCCCGCTTGGCGGCCTATTCCTTGCAGCCTGCCTCGGAGTTGCCGTCGCCGAGGTTTGTCCCATCCCCTTCCTCGCTTGGGGCGTGGCATTTGGACTGTTGGCGATTGCCGGTGCGGTCTGGAGGCAAACCGCATTGGTATTGGCTGCCACCCTGGTTTTCTTCGGGTTCTGGCATTCATTCCGCAAAGCCTCAGACCAAGGGTGTCAGCTCGCCAAGAAACCCGATCTTGCCAACCGCATCCATCAAATCGACCTGGAGGCGGAGGCTGATTCCAAGCCGTTCCACTGGGCCAACCAAATCAAGCAACGACTCATCGCGAAAGTGATAGGCGTGGATGGGCGTCCCATGGACTTTCGGGTTGAGGCTGAATTGGCCGGCCAACCCATTCATTACGGTGATCGCTGGCAGGTGAGGGGACGGTTAGAAGCACCTCAACGCGCTATGAACCCCGGAGAGTTTGATGAGCGAGCCTACCTGCGACATGAAGGTATTTACATCGTCTTAAATTCGGCGAACGCGCGCGACGCCACCATTAAGCAGCACGGCTGGGGTAACCCAATTTTAGCGATCGCATTAACTTGCCGGAAAGCAGTCGAGAACATTCCTACCCGATCTTTGGAGAACGACCGCCCGATTAAAGCGCTGATCGAAGGCGTCACCTTCGGCGACCGGTCCGACTTTGATCCCGATCTCCTCGACCTTCTGCAAGATACTGGCACACTGCATCTCTTCGTCATTGATGGCCTTAAAGTAACTCTGCTAGCCGGCATCTCCTGGATCGCCGCCCGGCTTTTCTGTTTACCGCGCCGTTGGATCGTCGGCGCCGTAGTTCCTCTTCTCCTGCTGTATTGTGCTGGCACCGGTTTATCGGCAGCCGGGCTGCGAGCCACCCTGATGGCCTTGTTCGTGCTCGTCGGCATTTCCCTGGAAAGACCAGTTTTGCAGCTGAATGCGATGTCGGGGGCAGGTTTGATTCTCCTGCTCTGTAATCCGGAAGAACTGTTCCAGCTCGGATTTCAACTTTCATTCGCTATTGTGGCCTTCATCGTGATCGGGGCTCGTCCTCTGACTTCGTGCCTCGCTCATCCTTTCAAACCGGACCCATGGATCCCGCGTCAGCTCCTTTCTCCTTTGGGCCGGCTTTCGCAAAGGCTGATCCACAGATCCGCTGAGCTCCTAGCGGTATGTACGATCTGTTGGGTTTCATCGCTTCCGTTCTCGATCTTCTATTTCCATCGAATCTCGTTCAGCAACGTCGTTGCAAACTTCTTGGCGGTTCCGGTCGGTACCTGGATTCTGTTCACCGCATTGGTGTCAATTTTGATTTCGCCCATCGCGGGTTGGGCCAGCATCTACTTGAACAATACCAACTGGCTGTTGGCGCATGTGTTTCTCATGATCGTGAACGCAAGCGCTGCCTTTCCGGGGCAGGCCATGAATATCGGAGGTTTGCCTTGGTCGACCGAAGCCAAAATCGTGGTGCTCGCGTCGGGGCGATCCCAAACTGTTTATTTCTGCCGGGGCTCGCGTAGCGGGCTGGTCAACCCAGGCAGCCCATCCAAGTACCGGAGGATTACCGAACCCTTTCTGCGCAGTGCTGGGGTAAACGACCTATCGTTTCTCAACTGGACAAGATCGGATCAAGATCACTCCGGCTCCGCGTCAGAGATAATCAAACACTTCAAGGTTACACGAACCTCACCTGACGATTCCTCGGGCCGTCTTGTCCGCCATAGCTTTAGCGACGGCGAAAGTTCCGCGAGCGGGGGAAAGGCGGACGAAGTTTCCTCGCCTATCGGCTTAACCAATACGACCACGAGCCGAATTCCGCTGTGGGAAGAAACGATTAACTTAAACGACGAAAGCGAATGGAGCGGTACAAAACTGATCCCGCCGCTCAAACCGGTTTTAGACTGCGAACTTGGATCTTTCGTCGTCCTCCTACTTAATATCAATCGTCAACAGATCGAGGCGCTACGCAGCCGGACCGTTGACGTTGTTGTGGTACCCAGCCAACGCCAGTGCTCTTCTCCCGAGCTCGTTCGGAAGTTTCATCCCCAAGCCATTCTCTACCTTCAAGGAAAACCGGCAGGAAACCAATCACCAGGCGAGCCTACAGTCCCCATCTGGTTCTTAGGAGACAAAGGAGCCGTAACCATTACGCTATCTGATAAGAACCTGGAATTGAGCGGTTACCTTGGCGCCCGATTGACCTTGCGAAGCCGCAGCCGATAAATGGGAGCGTTTTCAGCAGCAAACGTCTCATCAAAGTCCGTGTTCGGGTACTCTTCTTCCCAAGGCACCTCGTGAAGGTCAGAGCTCACGTTGGCCGCTATTTTTTCGATCCAGCGGAAGTATTCGACATGATCGGTTTTTACCCAAAGCTCTCCGCTCGATTGTAACGCGACCGCAACCGCTTCAAAGAATTCCTCATCCACCAACCGGCGAGAATGATGTCTGCGTTTCGGCCAAGGATCCGGAAATGACAAATGGAACCGGGAGATCGCGTGCGGCGGCAACAGGTACTTCACAGCATAATCGATCTCGACCCGCAACACTCGGACATTCGTTAAGCTAAGTTGGCAGGCTTTTCGCCTCGTCTTGCGTACCCGTCCCAGCAGTCGTTCAATACCCAAAAAATTTCTTTCGGGATAACGTTTTCCCGCTTCGACCAGAAACTTACCTGAACCAGAACCAAGATCGATTTCAAGACGACGATCGTTCCCAAAGATCTCGCTCAGAAGAAGCGGTTGACAGAGGTCTGTCGGGAACAGTTCGAATTGTTGTTCTTCAAGCGCCTCAGGCGGCACCTCTCCCGCTAAACTCATAGATTAGTGTTCACCACGAAGACACAGAGGACACAAAGGACCGGAAAAATAAAACTCCTGAAAATCGAGATCGGCTTTCTCAACGGTCCCACACCCCTAATCTTAGTGTCCTTTGCGCCTTTGTGGTGATTCTGTCTTACGATCCGACGAACGGATTGTGCTGGTGCTCTTCCCCAACGGTGGTCATCGGACCATGTCCAGGGCAAACAACCGTACCAGCCGGAAGCGTCATTAGCTTCTCCCGGTTATTGGTAAGAGCGAGTGAATAGGCATTGGGAGCTCCCCCCATTGAACCTGCAAAGAGCGAATCGCCCACAACCGCGACCGGGACCGATAGTCCCTCGATAACGTAGGATATACCTCCAGGCGAATGACCATTGGTCAACTTAGCCTCAACCTTGAGCTTACCGATCTCGAAGCAATCGCCCTCTTGAACCGAGGTAGCCCCGGAGACGGATTCTCGAGACGGACCAAAAACTCGAGCGGATGTTTTCTCCGCGAGTTCTTTCAAAGCAGCAACATGATCCTCGTGCGTGTGAGTAATAAAAATCGATTCGATCTTTAGATTACGCCGGTCTCGAATTGCAAAAAGCGTCTCCGGGTCTATCCCGGCATCAAAAAGCGCACAACTTCGCGACGAAGGATCCCAAACCAGGTAAGTGTTAACGGTGAATCCGAGCATATCGGTATTCACCTGCTCCAGGCCATCCACGCCAACCGCCTCGGGTTCCCAACTCCGTTGAAATGATTCCCACAGCGGTTCCGGCTTGAGCCCCAGCGCGCCGGCCAAAGCGTCGACCTCCGCTCGAGTTCCCGATCCGGTCCTCAAGCGATTCAAAGCCGATGACGTGAACCCAGCTTTGGCGGCCACTTCGTCGTCGGAAAGCTTAAGTCCACGTTGAGCTTTGCCGATGATGTCCTCAAACAGGTCTTCGAGCGGGATCTTCATGATCAGGTACTAGAGTTTCACATTAACCACAAAGACACAAAGTAAACAAAGGATGATTGGCGATTGCTGAGAGGTGTTGCGGAGTCGAGTCGGAGGGGCATTGCATTCCGCGTCCTTAGATCGCTCGGGTGTCGCCGGGCGCCAGACTTGGAGGGGAGCCGCTTTGGAACGTCCCGTGAAGATCGCACGTTTTCCCCAACTGCGAGGAAGGCCAGATAGGGTGTTAAACAGCGGCTCCCGCGAACTACCGCACGCGATCTTTTGCCCATCGTGCCTCTGGGAAACTCTTCATCCACTCAATGGGCCGACATACCTAACCCGCGTTGAAACGTTCCCGGGAGCCGCCTGTTTAACAGGACTTGGGGCTTAGGCAACCGCCAAGACAAATATAGCGGGTTCTCCTGAGTACGATCCAAAGCGGCTCCCCTCCAGGCGCCCGTCGACACCCGTGCGTGCTAAACGCGCGGAACGCAACGCCCGTCCGACACGCTCTGCGACCCTTCGGCCTCGCAAGCGAGGCGCGCTCCACGGCTTCGCCTATCCTGAACTTTTCTGCAGCGTCCAGACCTCACCGTCTCTCATTCGTTTAATGACCACTTGCGTCGGACGAATATCCAAGATGCGATAGATTTGCCCAGGTTCGTCCGGGAGAGAAAATTCGTGATCGAGTTCGACTTTGATCTTTTGACCGGTCGAGTTTACCACGAGAACCGCGTAGGCGCCGTGCTCCCGGGTGGGGATTCCTTTGACTAAGGAAATCGTTTGCCCGGTACGTTCGTGACGCAACTTGACCACGGACGCGTCTACTACATTCCCATCCTTGTCGTTGACACTGCGAGCCTCGACGTCAACGACCCGATAGCTCATGCCTTTCAGCAAATCACCCACGGTGACCGTGTAAGTGGCGCCATCAGCGTCACGCAGGGTTGCTTTTTTCCCGTGCACTTCGTCCAGGGTGACTGGCAAGAATGCCTCTTCTACCTCCTCTACCCTGATCTTACCGGTCACGGACGGCCCGCCAGAGGCACTGGCTACTGTTGTCTGACCGGGCGAAACCGACGGAGCTGAACCGGCGGGATTCGGCATGTTCAAGATATCCGCGTCCGATATCGTGGAAGGAGTAGCGGAACCATTGGCAGAAGCTGTCTCAGCGCTAGCGCTGGGCGAAGCAACCGCAACCGGGGTGCCGCTCGGCGCGGGCGCATGCCGCAGCGCCTCAGCAATATCGTTAAAGCCTTTTGCCGCTGCTACCGCTTGGGCCGTTTGCCCGCCTTGGTCCGTTAAAGACGCATCCGCTCCCGCCTTTAGTAAGAGTTCGACAATCCCTTTATTTCCTTTGCCTGCCGCCAAAATCAAAGGAGTACGACCGTCACTGGCTCTGAAGTCAACCTCAGCCCCATTGTCCAGCAAGACCTTAACCGCATCTTTCTTCTCCATCAGCGTCGCCACCAACAAGGCGCGATCCAGCTCTAGTTTGGTATGGCTGGCCAGTATCTCGATACACTTTGCATTCCCCTGATAAGCCGCCTTCAGAACGGCGGTCCAACCATTATGATCCTGACGATTCGGATCAGCGCCCCGGTCAAGAAGCAGTTTTACAATCTCCGGTTGATTATTTCCCGCCGCCAACATCAAGGCGGTGCTGGCGTCTCGTCCCGCGACATTAGGGTCGGCTTTATGATCCAGCAGCAGCTTTACTATATCCAACCGACCACGTTCAGCCGCCGCCATCAAACCGGTATAACCCGCGGTGTTGGGCGTATTGATGTCAAAGCCGGCGGCAAAGAACAATCCCAGCGCTTTTTGATCGCCTTCGGCCGCCGAGCGTACGAAATCATCGCCGTTAAATTGGAAGTTCAGCGCGTTTAGTTCCTTAACCAGGTCGTCCTTCGATTTGCTGCAGCCGAATAAGGGCAGCAAGACAAGGAACGTCATCAGGAGCCGAAGTCGTCGCCAGAAAGAGTGTCCCGATGATCCGGATTTGAAACTACGAAAGGAAAAGCACATAACGATTGGTGAACCCACGACCAGAAGGTTATAAGTTTTAAGGTCTAAGTTCTAGGTTCTAAGTTACGGAGCGTTATCTTTATGGCGCAGACCGCAAACCTAGGACCTTACACCTCGAACTTTGAACCGCGAACTTCAAACTTAGAACCGTCACCGGAACACCGTTTGCGCGCCATCCCTTCCAATCTGCCGGCGTAGGCGGAAGATATGTGCAGGACGTGAATTCGGCTCAAGCAGGACAAAGTTACGGCGACCCCGCCACACGAACCGCTCATTGGTTAGCAAGTCTTCTACTTGATAGGCCTCGTTCTCGCCTATCCCAAATCGCTCAACTGGGACCGAAGCAAAACCGCTCTGCGTATGGAAAGGATCGAGTGACACCGCCACCAAGATAATATTATCGAGGCTGGGCGTGGCTTTGGAATAGAACAGGATCTGATCGTTTTCCATGGCGTGAAACTCGAGGTTCTCGTAAATCTGCAAAGCCCGATTCTCTTTACGAATCCGGTTTAGCTGTGTCACGTACGCCTTGATGTTTCCAGGTGCGTCCCAGTCTCTCTCTTTGAACTGGTATTTTTCCGAATTGAGATACTCTTCGCGGTTTGGAATCGGCACATTCTCGCAAAGCTCGAATCCGCTATAGATGCCGTAGGCCGTGCTTAGGGTGCTGGCCAAAACAGCCCGAATCAGAAATGCCGGCCGGCCCCCAGTCTGCAAAAAGAACGGCAGTATATCTGGAGTGTTAGTAAAGAAATTGCCCCGGTAAAAATACTTCATTTCCGTGGTACAAAGCTCAGTCAAATACTCGGTCAGCTCGTACTTCGTATTCCGCCAGGTGAAATAGGTATAGGATTGGTTATACCCGCTCTTAGCCAGAGCCTTCATCATCTTCGGCCGGGTGAACGCTTCAGCCAAAAAAATAACGTCCGGATAATCGGTTCGGATCTCGCGAATTAGCCACTCCCAAAATGCGACTGGCTTGGTATGCGGGTTATCGACCCTGAAGATGCGAACGTTATGCTTAACCCAAAAGAGAATGACAGACTTCATCTCTTCCCAAAGCGCGCGCCAGTTCGGATTGTGGAAATTCAGCGGGTAAACATCCTCGTACTTCTTGGGAGGATTCTCGGCGTACTTGATCGTGCCGTCCGGCCGATGAAAGAACCATTCCGGATGCTCGGCGACGTAAGGATGGTCGGGCGAACAATTGATGGCAAAGTCCAAGGCCACCTCCATGCCGCGAGCCCGGATCTCATTTACCAGCCAATCGAAATCTTCCAACGTCCCTAGTTCGGGTTCGACTGCCTTGTGCCCTCCAAACTTACTGCCGATCGCGTACGGCACGCCGGGATCATTCGGTTCGGCCGTGACCGAATTATTTTTCCCTTTTCGTTTTGTGAAGCCGATGGGATGGATCGGAGGGAAATAAATGACGTTGAATCCCATCGCTTTGGCATCATCAACACGGGGAACACAGTCCCGGAACTTGGAGCCGCGATCACCGAAGCCTTGAGCAGAGCGAGGGAAAAACTCGTACCACGCCGCAAATAAGGCTTCTGGTCGATCGACAATGACATTGACGTACGGCGAGTACTCGGTGCTCAGGGTGCGGTCCGGCCAAGCCCCCATTAATCCTTTTAGCTCAATCTCTCTGGCGATCTGGAACCCTTCGGCAGCATCTGCTTTCCGAAGACGCACCGCGAAAGCGAGCAGCCGTTCCTTGTCACGTTTCCGATCGATGCGGGACGCAGTTTTTTCTATGAGGATCGCGCCTTCTGCGATCTCGGTAGTTAACTCGGTGATACCGGCATTAAATTTTTTGTCGTACTCCGCCCGCCATGAAGCAAACTCGTCTCCCCAGGCCTCAATCGTCAGTTCGTACTCAGTGTTCTCAACGAAATGGGCTATGCCGGACCAGCGATCATTTTCTCCCTGCGTCATTGGCGTTTCCCACCACTCCTGAACACCCGCCGGGCGCCACTTCAGGACGGCCGCTAGTAGATCGTGACCGTCTTTAAAAATGTCCGCTGAGACGACTAATTCTTGGTCAACAACCCGTTTCAGAGGGTATCGGCCGCCATCAAGGAGTGGCGACAAATTCTCGATCACTACGCTTGGAAACCGTTCAGGGGAAGATGTCGTGTTCACGCCGCGTTAGGGAGGGGCTTCGGTTGGTCAGGCAGTTCAGTCAAAAAATCCTCAAAGAAACTAAAGCCTGGAAGCAAGGACGCAACCTCGCGCAAATTTTCGATTGCCGGGCCGATATGTCTAAGAAATTCCGGCTTCTGTCGCCGGACACCGATAACCCCATACGCCCCAAGCGCCTGCAACAGTCTTTGCATAGCGCAACGATGGAATAGATCGATGAATTCTTCTCGTGTCCCGCGATACTTATATCCTTCCAGGTAGTAATCGATCAGCTGTTCTCGTTCCGTCGAAGTCAAAGTGACATAGGGATCGTACAAGAGCGAAGCCAGATCATATGCTCCCAAACCGGGCCGCATGCCTTGAAAATCAATCAGGTAAGCTTGTTCATCGCAGATCAGGATGTTCTGCGATTGAAAGTCGCGGTGGATCAGCATCCGAGGTAATGCCGCTAGTTGCTCGGCCAAAGAGGTGAACTCAGGGCGATCCGCAATCTCTCGAACCCGGCTTTCCTCAATCCGGAAACAAAGCTGGAAACAATTCTGGAACCCATACTCTTGTTCCCATCGAAACAAAGTAGCGTCGAATTCCGGAGGTCCGTTCGGCGGCAACCGCACCTCGGGATCTGTTTTATGGAGGATAAGGACCTCATCCAGTGTGCGTCGGTATAATTCGCCGCGAATCTCCCAGTTCTCAGTTCGATGATGCCAAAGATCCTCATCCCCAAGATCTTGTAACCAAATCGAACCCTGTTCCTCGTCGTGGAAATAAATCAGCGGGGCGTTTATGCCGATCCCGCTTAAAAAGTTCGCGATGGCGACGAACCGAGCGTTCTCTCCTCGATCAACCCGATATTTAACCAGGATAAGGGAAACATCCGCCCCAAATCTTATCCGATAATATTTTCGATCGGAGCCTCCTTTCTCGATCGGGTGAATGTCGAAAGCCCGGTCGTGGTAATGCGGGAATCGCTGTCGGGTTTCGCTGATCAAAGGCTCCAAGCTCAAGCTCATACAAAGTCGTACTCGTCAAAAACTCCCTGTCGGACCTCGCCTCCCGCAACAATGCACTGGCTCAGTTCTACTCCGGTCCGGATGATTGAATTCGGCCAAGCGATCGCATTACGCAGCTTTGCTTCACTTTCAATCAAGGAGTTGGCGCCAACCCAACTATCTTCGCTGATTTCTGCTCCCCCGCTGACCTTTGCGCCGGGATCAACTGAGGCCGGCCAGCCAGGTTCTGTCAAATAGTCCGGTCGCCACCTTTCACCTGCAATAACTCGATGAATTCGCAGATATTCTGCCCGTTTTCCGATATTGAACCATCGGCCA
>JAFAZK010000025.1 GCA_019239825.1 Verrucomicrobiota bacterium | reverse complement strand
GATTAGGGCCACGAACAAACGCGGCAACGCCGTTCCGGATCCGTTCAGCGTGTGACATAATCGGTTCTTCCCTTCGCCGTCCTTAAACTTAAGGTTCATCCGCCGAGCCTGGAAGTCTTCGCAATTCGAACAGCTCGATACTTCAAGAAACTGTTCCTGGCCGGGAGCCCACACATCGATGTCGTAGCTCTTAGCCGCCGCGAAGCCGAGGTCCCCTGTGCAATGCTCGATTACTCGGTAGTGGAGACCCAGAAGTTGGAGCACTTCCTCTGCATCATTGGTGAG
Organism: Verrucomicrobiota bacterium; assembly: GCA_019239825.1. GTDB lineage: Bacteria > Verrucomicrobiota > Verrucomicrobiia > Chthoniobacterales > JAFAMB01 > JAFAVN01. The sequence continues at coordinate 3,031 of JAFAZK010000025.1, read as the reverse complement.
AGATTCGAGCTCTTGGTAAGAAGTCTCCGGAGTCGCAATTTTTACAAGCTCAACTTTGTCGAACTGATGCATCCTGATAAGACCTCGCGTCTCCTTACCAGCCGCCCCGGCTTCTCTTCGAAAACAGGGAGTATGAGCCACAAACCGTTTTGGCAGATCAGCCAGGGGAACGACTTCTTCGCGATAAAGATTGGTGACGGGAACCTCTGCTGTCGGGATTAGGTAGAGGCTATCGTTATCCAATCCATAGCACATCTCCTCTTCGAACTTAGGCAACTGTCCAGTACCGACCATCGCCTCGCGCCGGACCACGAAAGGTGGAGCTATCTCCATGTACCCGTGTTTTTCGGTGTGCAGGTTGAGCAGGAACTGAATCAGACCCCTTTCCAACCGAGCACCAAGGTTAGTAAAGCAAACAAATCCGCTTCCGCTGATCTTCGCCCCCCGTTCGAAATCGATCAGACGAAGGCTGGTGGCGAGATCGATGTGGTCGCGCGCTGGAAACGAAAAGGCGGGTGGTTGACCCCAGACTCGGACAACCGGGTTAGCTTTGTCGTCTGATCCGATTGGTACACTTGCATGTGGCAAGTTCGGGAAATTCAGGAGCAAATGTTTCTGACGTTCGTCAGCTTGGGTGACCTGGGCGTTCAGGGCGGTTATTTGCTCTCCGATTTGTCGCACCTGGGCTTCCAACTCGGCACTGGGAAGTTTTTTTGCCCGGAGTTGGCCGATCTCTTTGCTCAGGCGGTTTCGCTCCGCGTTATTCTTTTGCAATTCGGTCTCGGCCTTGCGCCTTTCTGCGTCCTGGGCCAGTACCGCATCAACTTGAGAAGATAGGTCTCCCCCGAGGGTACTGAGGCGTTCGCGAACAAAGTCCGGTTTTTCGCGTAGGAGACGGATGTCGAGCATGACCTGACGGTATAGCCCCAATGAGCGCCGTCAACGCCAGGAACGAGCGGGAGCGCCGGGAACGGAGACGACCCCTGGAGGGGAGCCGCTTTGGCGCGTACGAAAGCCCACCCGCGAGATTCGTCCCAGCGCGAGTGCCGCCTTAAATCGTCTTAAACAGGCGGCTCCCGAGAACTACCCAGCGTATGGCTTTTACCCACCGCTGTTCGTGAAGATCTACTAATCCGCTTCTAGCCACCAAGCTGCGATGCGTTGCGGTAGCTTCCGGGAGCCGCCTGTTCAACATCTTTATTCGGTTGTACCTACGCCACGAGCAAAGTCGCAAGATCCTTTGCCACGCACCAAAGCGGCTCCCCTCCAGTCGTTGTCTCTTTTCCCACTCGTTCCCGGCGTTGTCGGCGTTCTTCTTAGGTGTATCAGTAGTGAATGATCGATGATCTTCTGGAGTTTCTCCGATTCCCCTCCGTCTCCGCAGATAGCAAGTACAAACCTGATGTTGATGCGTGCGCGGATTGGTTAACGAATCGCCTGCGCAAGGCGGGTCTGGAAGCAAGCAAGATCGCGACGGCCGGGCAACCGGTGATCTTAGCGAAGACCCCCCATTCTCCGGGCAAAAAGACGGTGCTGATTTACGGTCATTATGATGTCCAACCAGCTGATCCGCTGGGCCTCTGGGAAACACCGCCCTTTGAACCAACAGTGCGCGACGGCAGAATTTTCGCGAGAGGCGCTACCGATAATAAAGGGCAGATTTTGGCTCACGTCTTAGGTGTCGAACAAGCGTTAAAAGAAAAAGGCGAGCTGCCGGTTAACGTTACTTTTATCATCGAGGGGGAAGAGGAGATCGGCAGTCCGAATCTGGACGATTTTCTAAAAACCTACGCAAAAGAGTTAGCGGCGGACATCATTGCTATTTCGGATACTGGGATGGTTGCTCCAGGAATCCCAACGTTCAGCTACTCTACCCGGGGGATTCTCTGTCTCGAGGTTCGCCTTCGGGGACCCTCGGCGGATCTCCATTCGGGAATCTTTGGAGGATCGGTTGCGAACCCCGTCACGGTTTTGACCGAGATGATCGCCCAATTGCACGACTCAGAAGGCAAAGTGACGGTGCCGGGCTTTTACGATCGGGTAAAGCCCATCGCCGATTGGGAACAAGAGCTCTGGGCAAAACTTCCTTATGACGATCGTCAGTGGTTGGCCACCACGGGGTCGCCGGTGCTGGCTGGCGAAGCGGGATTCAACACTCTGGAACGGGTTTGGGCTCGGCCTACGGCTGAGGTCAATGGCATCGGCGGCGGTTACCAAGGAGAAGGACCCAAGACCATCGTTCCTAGCAGAGCATTCGCTAAACTCTCGTTCAGGTTGGTTCCGGACCAGGATCCGACCGAGCTACGGACGACGATCACAAAGTTCCTAACCAAAATTTGCCCACAATCGGTCGAGATTGAAATCCTCTATCAACACCAAGGAAGACCCTATTTGGTAAACCCGGATTCGGAGTACGGGAAGATGGCCCAACGAGCTTTAAGAGAAACCTTCGATCGACCGATCGCGTTTGTTAGAGAGGGGGGCACATTGCCGATCATCCAGAGCTTCAAGGACGTGCTTGGATTGGACTCACTCTTGCTCGGCTTGGCGTTGCCGGATGCAAAGGTTCATTCGCCCAATGAAAATTTCCCAATTGATAACTTTGAGGCCGGGGTCCGTTTAAACAGGCACCTCCTTGAGGAGATTGCTAAGGGCACATGAGATACCTGGTTTTGGCGCCGGTTTTTTCGTTGCTGGTTTTTGCGGCCTCCGAGGTAAGGGGAAATGAGAGCCCTTTCGATGCGGTTTCTCGCTCATTGGATAAATGGGGCCGGAACGTAAGACAACAGCTTCAAGAAGAAGCGACGCCGACGCCTACAAAAAAGCGGATTCATCATCATTCGTCGACCCTGCAGCATCATGGATCTCCGTCTCCGTCTCCATCTCCTTCGCTGAAGGTCAGATCGAAGTCGAAGGAGGAGGAATCCGATGATACAACTAAGGCCAAGAAAAATTCGGAAGACGATGAGGAGGATGCAACTCCTCCAATACACGCGAAACACCGAGCAAAATCCGAAGATAATACTCCCGA
>JAFAZK010000198.1 GCA_019239825.1 Verrucomicrobiota bacterium | reverse complement strand
TCTGCGGTTGGGTTTGTCTTTTTGTTTCGTGTCCATTCGCGGTCAACCTTTGACTGAGCCGGCGGCCATGCCTTGGATGAAGCGGCGCTGCATTAGTAGGAAGAAAGCGACGGCGGGAGCGACGATCACGATGGCCGCGGCCATGATCTCGCCCCAATCACTGCTGTATTGCCCGCCTAGGGTGTAGAACCGCACGACGGCGGTTTGTTGATCGTGGCTTTGTAGAAAGGTTGAAGAGATCAGGAATTCGTTCCAGATATTGAGCCCGGAAATCAGAGCTACAGTTAGTATCCCCGGCGAGACTAACGGAAGCAGCACATTGCGGAAGATCTGCCAACGGCTGGCGCCATCGATAACCGCGGCTTCCTCGAGCTCTTTTGGGATCGCGAGAAAGTAGGTCCGCAGCAAAAAGATCGCGAATGGGCTGTAGACCGCGGTATAGATGAAGGACAACGCGAAGACGTTGTCGATCAGGCCAAGATGGGCGAACCCAAAATAGAGCGGAAACAGGTACAGCTGGATTGGCAGGGTAGTGGTACCGAGGAAATAGGCGCTAACCCAGCGAAGGTGGCCGCCGGTGCGCCGGGCGAGCGCGTACGCCGCTAGAGAACAGGTTGAACAAATCAAGACGACAGCGAACCCAGTGGTTTCCGCGCTGTTTAAAAGGGATCGACCAAGCTGCGCATCGGTCCAGGCACGCACGAAATTTGTCCATTGCAGGCTACTGGGTAAGGCGAGGGGGTTCGCCACAATTTCAGTGCTCTTCTTCAAGGAACTGATCACCATCAATGAGAGCGGGAACAGAGCGATCACCGCCGCAATCGCTAAGATAAAGTAAGCGACTAACAACGTGCCCCGTCCGAGATGCTGATTCATTAGAGTCCTTCCTTTTGTTGGATACGGACGTAGAAGAACGTGGCAATCAAGCCGAAGAAACTGATCACCAGCGCCACGGCAGCAGCTGGTCCCATGGTATAATTATAAAAGGCGTATCGATAGGAAAGCGTGGAGAGGACTTCACTGGAATACGCCGGGCCGCCCTGAGTTAAGACATAAACGAAATCGAAAGCTAAGAACGACCAGATGATCGTCATGATCATCATCAAAGTGATCGTGGGCCGGATCGCGGGGATTAACACAAACCGGAGTAATTGAAAGAAACTGGCTCCATCGATTACGGCGGCTTCGATCTGCGCGGCGTCGACTTGACGAAATGCGGCAAAGAAAATCACGGCAAGAAACCCCCACCAATGCCACAGATCGACTGACGCCACCGCATAGAGAGCAGTCGGAGGCTGCGTCAGCGGGTCGGCTAAGTTAAGGCCGTAAAGCTTCAACCAGCCGACGATGCCGGATTCCGGGTTATAGATCATGCCCTGCCAGACGCGGCCCACGACCACGGTCGCAATAATGACAGGTAAGAAGTAAACGACCTGGAAAAAAGTGCGTCCGCGTTTGGCGACTAACAATAGCGATCCGGCGCCGAGGCCCATCGCAATCGGGACAGTCAGAAAGATGAGTGTCCACTTGATGTTGTTAAAGAACGCGGAAAAGAAGACCGGATCCGCGAAGATGGTCCGGAAATTATCAAAGCCGACAAAGGAGGGCGCCGTCGCCCCGTCCCAATCGCAGAAGGCCATCGCGATAGTGAGCAACCCCGGGATCAAGATTATCGCTGCATTGATAACGAGCGCCGGTAACAAAAACGGGACCGTAGAATTAGCCAAACGAGCCGCGAATGGCCGCGAACGGACACGGATAGTTTGAGGACGGGAAACAGCGATAGACATACACTCGGATTACAATGGCCAGTCGGTCCGCAGATTACAGAGAAAGAAGTTTAATATCCGCAGATTACCCAGGTTACGCAGATTTCGGCCTGGAGTCGGGGCACACCGATGAGCTAAGCGAGGTCGTGGGATCTTGAAACGCAATTTCTGTCATCGAAAGGAATAGGAAGTGGATCTCGTCCGAATGCTTGGTTTCTCCAACCAGCGACATCAGTATCGGAGCCGAAATCTGCGTAATCTGTGTAATCTGCGGATATTAAATTCTTATGTCTGAATCTGCGGCTCACCGCTCATCGGCGACATCTGCGGTTCACCTGGGGGCAGGCGGCGGCACTTTACCCTCAGCGAGTTCTTTGGCGAAGATTTCTTGCATCTTCTTTAAGTAATCTGCGGTTGTGATCTGGCCTAGCCAGACCTGTTCGATGCCGTGGATTAGATAATCTTCGGTTGCCGGCGGCCAGAAGGTCCACGTGGTATAACCGTAGTTGCCTTGGGCAACGGCTTTGGAAAAGGCCGTGAATGTTTTGGCGAAGATCGGGGATACATTCTTCTCCAGTTTCGCTTCGTCGGTCGAAGTCAAAGGCAGGTTCCAATCACCCGGCCAATCTTTGCTGATCCGATCGTAAAAATCGTCGGAATAAAGGTAATCGAGAAACGCAGCGGCAGCGTCCGGGTTAGTTGAGTTTTTGTTGATCGACATGGTGCTACCGGTGCCGATGGCGTACAGCGGATAAGGCACACCGTCGCGCAAGGCCGGGAAAGGAGCGACACCAAGTTCTTGGCCGGTCTGTTTGAATGCGGCTACCATATTATCGAATGAGAATGTGCCGTTTGGCGCCATACCCGCTTCACCCTTAGCCAGAAGCAACGCTTGTTGGTCGCCCGTTAGTGAGAAATAATTTTTGCCGAACCAACCTTTCTGGTACCAATCCTTGAGCACATCGATGGCTCCCGCGAATACCGGATCGGTCCAGGGGATCTCGCCCTTTAGCGCTTTATAGATGTTCTCCGGTCCAGCGTAGTGATTGAGGAGCACGGTGACATGCCATTCATTAGCGGCGCGCCAATCGCCGTTCCCCACGGAGAACGGAGTAATCCCTTTAGCAAGCAACGCCTCCCCGATGGTGTTCAGCTCCGCCATCGTTTTCGGGGGCGCCCAACCGTTCTTATCGAACAGAGTCTTATTGTAATAGAGGACCATGGTTTCGAACGTGCGGGGCAAAGCGTAGTTATGGCCGTTATACTCACCAGTGCGAAGCACCGGAGTCAGGATCCGTTTATCCAGATTATATTTTTTGATGTAATCGTCGAGTGGAAGCAGATGGCCGGATTGAACCAACGCTAGCGTTGTGCTCGGTCCAGGCGTCATGACGATGTCGGGGCCTTTGCCCGATATGACTGCCATCCGGATCTTCTTGTCCCCGGTTCCACCGGCCAGCACGTCGAGTGTGAGCGGCGTGTTGGGATGAGCAGCGTTAAACGGCGCCACCAAGTCTTTCTGCATGATCCGTTGTTGGTCGGGGTTTCCGCCTCGTTGGTACCACAGGGTGATGGGGCCATCCGCTCTGACCACGGACACGAAAGAGAAACTCACCACAGAGACACAGAGAACACAGAGTTTTAAAGCCAGAGAAACTTGGGAGATTCGGACATTTAACAGAAGGTCACAAAGATCACGAAGACAGACAAAATTTTCGGGTGGTCTAGCTGATTCGCTCTTTGTGGCCTTTATGATCTTCTGTGAGCGTCGTTGTATTGATCGGGGTTTTATGGGCTTCATCGGGGGCTGGGTTGGGTTTGTTGCTTAGGGGATACAGTGGCTAGAGGGATTGACGTTTGATGACTTCAAACGGCATTTCGCGTTGGCGTCCGGCGGTTTCGGGCGGTAGCTGATTGATTCGCTCGAGCACCATTTCTGCAGCGACTCGGCCCAGTTCGTATTGGAACTGGCTGATGGTCGAAAGAGGCGGGGTGACAAAGCGAGCAGCGAAAATGTCATCGAAGCCCATGAGGGCGATATCTTCCGGGATAGTTAGTTTAGCTTCCCGGATGGCCGACATTGCGCCGAATGCCATCAGATCGTTCCCGGCAAAGATGGCAGTCGGGCGGGTGCGGGCCGCAAGAATTTGTCTGGTTAAGCGATAGCCGCTCTCTTCATTGAAGTCGCCACGGCTAACCAGTTGCGATTTGAGGCCGGCTTCGTCCAGCGCTTGCAAATACCCGCTGATTCGGTTCCGTTCAGGCCCACCAGTACCGGCAATCATGGCAATGCGGCGATGACCGAGTTCAATGAGATGTTCAGTGCCGGCTTTTGCGCCTTCGGCGTTATCTACATAAAGATTATCCAAGGGCCAACTTCCGGTTTTTTTTGGGCTCGCTTCGATCCGGACAACGGCGATTTTGCGTTCAAGTAGAGGTCTTAGATCTCGGGCATTGAGATGAAAAAACACGCCGATCACGCCGTCGACGCGCCCTTCGAGCAAGCGGTCGAGACATTTCCGCTCTTTCGCGGGTAACCCGTCGGTATTGTAGATGAGCACGTCGTATCCATTACTCTCCGCGGTTTTCTGTGCGCCGCGTTCAAGCGCAGGGTAAAAGGGATTGGTGATGTCGGGGACGATGCACGCGATGGTCTTAGTTTGCTGAGTTCGCAGGCTCTGTGCCACCCGGTTAGGGACATAGCCCAGGCTTTTAGCGGCACGAAGAACTTTACGTTGGGTGACTGGTGGTACCGAGGCATCACGGATGCCGTTTAGAACAAGGGAGACGGTCGCTTGCGAGACCTGGGCCAGCTTAGCGATATCTTTCTGGGTTGGACGCACGGGGATGGTGAACTTTAGGTAATCAGCAAGTCAGCCGGTCAGTAATCAGTATTCTGTTACTAATACGTATTAGTGATACGTATTAGTGTCAAATCAGCAAGTAGATCTAAGCGGCATGTGTCGGCCAAACGGGTCAGATGCGCCGCGCAGGCATCTCAGCAGAAGGACGCTACTCGACAATCAGGCCGGCACGATGTCGGGCCGGTTCTTGGGAAATTGCGCGATGATTGAGGGATCTAGGTTCAGCGTTTCGGCGACCATGCCCACTGGACTGTGCGCCAGCCAATCGGCTAGTAAAACCTCCTCGAAGCGCTCTGCCCGGAACACCTCCATGAAAACCAGGTCCGTGTTCCCCGTGTTCTCGATGTAGTGGCCAAGCCCTTTTTTGACGTAGCCAATATCACCAGGATGAAAGTCTGCGGTCATCGCCGCCGGCCCGGTGTTGAAGACCGTCATGCGCGCAGTACCCTTGAGAAAATATGCCCATTCGTCGGCGTTCGGATGCCAGTGCATCTCGCGCAGCCCGCCCGGTTTAACCACAACCTGGGTGGACGCAATCGTCTTTGACACCAAGAAGTTGCTGCTGTCAGCGATTCGTACCGTGCCGCTCTTCGTCTCATGGCTCGGCGACATCTCGCCTAGCCGAAACACGAAGGGGTGGGGCGGATTGCCGGCGGCGGCGGCCATCTGAGCTTCCACTGTTTCCAGGGACGGCGCCGGCTGGTTGCTCTGATAAATCCATTTATTGTGCAACGGGATATTTTTGAACGCCTCGACAGGAACTCCGAAGTTCTTAGCCAGTACGTCCGGCGGAGTATGGGCAATCCAGTCGGTCACCAGCAGGGTGTTGAACTCTGAGGATTCGCCGTTGTCAAAGGCCAAGACAAACTCCGTACCGTCCGGGTCCAAGCCCTGCAGCGAATGGGGAAGACCGGCCGGAAAATACCAGAGATCACCTTCCTTCACATCCGCGACTTGCGGACGGCCTTCCTGATCCAGAATCGTGATGCGGCAGTTGCCGTAGGTCACAACGGACCACTCCGCTTGTTGGTGCCAGTGGAGCTCGCGAACGCCGCCCGGGCCCAGACGCATGTTGACGCCCGCGATGGTCGTCGAGATGTGGAAGTCGTCCCGGGTGATCTGCCGTGCCCAACCGCCGTCCTGAATCCGTTTGGGCACTAGGTTGAACGACGCCCAAAACTGGGGCATGCCGTTCACGTCGGTGGCAGGCGGATTGAGGAACGCAGACTCAAAACTCGCAAGGCCGGGATCTTGTGGTCCGGGATCGGTCAATGCCTTAGGATTGGTGACGTTGACGGCGCCTTCGGCTGGAAGGTCCGGATTGCCAAAACCGCCGGCAGCGCGGGCGGCTGCGGTCAGCGTGGCCAATCCACCAGCAGCTAGCACAGTGCGGCGAGAAAGGCTTGCTCTCATCAGGCTCCTCATGATTTCTACCAAAGATTGCTTCTGGGTTGGTTTCATGGCTCGAGACTATCAATTCCCTGCTTTCCTACAATGCCTTGTGCCAAGCCCAGCCGGAGGCCATCCCCATGCTCTTCTTTTCATCGGGATAGCCTTTTTGCATTGGTGCCGGCGCGTTCCCGAGGTTGACACCGGCAGGCATCGCGGCTAGAACTTGTAAACCGGTTTACTAAACCGCTTTATCTGGCTTCAAAGGATGCGGGCTTTGCCCAAAAAGGGCGACCCCAGGTTCAGTTATGCACCGGCAAAGAGTCACCACTATCCGAGATGTGGCCGAGGCAGCCAAGCTGTCGCCTACGGCGGTCTCCCGATATCTAAACGGGGATATCGTTCTCCCTAAAGCCTCGGCCTCCCGGATTGATCGCGCGGTTCGGGAATTGAATTATCAGCCGAATCGGTTGGCTCGTAACTTGAGTCTCGGACAGAGCAAGATGATCGGCCTGATCATTCCGGATATTTCGAATCCGTTCTTTGCTACGTTGGCTTGCGCGGTAGAAGAAGTCGCCTTTAAGGCCGGCTACGGTGTGCTTCTTTGTAATACTCAGAATGACCGAGACCGGGAGTTTTCCTATCTTAAACTGCTCAGCAGTCGTCAACTTGATGGCATCCTGTTTCTGACCAACCAGGCAGAGAATCCTGAGCTGGCAGATATTCTGCAGAGGAACCGCAACGTGGTTTTGATTGATGAGGATGTCCCTGGGATCTTGGCGCCCAGAATTTTCAGTGAGAACCGGACCGGCGGCTACCTCGCGACTCGCCACCTATTAGACAATGGACATGAACGAATCGCGTTTATTGGCGGCCCAAAGAATTTGTTGTCCACTCGGGAACGGTTCACCGGATTCAAGAACGCTTTACAAGAGAATCGGCTAAAACCGACCGCGCGACTAGTCCGGTTCGGACCGTATACTTCGGATTTTGGGCGTGAGACCGCGCTCCGATTTTTTGAGGCAAAGAAGCCGCCAACGGCGATCTTTGCTTCCAGCGATTATGTAGCGCTCGGAGTATTGAACGCGGCGGACCGGGCGGAACTCAAGATTCCGGAGGACTTATCACTGATCGGGTTTGACGATATGCCCTTAGCTGAAGTCTTGCAGCCACCTCTAACTACGGTTCGGCAATCCGCACAAGATCTGGGCGCGAAGGGAACGAAAGTTTTGTTAAATCTGATGGCTGGCGAACCCGTTGAACGAGTCGAGGCCCGACTTCCCGTACAGCTGATCAAAAGAGAGTCGGTGCGCAAGCTGTCATCGGGGGAATCGATGCAGATGGACATGAATAGCCGGATGCCGAGAAAAAGGCCGGTCTTAAGAAGATGAGCGCCGAGACAAAAGATTGGCTACGGGTTACCCAGGTCTCCAAGCACTTTGGCGCTGTCGTCGCGTTGGAAGGGCTCGATGCCGGCATTCGCTTAGGTGAAGTGGTCGCGTTAGTCGGTGACAATGGCGCAGGGAAATCGACCCTAGTAAAATTACTGTCCGGCGCGCACTTACCATCGGCCGGCGAAGTCCTCATCGAAGGCAAGCCGGTCACAATCGATAGCCCCAGTAGAGCCAGGCAACTGGGGATCGCCACTATTTTTCAGGAACTGGCATTAGTCGAAAATCTGACCGTTTACGAAAACATCTTTCTTGGCCGGGAAATGGTGCGTCCGGTTTTTGGAGTGCCCGTCCTAGATAAAAAGAAGATGCGAGATCGGGTGATGCGATTGATCGATGAATTGGGGTCGCATATCCCGTCGCCGGCTGCGTTGGTATCGGAACTATCAGGGGGGCAACGTCAGGCAGTCGCGATTGCCAGAGCGCTCGATCTGGAAACTAAGGTGGTGATTATGGACGAACCGACAGCGGCGCTAGCGGTAGCGGAAACTCGAAAGGTTCTCAGATTAATCGAACAGCTCCGAGTTAAAGGCAAAGGGGTCCTACTGGTCAGCCACAATCTGAATGACGTTTTCGAGGTAGCCGACCGGATCGTGGTGCTCCGACGGGGCCGCAAAGTGGCGGATTGTGCCCGCTCTGAAACCGATGTCGAAGAAGTCGTCAGTTGGATTACTGGAGGGAAACCGGGCCGGCAGACTCCGGAGCCGGAATTCAAAACATCCCATGGCGGGGAGCAACATTGAGAAAGGTAGAAATGCGCAGAAAAAATCGATGGTCAGCCTGTCTCAGTACAGGTCTGATGCTGTTTACGGCAGGAATCGGGCTTGCTCAAACGAAGCCGAAAGTCGCGTTTGTGCCCCAAATTGTGGGCATACCGTATTTCAACGCGATGGAGGAAGGCGGCAAAGATGCCGCTGAGAAATTCGGAGTACAGTTTGTATATACCGGTCCGACTGATACCAATCCGGCGGAACAACTACGCATCGTCAACGGACTGATCGATCAAGGTGTCGCCGCAGTTTCGCTTTCCGTGCTGGATGCGAGCTCGATCGATCCGGTCATGAAAAAGGCTAAGGAAAAAGGGGTCAAAATTTTCACATCCGACTCGGATGCGCCGAAGAGTGACCGCGAGGTTTATGTCGCTCAAGCGCTGGACCAGGACTTGGGCTACACCATTATAGATGAACTGGCAAAACGGATCGGTGAACAAGGGACCATCGGCATCGTCTCGGGTGAAGCCACCGCAACCAATTTGAATACCTGGATCGGTTTCATGCAGCAGCGGGTTAAAGAGAAATATCCTAAGATCAACCTGTTACCGCCGCAATTTGCTGGAGGAACCGCGCAACGCGCCTTTCAACTGGCAACCGATCTCATGACTGCACATCCTGATCTCAAGGGTTTGATCGCGGTCGCGTCAACGACTTGCCCAGGAGTCGCTCAAGCCATCGAATCGTCTGGGAAGATTGGCAAAGTGGTCGGCACGGGTTACGGCTCCCCCAATACGGTCCGTGCCTATCTAAACAGTGGGGCGTTTGGGTTCAGCGTGCTGTGGAATCCGCGTGACCTAGGGTATTTGACCGTGTGGGCTGGCAAACAGCTGATCGACGGTAAGCCATTTGCAGAAAGTAATTCGGTACCGGGGTTGGATCAGCCGGTGAAATACGATTCGGCGACCAAGGTACTGTTACTTGGACCGCCAACCGTATTTACCAAAGAAAACGTCGATCAATATAAATTCTGATCGCATCGAACATGAGCTGGAAACGATGGCTGTTCGGCCGGCGCGAATTAACTCTCGCACTGGCCTGCGTTGCGGTAGCAGTTTTCTTCCAGTTCTTGTCGCCTTACTTCCTGACCACGGACAACCTGATCACGATTCTCCGCAACAGTGTGGAACTGCTGTTGGTTAGCTTAGGCATTACATTTGTACTGGCTACCGCCGGAATCGACATTGCCGTGGGCGGAGCATTAGGGATCTGTGCGATTTTCGTGGGTTGGAGCGTTCAAGGCGGTTGGCCTCTAGTCGTCGTGGTATTGATCGGACCGCTCGTGGGAACTGGGCTTGGCCTGGTTTCAGCGTTCTTAATCGTACAGGGAAAGATCCCGCCTATCATTGCTACCCTCGGTCTCTTCGGAGTCTATCGGGCGGCAATCTTCTTGCTCCTGGGTGGGAGTTGGATTTCCGGCTTACCGGACACGCTAGGTCCGGCGGTAAATACTACTATCGCCGGCATCCCGCTAACCGCGATTTATATCTTGTTCTTCTATTTCATCGGCTGGGTCGTGATCCGTTGGGTGCCGCTGGGAATCGCAATCCGGGCGACCGGTGGTAACGAGCGAGCCGCCCGACTTTCCGGGGTTTCTATCGGTAGAACCAAGTTTTTCGTCTACGGATTTACTGGCTTGTTAGTTGGGTGTGCCGCGTTTCTCTATGTGGCCCGGTATCGGAATGTGGAGACGTCAACCGGCGGACTCATCGCTCTGGATGCGATTGTGGCTTCGGTTCTAGGTGGTACGTCCGTGTTAGGAGGGAAAGCCAATCTGCTCGGAGCCATGTTTGGAGTTCTCTTGGTACGCTTATTACAGAATGGCTTTGTGTTGATCGGTGTTCCCTCGCTTTGGGAACAAGTGATTACGGGGGTCCTTTTGATTGGGGTTCTGATCTTGGACGCTTTGGCTGAACGCAGTCATGCCCAAGGTCGGCCTCGGAACCGAGGCAACGCTCCACCATGGTTGGCAACGCCATGATATCCGCGTTTAAACAGATCCGGTTTGGCGGACTGCTGGTGCTCTGGTTAGTCGCGCTCTTGATTTTCGCGGTGTTTGCCCCTGCTTTTTTTACCCCCGCTAATTTTAATTCCGTTCTTCAGTTCTCGACCTTGCTCGCGTTGGTGACCCTTGGCCAAACCTTGGTGGTTCTGACCGGTGGGGGAGGGATTGATCTTTCCGTCGGCGGGATCGTGAGTCTATCGGGACTGGTTATCGCCTCGCTCATGAAAGCTGAGGTACCGGTCCTTATCGCTGCGCTTGCCGGGATTCTGTCCGGCGGCCTCCTGGGAAGCATCAATGGATTCATTATTACCCGACTTAGATTATTGCCGTTGATCGTCACACTCGGGACTTACTATGCCTACAATGGCCTCGCCCTAGCCCTAACCGGCGGCGCTCCTATCTCCGGTTTACCCGTTTCCTTCGGGTCACTCGGTCAACAATCCATCTTGGCGTTCCCGCTGCATACTTTGGTTTTGGTGGCGCCCATCTTTCTCGTATTGCAGTTCACTTTAAATCAAACACCGTTGGGGCGTTGGGTTTACGCGGTAGGCAGCAATGAAAAAGCAGCCCGGTTAGTCGGTCTGCCAGTCGCTATGATCCGGTTAGGCGTTTATAGCTTAAGTGGTGTTCTGGCGGCTTTGGCTGGTCTGGTGGCGGATTCCTGGCTATTGAGTGCTCGCCCGAATATCGGCGATAACCTCGAACTATTATCTTTGACCGCTACGCTTCTGGGAGGAACCAGCATCTTCGGCGGTAGCGGCGGTTTAGGCGGTTCTTTGGCTGCCGTGCTCTTTTTTACCTCGCTTCAAGTCGGCCTGCAGATGTTGAACGTGAATAGCATCTGGCAGCTCGGGTTAGTCGGGATCTTCCTCATCGTGAGTGTGCTTCTGGACAGAATGATTCGAACCGCAGAAACAAAATGAATAACGAATTCCATAAACACATCGTGGATGCCGTCGACCAGAACCGGGAACGAATTGCGGAAACGCTGCAACAGTTGATCCGTTTCGAGAGCATCGTCATGGCCGATCCGAACAAAGCCGGTCCGGGCGAGCGAAAGTGTCAGGAATATTTAGAGGACAGATTGCGTCGGACGGGATTCAAGACAGATTTGTGGGAGCCGGACGCTGATGCGCTTTTGGAAAAGTATAGAGGCAAACCCGGCGCGCAACTTGGCCGCAACTTTAAAGGACGCCCTAATCTCGCGGGCGTTTTGCCGGGTTCGGGCAACGGTCGATCGATTCTTTTAACTGGCCACATTGACGTAGTCCCAGCGGGAGAACGGAGCCATTGGCGCCATGAGCCATTTGCCGGTATCTGCGAAGGCGAGATAATCCATGGACGAGGAGCCGTCGACATGAAGGGTGGTGTGGCTTCGATGTTGGTTGCGGCCGAAATTCTGCGGGAACTGAATGTCCCGCTCGCCGGTGACATTGTATTTGCCACGGTCGTCGATGAAGAAATCGGCGGGATGGGCACGCTGGCATTAGCCGATCGCGGCTATCGAGCGGATGCCGGTATATTGACTGAGCCGACCGGGAATCGGCTATCGCCGCTGTGTCACGGGATTCTCTGGGGCAAGATTGTGATCGACGGGATCGGCGGACATGCCGAATTGAAACCGCGGCATTGGAATGCGGGAGGACCAGTGGATGCAATCAAATTGATGAGGTTCGTTTTAGACGGAATCGACGTCCTAAATGAGCGTTGGCACACGGACCCAAAAAAAAATCATCCGCTGATGGAGTTATCTAACCAGATTATCGTGACGCAAGTGCGAGGTGGTGAACATCCCAGCTCGATGGCCGGGCGAGGCGAGATTATCATTGACGTCCAATATCTACCTTCCGAGAAAGACACAGACGGGGTAGGAGGAGCCGTGAAACGGGAAGTTGAAGCCCACATCACGACACTGGCCAAGGTCGATCCGTGGCTATCGAAACATCCACCGCGAGTCGAATGGATCCTGGACGCTGATTGTGCGGAAGTAAAATCGGATCATCCAATCATTAACACTTTTGCCGAAGCATGTACTAGTGCGGGGCATCCGTTTCAGCTTTGGGGTATGGGAGCGCACACGGACATGGGTATCCCCACGGATCTCGCAAAGACGCCGACGGTCAATTTCGGACCGGGCGATCCGAGTCAAGCACATCAACCCAATGAACAGGTGTCTATCGATGACCTGGTTACCTGTAGCAAGGTCATTGCGTTAACCATTGCGAATTGGTGTCAGTAAGAATTTCTCTTTATGGCGATTAAAGCATTACTAGTCGGTGAAAGCTGGGTCAGTAGCTCGACTCATCTGAAAGGATTCGATTTCTTTGTTTCCACCCACTATGCAACCGGGGGCGATTTCTTGATCGGTGCCTTGAGTTCAGGTGGTATTGAGGTGGTCCACCTGCCGAGTCATGAAGCGGCCAGAGCGTTTCCGTTGCAGCTGAGTAAGCTCGAGCAATACGACGCTATTATCCTTAGTGATATCGGTGCGAACACGCTTTTACTACCTCCGGAAGTTTTCTTGGAAGGTAAACGCGTCCCGAATCGGCTAGAGCTGATCAAAGAATATGTGCGGAACGGGGGCGGATTAATTATGGCGGGTGGTTACCTTAGTTTTCAGGGCATCTATGGCTCGGCGCGCTATCATCGAACGCCAATTGAAGAAGTCTTGCCGGTGACCCTTCTACCTGTCGATGACCGGGTAGAGAAGCCGGAAGGCATAAATCCCAAGGCCAAAAAAGCGGAGCATACAATACTGCAAGGGGTTGTGGGGGATTGGCCGTACCTGCTTGGGTTCAACGAGGTTATACCAAAGGAAGAGGGAGAGGTGTTGGTAGCAGTCGGCGAAAATCCACTTTTGGTAACCGGCTCCTTTGGAAAGGGTCGATCGGTAGCCTGGACCTCCGATGTCGGTCCTCATTGGTGTCCAAAAGAATTTGTCGAGTGGCCGGGGTACACACGCCTCTGGCGACAAATCGTCACGTGGGCGGCGGGAGAGCGAAGCGTGAGAGGTGAAAAGTGAAAAGTGAGAAGTGATTGGTGGAAGCCGCACGACGGCGGACCGTCTGTCACCTCAGGAAACAGTCGGCAAAATCAAGGTACTGTGTCCAATCAAATTCTGTGACGTCGTGCCCGCCTGAGCGGCAACCGCGCCATTCGGGGTGGCGCGATCACCGTTTTTAAGGCGAACTATAGAACCGATTTCCAGGACGAGGCTAAGTGCCCGCCTCTTGCCTTCCAGCTCCTAGCTCGGGCTACCGCTATTCGCGCTGCCCCGCACAGGCAGCTTCGAATCGCCGGTTGATCTCCTCAAAGGAGACATCTTCCACGTGAGTCGCTAATCCCCAGCTATGTCCAAAGGGATCGGTGAGCGCGCCATAGCGGTCGCCCCAGGGCTGATCCGCGAGAGGCATCTCGATTTCGGCGCCGGCTTTTACCGCCTGATTGTAAAGGGCATCTACGTCTTCTACATACAGATGGATCTTGACCGGAGTACCACCGAGGCTTTTCGGGCCGAGAGCGCCCATCTGCGGGACTTCATCATAAAGGAAGAGGATTGAATCGCCGATTTTGACCGCCGAGTGCACAAGTGTGCTCCCGTCAGGTCCTGGGATCCGGCAAAGCTCTTCGGCGTTAAAGGCCTTCTTATAAAACTCGATGGCCTGAGCCGCCCCCTTCACACAAAGATGGGGAGTAATGGTATGGGAGCCTTCCGGGATCGGGTTAACTTTCGTCGTCATTTTATTCTTGGGTATTGGGTTGTCGGTTGGAAGAACCAGGTTTGGTTTCCTATGAGCGACGAATGGATCCTGGGGATTTGGACATTGGACGAAAAAAATCTCAAGCAAAGCCGCAAAGGCGCAAAGAACGAGACGAATCGCCGCGAACAATGGTCTTCTAAATAGATATTTCTACCGGAGGGCAGGCCTTCGCATTAGAAAGTTCGGGGTTCCCAGTACCGGCATCTCATGTGTCACTTCGAAGCCGAACCGTTGATAGAATGCAACATTTTGAGGACGATCCGTTTCCAAGTAACCGGCGGTAGTGGTCCGATCGAGATCTTCGCAATAGAGACTCATTAGGCGTCGGCCGATGCCGCGACCTTGCGCATGGGGATCAACCCCGATTGGGCCCAGGTGGCAATGCGGATCTTTCGGATCATGCTTGGACCAGGTCGCAAGCCAACTGCTAATTCGCAGTGAGCGTTGTAGGCCAAACTCCGGGATCATTCTTGGCAGCATGGTCAGCTTCTCCGGGATAGAAACTTGGCATCGCGGCGAGGTTACCCAGTGGATAAAACCGATGATACGCGCACCGTCCAGGGCGACCAGTTTTCTTCCGCGCATGACTCGAAGACCACCCCTAAAAAATGCTTGGTTCGCCGATACCTGGTCCACACCAAAGACCGCAATATTGAGAGGATTAGTAACAAAAGCGCGGGCAAGGACATCGGCCGTGTCGTCCGTCATCTCCGGATTAAATTCTTCGATGGTGATTTCGGGCATCGAGCAGTTTACATGGCTGTGCGAATCTACCAATCAAGGATGGCGTTGGTCGCGACTCCCCTGCGCCGTGAACCGGGGAAGACGTAATCGTTTCTTGAGGCTCGGTGAGCCTCTGACTAGAATATCGCATCTATGATCCCCCTCAGATTCCCGCGATCCTCTGTTCGCGTGCTCGGGGTCGGCGCACTGGCATTTTTGTTCATGCTTGCAGGGTCCGCAGCAGCCGCGGATGCGCTCAATATTGTGTTCACCTGTCATTCGGCGACGACCAACTCGTTCTGGCAGGCAGTAAAGCTAGGTTTCGATGACGCCTGCGCCAAAGTGGGAGCGAAAGGGCAGTTCATCTTCGTGCAGACCGAAGGTTCGATCGAACAGCAAGTTGCCAATATGCAGGCAGCCGTTGCCCGTAAGCCGGACGCACTAATCACTTCGCTTGTGGACAATAACGCGTTTGTGGGAGTGCTTAAAGACGCCAAGGCGAAGGGTATCACGATCATTTCCTCAAACGTCGATGCCACCGCTGGCCCCGAACTCGAGCTCAGGGACGCCTTTATCGGGCAGAACTTCATCCCAGCCGGAACCAACCTGGGTAAGCGTCTTTCAGCTCTATTCCCAAAAGAAGGAGCGATCCACGTCCTGGTCGGCGTGAGCGCGCCTGGCCAGAACTGGGCCGAGCAGCGCGCTCAAGGCGTTATGAACGGATTAGAGGCGTTCAAAAAGGCGAACCCGGATCGCCAGGTGACCATTGAGAAGATCGATTCGGGCACGGATCTCGCAACCGTCTCTGACCGGGTTGGAGCGTATCTTAATGCCCATCCTGATACGACCGCTTACTTCGATATGGGATTCTGGCACGCCGGAGTAGCCAAGGTTCTCAAGGACCGCAATATCGCGCCGGGGAAGGTGCTCCTAGGAGGTTTCGATCTGGTACCGCAGGTGCTTGAGATGATGAAAGCCGGATATATTCAGGTCGAGATCGACCAGCAACCTTACGAGCAGGGCTTTATGCCAGTGATGGAGGCCTACCTGAAAAAGAACATCGGCTTGGCGCCGGCCGATATTGACACCGGGGAAGCGGTGATCACTCCCGACCAAGCCGACTCGATAATGGCGCTTTCTAAGCAAGGGAAACGCTGAGCCTACCAATCACAGATTTCGCTGGTTAATCACATCCGCGTGATCCGTGGATCATTTTATCGGCTAAATTCGCATTAGATAGCTGGGAACGAATTGTGAGGAGGCTCTTCAGGATCTATCTCGAGAAGCCCGAGTTAGCCGGCGTCGCGCTACTCTTCGTCTTAACGGTGGTGTTCGAGATCCGTTCCGACGGTGTATTCCTTTCGGCGGAAAATCTGCGCGGTATGTTGGGCTTGCTGCCCGAAGTGGGTCTGGTCTCGATCGGCGTCACCATTTTGATGATCTGCGGCGAATTCGATTTGTCCGTGGGCTCAATGTTCGCCCTGATGCCGGTGTGCATTGCGCTGATGACAAACGCCGGCGTCCCCTTTATCCCAGCCATGCTGCTTGGATTGGTGATCGCGGCGGGGGTGGGTTTTGCTAACGGTTTCATCACCTTGACGTTTAATATTCCAAGCTTCATCACCACATTGGGGATGCTTTTCATCGTGCGCTCGTTGGCCGTCGTTCTTACTGGCGGATTCCCTCCTTTGCTCTCGAGTGATCTGCCGACCGGTGTCTTCACGCAATTTGTTGGTCCGGGTGGAATGATTCGGGCCTCGTTTATCTGGTTTGTCATCATAGCGCTGATTGCGGCAGCGACGCTGGGTGGCTCGAACTTCGGCAACTGGATTCGGGCTACTGGAGGTTTCTTTGATGCGGCTGCAGCAATGGGGGTTCCCGTAAGGCGGGTGAAGATGACCTGCTTCGTCATGTGTTCCATGCTGGCGGGCTTCGGAGGAACGATCCAAGTCTTTCGGTTAGGCGCGCCGCTTCCTTCGATCGGCGAGGGACTGGAACTGCAGGCCGTGGCGGCAGCGGTCATTGGCGGTACTGCTTTGATGGGCGGCATCGGGACCGTGTTTGGCGCCATCGTCGGTGCACTGCTCATTCGGGTCATCGACAACGGGTTGGTGTTATCGCAGGTCGATGCCAACTGGTTTAAGTGCGCCGTCGGCGGGCTGACCATATTTGCGGTCGTTGCGAATTCGTGGCTGCGACGGACCGCGCGCCGCATTAAGGTTGAAGCCTGAGATGACTACCCCCCTGATCTCGGTGCGTAACCTGCATAAATGGTACGCAGGCGTTCACGCGCTCAAGGGAGTGGATTTTGATGTCCAGGCGGGTGAGGTGTGCGGTTTGGTCGGCGACAATGGCGCCGGGAAATCGACGCTGATCAAGATTCTATCTGGTGTCCAACGCCCGAACCGAGGCGAAATCAGAATCGATGGCCGCCTCGTTCAAATCACCTCACCTAAGTCGGCCATGAAGCTCGGTATTGAGACGATCTATCAGGACAACTCGATGGTGCCCACGATGTCGATCGCGCGTAATCTATTCATCGGGCGCGAGCCGCTTCGGTTTGCCATTGGCGGCTTGGGCTTGCTGGATTACCAACGCATGCGGGAAGGCGCGATGCGAGCCATCGCGGATGTCGATCTGCAGGTGCGGTCGCCCGACGCTCTGTTGGGCGAACTCTCTGGCGGACAGCGACAGGGCGTTGCCATCGCCCGTGCGATGCATTTCAAGTCCAGGGTTCTGATCCTCGATGAGCCAACGAACCATCTTTCGGTGAAAGAGACATCAAAGGTACTGGGCTTCGTGCGCAGTTTACCTGCGCAGAGTGTGACCGGAATATTGATCAGCCACAACCTGCATCACGTGTTCCAATCGTGCCAACGTATCGTGGTCATGGCCCGCGGCCAGATGGTGTTAGATAAGCCTGTGGCCGAGACCAACGTGGATGAGGTCTCCGATGCTTTATGAACCTATGAGACTCGAGAATAAAATCATTCTGCTTACCGGTGCACTCGGTTCGCTGGGACGGGCTCAAGCCATGGGGCTGGCGCGCGCGGGAGCGCGCCTTCTACTTCTGGATCGGCCGGGCCACGAACGGGGCGAAAGTTTCGCCGCCGAGGTCGTCCGAACCACCGGAAGCGCGGCCTCATTCATCGGGCAAGATCTAGCGGATCTCGAAGGCTCCAAGAGCCGAGTCCAGCAGCTGGCGACAGAGCACCACGGCATCGACGCGCTCATCAACAACGCCGCGCTGATTATCAACCGCCCGTTTATGGAGTTTTCGCTTGCTGAATACGAGGATCAACTTCGAGTCAACGCAGCGGCCGCATTCGCTTTGGCGCAGGCAGTGGCTCCAGGTATGATTGCCAAGCACTACGGCAAAATCGTGAACTTTTGCTCGCTAACGCTAAATGGTGGGTGGGAGGGCTACGTGCCCTACGTGGCTTCGAAAGGCGCGCTCTACGGGCTGACCAAAACGCTCGCTCGCGAACTCGGCAAGCACGGCGTCCGGGTCAACGCCGTGAGTCCCGGGGCAGTACGATCGGAGGCCGAAGACCGCGTTTTCGCCGACCGCTTGCAAGAATATAATGACTGGGTGCTCGACCGGCAGTCACTAAAGGAACGTATCCATCCGGAGCACATCGCTGATCTGGTTTTGTTCCTGTGCGCCAAAGAATCCGACATGATTACCGGTCAGAATATTTTAATCGACGGAGGCTGGTAGCGAATGCGCCCCGCGATCCGGCTCACCGCGGGTTCGCTGATCGCCGATATCATCCCGTCACTGGGAGGAGGCATAGCGCGCTTCGACCTTCTGCGAGAAGGAAGAAGGCTTGATGTGTTCCGCGGTTGCCCGCAACGCGGAACGGACGATCCCGGCGAGCTCGGGTTGTACGTGCTCGTGCCCTGGTCAAATCGGATCTCCGGCTCAGGATTCACATTTGACGGTGTATTGCACTCACTAACGCCCAACATCGCGGATGAGCCTTGCCCTATCCACGGGAATGGTTGGCTGGCGTCCTGGCGTGTCTCCCACAATGACGATCGTCGCGTGCGCCTCGAACACGAATCTCATGGCCCCGGCCCTTATCGTTATGACGCTACGCTCGACTACACGCTTGAAACCGACGCAATGACAATCCGTTTGGAGGCGCGGAATCGCGCTACTTTTGCGCTTCCTTTCGGGCTTGGGTTTCATCCCTGGTTACCGCGCACTCCGGCGACGCTCCTGCAGGCAGAGGCCGAATCGGTTTGGCTCGAAGATGCGCGCCACCTGCCGGTCAAGCGTGTACCGGTGACGAGCCGTCCGGACTGGGATTTTTCATCGTTGCGATCACTCCCAGCCGGCTGGATCAACAATGCGTTCACCGGTTGGAATGGCCAGGCTACGATCAGCTGGGAAGATCGAGGCTTAACCCTTGATTTGGAAGCACGCCCTCCATTGTCGACTTTTATTCTCTATTCGCCTTCTGTCGATGCTTCATTCTTCTGCTTTGAACCGGTAAGCCACCCGGTTGACGCCCATAATCTTCCGCCGGGACCTGAGGCGCACGGTCTGGTTGTCCTGACACCAGGCGCCACCTTGGCCGCAGAGTGCCGCTTCCGCGTACGCTAGCTTTCTTCCATGAACATCGAGATCGTCTTTGATGCAAGAGACGGAGTCGGAGAAAGCCCGCTCTATAAAGAGGAGACTCATAGCCTCTACTGGGTTGATATCATCGGAAAAAAAATTCGTTCGTATGATATCGAAAATGGAACAATTAGAGACTGGTCCACCTCCGATTTTCCGACTGCGTTGGCCTTGGAGGAAAACGGTGCGGGCGCGGTGGTCGCTTTTGCCGCCGGGATTAGTCGCTGGGATGGGGCAGATGATTTTGAGCCTTTGGTGCAGCCTGATCCTTTCTCCGGAAATCGATTGAACGAAGGTAAATGCGATTCACGGGGACGATTCTGGGTCGGGTCGATGCAAACCAACTTAAATCCAGACGGCGGCAGGAAAGAGATGACCACCCGCAGCGGGGCCTTGTTCCGCTACGATGGAGGGCGCCGATACGAGCGTTTAACCGCGCATGAATTTGGGATTACCAACACCATGGCGTGGTCGCCGGATGAACGCTATTTCTACTGCGCAGACACTATTCGTAACGCTTTCTTCCGCTACGATTATCATCCAGATGAAGGCTTGATCTCGAATCCTTTGTGCTGGCTGCTTGAGGAATCGATCGGCGCTCCGGATGGTTCCTGCATCGATCACGATGGTTGTCTTTGGAACGCGCGATTCGGAGGGAGTTGTGCCCTGCGAATTACACCGGAAGGAAAAGTAGACAGGGTATTGCGCCTGCCAGTCAGCAACCCTACCTCGTGCACCTTTGGAGGCAAACAGGGTAAAACATTGTTTATCACGTCGGCCCGATTTCGGTTGAGTCCGGAGCAGCTCTTACAGAACCCGCAGGAAGGAGCGCTTCTCGCAGTTGAGCTCAAAATTGGCGGCAACCCTGAACATCGTTTCCGGGGAGTGGCAGTTTAACTCAAACCCATCGCCGGAGACCGAGAACAAAAACAGAAAAATCTCACGCAAAGCCGCAAAGCCGCAAAGGGAAGACAAAACAATCGGAATAGCCGCGAAGGATCGCAAAGAAACCGCGGAAAGACTCAACCGCAGATGCACGCAGATTCGGCCCCGGGCTCCGATCACGGTGCTGGTCCATAAAACTCGTTTACTGCCAACAATGTGTCTCGCCCTTTACGGTACTGAGCGAGGCTAAGGGGATCATATATGAGCCGTGGATCATTCCTATCTGCGTATTCCTGCAGCTTGTCCTCCGAAGCTTTCGCCCAGCAAATACTTTGTCTCCGGTTTAGCGAAGGAGGATCCATCTGCGGTTCGGGTTTTTTTTGCGTTCCTTGTGATCTTTTGCGGCTATTCCGATCGTTTTGTCTTCCCTTTGCGGCTTTGCGTCTTTGCGTGAGATTTTATCAGCTCTTAGGGATGGCTGCCGTAGGTTTGGGGGTTCGCGCGGAGAAAGTCCTCGACCTGCGCGCGTGTCGGGATGCCTCGCTGGCCGCCGGGTTGAGTGGCTTTCAGGCCGGCAGCGGCGGTGGCAAGACGGACACACTGGTCGAGGGGAGCTCCTTGGACTAGACCGGCGGCGTAGGCGCCATGGAAAACGTCGCCGCAACCTGTTGTATCGATCGCGAGCACCTTGAACGCGGGTTGATGACGTACAACCCCGTCTTTGCCTAAGAACCAACTCCCAGCCGTTCCACAGGTGATGACTACTGCCTGATAATCCTGGTGCCAAACAGCTCTGGCAGCGGCTTCAGGATCGGTGTCACCGGTGATTTTTTGTGCAAAATCCAGGGGAAGGACGACGTGATCAACCAACCGCAACAGCTCCGGAAACTGTGGGTGATTCGAGTCTTCGAAATCAGCAACCACAGGAATAGCTGCCGCCCGGGCAATTTTCGCTGCCCGGAGACACCCGGTCATCCCGTATTGATCGAGAAAAAGAATCCGCGCCGCCCGAATCACCGACTCGTCCGGCAGAAGATCATCGGCGCCCACACGGCCATCAATCCGATAAAAGATATTCCGGGTTCGAGTTTCGGCCGCAACGATAATCACGGCATGTGGCGCGGGTGCGTCCTTAGCTCGCGGCGCATGAGAAATATCGACGCCCTCCCGCAGAAAATTTTCCTCTACGATCCGGGAAAAATCGTCAACGCCCAATAACCCGGCAAACGCGCACCGGGCGCCAAGCCTGGCTGCCGTCACCAGAGCGGTCCCGGTTAGTCCACCGCATTGACGATCCCAACTTAGGACGCGGGTCTTAGTGTCAGCTCCGGGATATGATCCAGGTACAAACAGCAGATCATCTACCGACACACAACCGATACCGAGAATATCAAAAGCTTTCATACCGCGAATGGACACGAATTAATGCGAACTAAGACGAAGCACTAAATCCAACCGCAGATGGACGCAGATTCAGAGGATCTAGAAAACATGGCTTGGTTTACCTAGCTTCGGTTGTCGCACTTAACGCGCTCAAAGTCGGCCTGGCAAGCGGGGCACGCTCCGCGGCTGCGCAGCTTCCTAGCCGTTATCTGCGTGTGTCTGCAGCTTGCCCGCCTTAGCTTTAACGACGGCTGGTCCATCTGCGGTTAAGCTTTGTGCTTCTCGCGTCTATTCGCGGTTTTCATTGGCGTCCATTCGCGGTCCTTATTCGCGCTCATTCGTGGTCTCCATTCGCGGTTGGTTGGCCAGGATGATTTCGACGTTTGCCTGGCTCAGCGCCTGGCGCAGGTCTGCCGGCGGATCGGTGTCGGTCACCAAAATATCGACCGCGTTCAGAGGCGCGACTTGGGCGAACGCGTTGAAACCGAACTTTGAGGCGTCGGCGACAACAATGGTACGCCGGGCAGAAGTGATCATGCGCGCCATCATGGGGGCTTCTTCCAAGAGAGTGGTGGAAAGACCGCCGCTAGCAGTCAATCCAGTGACTCCGAGCACGGCGGTATCGACGCTGACATTTCCTGAGGCAAATCCAACCGCACCAACCGTTGAACCTAAGTTCCGATTAAATTCACCGCCCAGAACATAGACGCTTTCTACGGCTTCAGGAGGTAAGACTGACAACATGGTCACGTTATTCGTGACAATCGTAAGATTCCGACGCGGGCTGAGTCCTGCGGCGAAGGCGAAGGTGGTCGAGCCACCGTTAATAATGAGCGTTTCACCGTCGGAAATCAGTTGAGCTGCTGCCCGGCCAATCAGGGTTTTCGCATCCGCGTTAGCGTTGGCCCGGGTCAAAAACGGGGTTTCCCGGTGAACCAGCAGCGTCGCGGAAACGGCTCCTCCATGGGTGCGTAACAGTAATTTGCGGCGCTCAAGCTCTTGGAGATCGCGCCGGATCGTGTCATCGGAAACAGCAAAATGTCGGGCCAATTCTTCGACGCTGACCTGGCCCTTGGTCTCGACCAACTGCAGCTCTTGGTGGCGCCGGGCAAGTGTTGAGTTTTGATCTTTGCTCATCAGCGTTGGATGGAACGGACCGGGCTAACGTACGCTCGTCGGCTCCGGTAATCGAATCGTATCCATAGGGAGTTTGCGTTAAAAACGCAAGATTATTCGATATTGATTGCGTTAATCACGCAATCGGCCTATATATGTGCGTCTTTTCCTGCTGAATTTGCACTAAAACGGAAAACTTTGCCCCATGTACGTCACAAA
This sequence comes from Verrucomicrobiota bacterium, assembly GCA_019239825.1. GTDB lineage: Bacteria > Verrucomicrobiota > Verrucomicrobiia > Chthoniobacterales > JAFAMB01 > JAFAVN01. The sequence continues at coordinate 10,049 of JAFAZK010000198.1, read as the reverse complement.
GCCTCGTCTATTCTTCGATTTCGCCCTCAAAAACCGATTCGCCTTACCCTCATTCAACGTTTGCAACCTGGAAACGGCGCGCGCCGTAATCGAGGCCGCGGAGGCTGAAGACGCGCCGGTGATCCTCCAGACCTACTTCGGGGATCTCTACTACGGCGGTTTCGACGTTTTACCGCAACTACTACGGCTTCTCGCAGAGCAAGCCAGAGTTCCTGTGCTGGTGCACCAAGATCATCCGGACCGTGACCAAATGATCCTGCGAACCCTGCGTAGCGGTTACTACTCGGTAATGTATGACGGCGGCCATTTGCCGTTAGATGAGAATATTAGAGGGGCGACCTACATCGCGGAAGTCGCCCACGGAATGGGTGCGGTGGTCGAAGCGGAACTCGGCCAGTTTGGCGGGGAAGGTCAAGGCGGCCGGGTGGAGATGGCCTCACCCGAGGAAGCCAAACGGATGGTCGAAGAGAGTGGGATCGATACATTGGCGGTCGCGGTAGGGTCGGTCCACGGCCAAAGCAGCCGGCTCGATCTTAAACTGCTGGAGGAAATCGCGGAGATAACGCCTGCGCCATTAGTATTACATGGCGGCAGCGGGATCCATCCGGACGATGTTCGCAAAGCCATCCCGATGAACGTGGTCAAAGTCAATATTGGCGCGGATCTCGTCAGGGCTTGGATGAAAGGCCTGCAAGAAGGCGCGCTGTTAGAGGGCGGACATGAGCCGCCTCACCACGTCGCTATGAAGCACGCCGGCGCCAAGGTCACCGAAGTTGCTCGGGCGAAACTTTCTCTGATGGGTGGTTCTCATCAAGCCACGCCAATGCAGCGAAAGCTCGAAGAGGCCGTTGCCGATCTGCAGCCTAGCCAAGCGGTCGTTGTCTAGTTTGGAACCCGCTAGAACCGGCCGGCACCTAGCAATCCGTTCAGAGCTAACTGGCAAATAAGAATTAACATAAGTCGGGGATGAACAGGAGCTCATCCCTACCGAGTTAACCCCCATGAACTACACGTCTGCAGCGGTGCGGCAAGCTCGGGTTGCCGTTATCACCGGAGGGGAGGGAGGGATTGGTCTTGAGACCGCCAAAGCCATGCCTGCGGTGTTTTACTGTGGTCGAGAGTTCGGCAAAGCGATGCTGGCAAAGAGCCGAGCTATCTAATCTTGAATGTAACCGACAATTTCCAACCCCAAACCTAAAACGTAAAACCTATAACCTAAAACCCCTAATCCGTTCCCCCTATGAAGCTACGCCTTCTAACTCTTGCCTGCTCGCTCTTGTTCGGAGCCATTGTTGTTCAGGCGCAACAGACCTCCGTTACTATCGCAGCGGTTAATAACCCTGATATGCTCGAGCTGAAGAAACTCTCTGCCAAGTTTCTTGAGCAAAATCCGAATATTAGTTTGAACTGGGTCATTGTTGAAGAAAACATACTTCGGCAGCGGGTAACCACCGATGTTTCGACCGGGAGCGGCCAGTTCGACCTGGTGTTTCTCGGCCTGTATGAGGCGCCCATCTTTGCCAAACGCGGTTGGCTGCAACCGATCGGTGAATTACCTGCGGATTACGACCTCGAAGACGTTTTCAAACCGCTCCGAGACGGCCTTTCCTACGACGGAAAATTGGTGGCCTTGCCATTCTATGGCGAAAGCTCTTTTCTGATGTATCGGAAAGATCTGTTTGAGCAAAAGGGCCTAAAAATGCCCGAGCAACCGACCTACGACGACATTGCCAAATTTGCCGCGGCTTTGAACGACAAGGATCATGGGTTCTACGGCTTGGCCTTGCGAGGTCAGCCGGGTTGGGGGGAAAACATGGCGACAGTGGATACGATGGCGAACAGCTTTGGCGCCAGTTGGTTTGATATGGAATGGCATCCTACCCTGGAGACACCCGCCTGGAAGAATGCTTTATCGACTTATGTTGACCTGGTGAAAAAGTATGGGCCGCCCGGGGTCACCGCTAATGGCTTCAATGAGAATCTGACCCTGTTCAGCAGCGGCAAAGCAGCGATGTGGATCGATGCCACCGTAGCGGGCGGTATCCTGGAGAATCCAAAAAACTCGCAAGTGGTGGGCAAAGTCGGATATGCACCGGCTCCGATCGCGGTTACTCCGAACGGCTCGCATTGGCTTTGGTCCTGGGCTTTTGCTATTCCGTCAAAAGCCAAGAACGCTGAAGGCGCCAAGAAGTTCGCCGCCTGGGCAACCTCTAAAGAATATATTCAGTTAGTGGCTAACGATCTTGGCTGGGCCTCAGTGCCGCCCGGCACTCGGAAATCCACCTACGAGAACCCTGAGTACCAAAAGAAAGCCCCATTTGCTGCGGCTACATTGAAGGCGATGCAAACGGCTGATCCAACGAACCCCTGCGTTCAGAAAGTCCCTTATACCGGGATCACTTTTGTCGGTATTCCCGAGTTTCAATCATTAGGCACCACCGTCGGTCAAAACGTGGCCGGTCTCGTAACCGGCAAAACCTCGCTGGAACAGACCTTGAAGCTCAATCAGAACGAAGCCGAAAGAGTCATGAAACAGGCCGGATATCTCAAGTAGTGAGAGCTGAGAAGTGATTGGTCGAAGCCGTGGAGCACCCCTGCTCGTGGCGGGAGGGCATGACCGCGAGTGATTGATACCAACTTTTTGGGGAAGTATTGATCTATGGGGACTGGTTAATCCGGTCCCCATCTTTTTTTGTAAGTTACATCGGCGTATGAGTCGACGTCTCGTGTATCGGCTCTGGATCGAATTGCGCCGAGTCAGACTCCCTCAACCGTCACGGCTAGTTTGCGAATTTCCGCAGCGTTGAATTTCTCCCGGAGGTCTTCTTTTGATCTGAACAAGGCCGATGAAACAAACCGTGCAGGGAAGTCAAAGGTCAGAGGAGATGCGTCGAACGGATACGGGGTCAATCGAAAATGGCGGATTCCGATATGTTCCACCGTCACGGGTTCACGAGCGCCACCAGTTATCGGCAGGGCGTGAAGCAGGCTAGCGCTTCCCCGATAATCGACACAGCTCAGCAACGAGAGATTATCGCAAGCTTGCAACAGACGGAAGTGGTTCTCGATCCTTTCGGTAGAAACATCTGCGGGTTGATAGCCGGAGTCCGCGTTCAGTTGAGAACGCACCTTCTGCTGTAATGCTTTTTGATTCTCCAGGAACGCGTCCAAGAGAGGGTGCTGATCCGCGCGAATGGTCGACCGGTCTGCACGATTCGCTAAGAGATCAAACGTGTGCATACTTACCAAGAGCCCAGCGTAAGGATTGCGCCTAACCACGGTGTCGACGGCTTGACGCCGTACAGCGAGATAGTCTAGCAAATCGATCTCTTCAAAGGCGGAATACGTGCCAACTAACTCACGGGAAAACGCGCTCGGTTTCCCTTGCTTGGTAATGTCCGGTTCGAGATCCCGGTTCGCCCAGCCATCGTCATGGGTTTTGATCCCCTCTAGCACATCCGCCCGCGGTTCAGGGGAGATAAAAACTTGGTTGCCCCAGTGCTCGGCGAAATGGCCTGCCAGCCTAGCATGGTCAGGGTGAGTAACTAACCACCAACCGTTACCTGATTCAAAACGCAACATTTTAAACAAAATCTAAACTAGTCTTCCTCTGGGCTCAAAGCCGACTCGTGCCAGTTGTGCAAAAAGTACCATTCGATAAATCTAGCCACGAAAAAGAACGCAAATCCCAGACCGCTGGCAAAGATTACCAGGGCGAAAAGATAATCGGTCTGGAGCTGGGCATTGGCATAATTAATGGCATAACCAAAGCCGCCAACACCAACGCGACTGGAGCCCGCGAAAAGTTCACCTACTATAGCTCCAATCACAGCCAACCCGCTGGAGATACGAATTCCAACGAAAAGAGCTGGCATCGCATTCGGCAATCGGAGCTTCCATAGCAATTGTAAGCGGTAACGAAGAGCGGGGATAAATCCGCTGCCAAACGAGTTATGCATGAGGAAAAGGCTGACCAGGTTTTTGTCCGTACTGATCAGTCCCTGGGTGGTATTAGCAATGACCGGTGGCAGGCAAATAATGAAAGCAATGACCCCCACGGCGAATGTGCCTGTCCCCACCCACATTATAATCAGAGGGGCGATAGCCACAATCGGCACGGTCTGAAGCAAAAGGGTATAAGGAAAAAACATCCGCCGGATCCAGCGTGACTCAGCGAAAATGACTGCCAGGAAAATCCCGACGAGGATGCTAGCCAGCCAGGCTCCGCCCGCGGCGAGCGAGGTAATTTCCAAAGAGGTTAGCAAAGAAGGAAGTCGTTGGCAGATGGCTTGAATCACCGAAACCGGCGAGGGCAGAAGAAAGGGTGGCAGCTGAAAGAGGAAAATGACGAGTCGCCAGATTACCAGCAGACCAAGGCAAACGCCGGCTGCACTCAAGAAATTAGCTACGTGTTTTCTCATGAAGGCAAATCGGCCTCGAAAAGGCAGTAGGACATCAGCCCGGGGATGAAACCCTGCACGGTAATAAGAGGGGAATAGCAGCAAAAGGGCACAAATTCGGGATGAGCAGAACCGGCGCACGACCGGGCTGGATTATTCAGATCTTCAGTTGCGCCATTCACTGATTTCCTCCCTCACGCTAGTTCATAACGCTCCTTAGCTTCTTGGATACGTCGATTACGGCCTCTTCGAACTCGTCGCGCAATCGTAGCTCCGCGTTTCGGGAAACCGTGAAATGAATCGGCAGGTCGTAAGCTAGGCGACCCGGCTGGGCGGCCAAAACGATGATTCGATCCGAAAGAAAAACGGCTTCCGCAACCGAGTGAGTCACAAACAATCCGGTCCAACGACTTTCCGCTCTCAGTCGCAATAGTTCTTCGTTCAACCGGTTACGGGTCATTTCGTCAAGCGCTGCGAACGGTTCATCCATTAGTAGGACCGTGGGGTGCGTAGAGAGGGCCCGGGCGATTGACACTCGCATTTTCATACCTCCGGAGAGTTGTCTGGGAAATTGATGTGCGACGTGGGAGAGACCAACTAGACTCAACATCTCTTTGGCGATGGTTGCTCGTTCCGTCTTCTTCATGCCATGTAGTTCGGTACTTAGCTCCACGTTACCTTGCACCGTTCGCCAAGGAAGCAGAGTGGCATCCTGAAACATAAACGACATTACCTTTCGGGCTCTCACCGGTTCAACGCCTGCCACGCGGACTTTTCCAGAGCTCAAGCGGGTCAGGCCGGCAACCAGCTTAAGCAGAGTCGACTTCCCGCAGCCGGATGGCCCGATGATACTAACAAATTCAGATTCTGCGATCGAGAGGTTGATGTTATCCAAGACCAGATCACCGTTGCCGTAGCGTTTAGTAACCGATCGCAAATCCACTTGACCTGAGGATGCAGTTATCGGTTGTGGCTCCTGGATTTTTTCTAGACGTATAGCCATCGGTTAGAAGCAGCCAAAAGATCAACCGCGAATGGACGCGAATAAAAAAGACCAACCGCAGCCCGGAACGAAATCAGCGTAAATCTGCGTCTATCTGCGGTTAAATTTTATGCTTCGCGTCAATTCGTGCCCATTCGCGGTTGAATTTGATTTAGGTAGTTACAGGCAACTCGAGCTTCGATGTGTATTGGGGTTCATGGAGGACCGATTGAGTTGAACGTTTCCAATTCCATGGCGACGCTTTCGCAGCAGCGATTTTTACGCCAGGATTCCGGTCGTACAAAGGGAAAGCCGAACTAGCGATCTCCAGGCGAATCCGATCTCCTTTATGGAACCGGCACGAAGTCGGTTCCAGCTCGAAGTTCCATTCCTGGATGTGGTCGGCTCGATACGACTCGCCCAATAGCCAATCCGATCGAGCGACACCGATGCAGATAAATTCACACTTCTGGTCCGGGCGTACCCGCACGAGTTTACCCACGAAATCTGTGGTCTCGGCGGAACTGGTGGCGTAGAGCGTTAGAACCGGGGAGCCGAAAACAGAACAATCTTCCGCTAAGGGATCAGAGGTATAGACGAGAAGGTTGTTACCTTGTTCTGTACCGGCTTGATCGAAACTGCCCGGTGACGCGGTGGGGCCACCGGGCGCAATCACTGGCGTTTCTGGATCCTGAACGAACCAGTCTCTCGGCTCGATTGTAGCCGGGCGACCTACAGTGAGTTTTCCGTCGCCTTTCCTAGAATTAGCTAAGCCCGCGCTGCGCAAGAAGTAGATTTGGGTCTGATCGCCGCCCCAAGTCTCAGACTCCGCCCAGGAATTTGCCCCCAAGACAAAATGGCGGACGACCGGCTCCTCCGAAAAATCGTTGGTACCTTTCAACCAATGGTTAAACCAGCGAAGCAACAGTTGGTTGGTGTCGAATTGAGCGAGCTCACCTAAGCTCATATCTCCGACTCGGTCACCAAATGGTATGTGAACCCAGGGCCCGGCCAAAAGATATTGATGGGGAACGCCGGCTGCGGATAAGGAGCGAAAACCGCTGATACTGCCGCGCAGGTAAGGATCATACCAGCCCGAAAGATGAAGGGCGGGTAACCGGACGGACTTTAGCCGATCCGCAATATCGAGCTGCTTCCAATAGTCATCCCGGGTATGATGCTCAAACCAATCGCGCAGATAGGACGGCAACCCGTTATGAGCCAATATTGGTAGTTCGCCGTAAGGAGTGAAATAGGCTTGTTGCCTGGGCTGGAGCCAAGCCGCTTCTAATTCGGCGCTCGCCGCCGTCAATTGACGGCGTCTAGCATCTTCGCGGAGCATTTGGATTCCCCAACCGACCGTGTCCGCTAGCCGGAGCGTTCCCTGATGATAGAACCAGCCCTCGTAAAGATCGTGGGCCGTCATCCACGGAGCGATTACGACTAAGCCCGGTGGCTGTTCCGCGGCAGCTAACCACTGGGTCATTCCCTGGTAAGAAAAGCCGTACATGCCGATCTTACCGTTACTGGCCGGATGGTTGACCAGCCAGCTGAGCGTATCGAAACCGTCAGCTCCTTCGTTTCGGAACGGATAAAAATCTCCTTGGGAATCACCGCGTCCACGTACGTCTTGGATCACGACGTGGTAACCGGCTCGGGCAAACCAGACTGGGTGAGCATAAACCACCGTGGAAGCGATCGAGCGGCCGTAAGGTTGGCGCATCAACAGGGTAGGGAATCGGCCGGTTACGGCCGGATAGTAGTGATCGGAGACCAGCTTGATCCCGTCTCGCATTATCGCGGCGACACCCCGTTCCAACTTCACGCCATCGCCACAGTCGATCAGGTTCGATTTCGTGGTCATTTCGATTCTGCGCGCCCTGTTTCAGAGAACCCAGCCATCGCCACTAACGCTTTCGCAACCGAGGCCGCCATGCGTTCCAACCAGCGGCCGCCTTTTTCAGAGCTGGATGGAGTCGGATCTCCCATAACGCCGGATGGAGCAATATCTCGAGTCAGCCAGGCAAAGTTAGCTGGTCCGCCTTCAGGGGTCAGAACCTTTGGATCACTGACCTTGGCGATGTAATTGACGGTGTATTGGTCCTGCTGGACTAGTTCAGAGCAAGCTGCCAACAACAACGAGGTTTCTACTTCTCCGGCATGAAACCCATAGGCTCTTTCTTGGGGATCAAGGTCGTCGAACTTCGCTCCCCCGGACCCGGAAAGATAGAAAGTCCGTAGACCGAACTCAGCTCGGAGATCCCGGGCCATCACATCGATACAGGAGATATTTCCGCCATGCGTATTGTAGAGGACCAGTTTGTGGAATCCTGCTTCGGCGACACTCGCACCCAGGTCACGAATCGTGTCCATGAAAGTCCGCGCGGAGAGCGCCAGGGTTCCCGGGTAGCCGATGTGTTCGTTGCTTTTTCCGTAACAGATCGGCGGCAACGCGTAGACCGGCAAGGTTTCCGGAAGCAGTCGCAAAGCATGACCCAGAACGAAGTTGTTGATCAAGGTATCCGTAGCCAGCGGAAGATGATGCCCGTGCTGTTCAATTGCGGCAGTGGGTAGGACCAACAAGGTGCTCTCTCGGGGCAGGCTATCGACTTGTGGCCACGTCAAATAAGCAAAATTACGAGAATCAGGAATCCAGGTTTTCATCGAGGAGGAAAGTCAGAACCGCAGGTTAAGGCAGACTAGACACAAACCGCGAATGGCCACGAATTGACGCGAACAAAAACAATAGCCGCAAAAAAGGTGAAAACGAACCGCAGATGGACGCAGATTTACGCAAATGCGGTTTTGCGCTTCGATTGCGGTACCGGTCGATTGAAAACATTTCTCCGACCACAGTATGTTTTATGTTTCTCGTCATATCCGCAGTTAGAAAACAATCTGCTTAATCCGCGTCCATCGGCGATTAGGCTCTATCCGTTACCTTTCCCGCGGTCGTATCTTCAGGTGAAAACGTCGCCATCTTCCCCGGGTTCAAAAGGCCGCGCGGATCGAACTGATATTTCGCCCGCAATTGGATATTGTCGGAACGGAAACGTCCACCGCCTTCAACCTGGTTAACATGCGGGTTAGCAACAGTAACCCCGATCTCGCGACAGTAATCGATCATTTCGTTCAAATACTCTTCATCTTTGAAGCGAACGATCGGCAGGGCTGCCGGAATGATCAGGCCCCGATCGTTTTTGACGAACTCGATGTGAAACAGAAAATCTTCTCCGAATCGCGCGCGGATTAGCCTAAATTGTTGGCGGGCGGTCTCGGGATTGAAACCGCACTGCAGGTAGGTTAATGCCGGGTCCGTTTTCAGCGCCCAGAGCGTGGTGTGGTTCCAAGTGTAATCGGTCAACAGGGGACCTTTTCTCGGCTCGGTGTAGGGTTGAGAGTAGACAATGGTGCCGCCTGCCAAGGCTGCTTTTCGGACAACCTCCGGCAGCGCCGAGTTCTCGACGAGAAAGAAAATTAACGATTGCCCCAGCGGACAGAACCGCTGAATCGGCGCAAAGTAAGACGGGATTGGCCATTCGAAAACCGTGACTAAGCGTTTAGGGGTGACCGTGTCGTTGGCGATATTCTCCGCGAAGGTATAAGCGGCGTCATAAGCATCAAAGGCGACGGCCAGCTGTGCCCAGTCGCGCTTGGGACCAAGCGCCAAACGAACCTCGGTAATGAGTCCATTCGTTCCCCAGGAGTGGAGGATCTGATGGACTGCGTCGCCATCGAAACGGACGAACCGCGGTTCTGGCTCCATGGTCAACACCTCAATCCCTTGTACGGTCTGGTTATCTCGCAGGCCGCCGTAGGTAATCGATCCGATCCCGCCGGAACCGCCACCCAGGAAACCGCCGACCGATGCCTTGACGTAGGTGGAGGGATAACAACGAAGTTCCCAGCCGACTTTACGAGCTTCGTTCTCGATCGTGATTAGGCGTGCGCCTGGTTCACAAACGGCGACTCCGGAAGGTTCGATGGCGAGAATACGGTCCATGAGCGCCAAATCGATAACCACGCCGCCTTCTAACGGAATCGCTTGCCCGTAATTACCGGTGCCAGAGCCACGGACGGTCACGGGAATCCCTTGATCGAAACAATAACGTAGAACGTTCTGAATGTCTTCCCGCGAACGCGGCTGCACCACTGCCTCCGCTCGTTTGTCCTCGAGCAATGCTTTCAGGATGGGAGAGTACCAATAGAAATCTTTAGACAATCTTTCGAGCATCTGCGGATCCGCGATCACCGCGTCTGCGTGGCGGAGAATCGCGGCTAGATCTGAGAAGTGAGTTGACGTCATTTTCGGTTTTTACGCCAATAGGCAAATGTCTTGGCCATCGCGGGAGAGGTGAACAGTTCGCAACAACGGTCCCGCGCCACTGGGCCTGTGACCACGCATTTCATGTCGCTTTTGGTGACCACAGTCGCAGCCTTAATGTGGATTTGGTGACAGTGACGCGAAGCATCCTCGATGGTAGCGCCAAATACGACGCGATCGAGGCGAGCCCAAAGAATAGCAGCCATGCACATTGGACAAGGTTCGCAGGTAGTGAACAGCGTGTAACCTTTCAGTATCGGGTGTTTAATCCGCCTTCCAGCCAGACGGATTGCGCGCACCTCGGCATGACAGGTAGCGTCGTTTTCTTTGTGCGAGTTGTTCA
>JAFAZK010000099.1 GCA_019239825.1 Verrucomicrobiota bacterium | reverse complement strand
GCTTCGCCAGAACCACCATATATCGTTGAACGATATATATCAAATGTCGATTTCCCTGAGGGTCTTTAGGTTGGGAAAGATCGGACGGTTGGCGGGAAACGACCTTGCTCAATCGGATCTATTTGGTTAATAATATGTCGTATAGCGATATGAATTGTTGTGTCTGGAAAAACGATCCGCACCGGTTTTGAGCCGCAGCGTAGCCCATAGCACGCGGACAGACCAGCTCAAAACCGGCGCGGATCAGTTATACGGAGGAAGATGTCTTTGGGGCGCGCCGAGTTTTTCGCCCTACCAATTTCCCTTGGGATCAGTGGTTCCCATCCTGTAGCAGATGATTGAGAATCAAGCGTAACGATGGACCAAGGCGGCGAATTTCATCTCGGTGAGCCTCGGTGAGTTGCTCGAGCACTTTGGCGCCATAATCTGTCAGTTTAATATAAACCTGGCGCCGGTCCTTGAGTCCCGGCTCGCGGGCAATGAGATTTTGTTCAACCGATCGATCCACCAAACCAACTGCGCTGTGATGGGCGATATGTAGTTGATCGGCTAGTTCGCCGATCGTGATGGTTTCCCGGCCCGGAAACCCCTTGATCGCAAGCAGGGCCTGATGCTGGCGGGGGGTGAGCCCGGCATCCTGCGCGGCTAATTCGCTGAAATGGAGGAACTCACGCAGTTGGTAACGGAACGCCGCCAGCCTCTCATACTGAGCTTTGCTGAGTCCTCGGACGGAGCGAGTAGTGGAGCGGGCTGACATAGAGGCTTTCATGATAAGTAGACTTCGAGCGCGACCGGTTAACTTTCCGGGTGGGTGGCGCGCATTGCAAAAGAGAAATATGCAATTTCTCGCTTTAGCGCAGTATTATGTCGTTTCTCGATCCATTGAACAATTACTACGCACAGTTCTAAGACTCAAGTATATCGTCATACGATATTAATGTTGAAATTTTGTCTCCTGGGAGTATGTGAATAAGCGAGAGGAGAATATCGGAATGAATGTTGTACAAAGGGATTCAGAGTCTGTTGCGCCACAGGGTGACAGACGTAAGGACAAGTTTCCGGTGGAAGAGTTTGTTCCGATCGGCACTTTTGCTGACTCTCAAGAGTTTATTTTGAGAATCTGCAATGGAAAGCCGGTCGCAGCGAACACCGGCGACCAAGGCGGCGGCCAGAACTAATGCAGGTCTGGGCGCTGCGGCCGCCGATTGGCCATTCTCGGCTTGCTCTACATGATGCGAAGCGATGTAGATGGCTTAGAGAGCTTTGCCGAAGACATTTGGATCGCCAACGGCCCAAGGGTGCGATTCGTCGCCGCTTCGCTGCCCACGCGAATGATTGTGGTCAAACTTGGCGACGGATCGTTATGGATCAATTCACCGGTTGCCGTATCCGGTGAAACACTCAATCAGATAGAGAGCATCGGCCCGGTGCGTTACCTGGTAGCTCCTACAACCCTCCATGTTTGGAGGATAGAGCCGTGGCGCAAGCGATTTCCGGATGCTCAACTGTGGGGACCTCCGAAGATATCGCGCCGGTCTTCGCACATCGGGTTTACCGGACTCTTACAAAGCCTTGCCCCGGCGGGCTGGGTAGGTGACCTCGAACAACTCGTGTTCAAAGGAAACTTCTTCATGGAAGAGGTGGAATTCCTGCACCGGAAATCGCGCACGCTGATTCTAACTGATTTTCTCCAAAACTATCATCCTGAAGAGGGCGACTTCGCCGGCAATGTCATAAAGAAAATTGGGGGTGTTTTGAACGGCGGTGTGCCTCTGGACGTCCGGTTGTCGTTTACTGACAGACAGCTCGGACGAGAAATCCTGGCTAAGCTGCTTTCGTGGGATTTCGATAAGTTAATCGTCGCGCATGGGAGCTGCCTCAAGCACGACGCGAAGGCATTCGTGGAAAATGCCTTCCGCTGGTTAAGCCGCTGACGGCTCTTTCTCATTCTTCAGCGCCAACTTTATTTGCGACATTCCGTCGCAAGGCAAATTTGACCGCTTTATGTAACAGCGAGGAGCGCTCCCGGTGATACTCTTCCTGGTGTGATTTCTCGTAACCCAATATGAATTCACCTCGGCCCAGGTAGCCGACCAATTTGGTTGGATCAGTCGGATCCACAACCGGCAGCCGGCCAATTCTCGCGCTGAGCATCTTTGCGGCAGCTTCGGAGAGAAGTTCATCTGGAGATGTCACCACTAAGTCACGGCTGCCAGCGTTCAGCAGCGTGTCCTCGCCTTTCCCATTTCGTAATGCGCGCATGATATCGGCCCTGGTTACCATACCGGCGAGACTTCCTTGTTCATCCACCAAGGGTAGCCCATGCCTCTGCGCGTAGGGCGCCACGCCCGCAGAGATCAGGTCTGCTAGCTCCGCGACCGTCATAGATGCCGGGGCAGAGGGCGGTTCTTTCGCCATCACT
>JAFAZK010000175.1 GCA_019239825.1 Verrucomicrobiota bacterium | reverse complement strand
ATTTCTCGATGAACCAACCGCCGGACTAGATCCGGTTCATCGCCAACAGATCTGGGATTTTCTTTATCAAGTGACCCAGTCTGGAACTACTATTTTCGTGACCACCCACTATATGGATGAGGCCGAGCGGTGCACCGACGTGGGGTTTGTCCAGCATGGACGGCTGGTGGCCAAAGGATCTCCGCGCCAGCTTAAGCAAGCGCTGGGAGGCGATCTTCTCGAGGTCCACATTGAACCGGCCATGCCCGCAGTGTTGGAACTGAGAAAGCTCCCGGGCATAAGCGGGGTGGATCTCCGCAGCGGCCGGTTGCGAATTCACACCGCCGATCCTCAAGGGTTGGTGGACCAATGGCAGCAATACTGGCCTTTTCCAGGACTTAAGTTTCTCGGTTACTCATGGGTGGAGCCCGACATGGAAGACGTGTTTAATGCATACGCCCAAGGCCGTCATTCGCAGAATCAGGTTCAGGCAGCTTTGAAATGAATTTGTTCGACTCCCTGAAAGCGATTCTGACGATCGCTTATAAAGAATTTGTCCATGTCTGGAGAGATCGGCGAGTCCTGCTGTTGATCCTCGTTTTGCCGCCGTTCTTCACCTTGGTGTTCGGACACGCGTTCGAAGGGTCTAACGTTCGTGACGTATCAACGATGTTCTTGGATGCGGACAATAGCCCCGAAAGTCAAAAGTTCGCCGAGTTTCTCCATGGTAAGAACATCCTCGACGCTTTGGTGGAGGGAAGTGACAACCCGGACAAAGTGCGCAAGGACATCGATGATCTGTTACAGAACCTCAAGGATACTTTTGTTTGGAAAAAATGGGTGGGCGACGCGAAGGGTTCGATTGACTTGGTCCAAAACGGCGCAGATGCCGCCGTGGTGATCCCGCAGGGATGGGGAAAGTCACTCCAAGATGGGACACCGATTAACATGCGAGCCATTCTTGATGGGTCAGATACCAACACGGCGCCTGCGGTCCAGGCATTGCTTCAGCAAGCCCTGGGGATATTCCAGCTGAATGAGCGATATGAGCTGATTAAGAACTTACCGGAGCAAGTAGTCGACCTGGGTGAGCAGCTTTCTCCACAGACCCAGCACGAATTCAGCTCCTCGCTGACTCCCTGGGAGTTTGACACGAAAATTCTGTACAATCCCAAGCTGCTGTTTGTCGACTATGTCGTGCCCGGCATGGTTGGTCTCATCTTACAGCTGGTCACCGTGACTCTGATCGCAAGCACGATCACCCGCGAGAGAGAGGTGGGCACGTTGTCGCAACTTTTGGTTACTCCTTTGCGACAGTCAGAAATCGTTGTCGGCAAGGTGCTACCTTACCTCTTCATATCGATGTTTCTTATCGCCGGAACGATTGCGATCGGGCACCTCCATTTCGGGATCAAGATTCATCAGCCATTCCTCCTCTCGCTCGTTTGCTTTTTGTTTCTGCTCTGCTCGCTAGGCCTTGGTCTTTTGATCTCGGCATTTTCTAAGACCCAGACGCAGGCGATCCAATTCTCTGTTTTTCTCTTGTTGCCGATCATGCTTTTGTCCGGGGCATTCGCGCCGCTCAGTCAGTTGCCCGCTAGCATCAGAATCTTTTCGGAGCTGTTTCCGCTAACTCACTTCTGTCGCGCGTTCCGGAGTGTGAATATGTATCGCGCCGATTTCGGGTTTATCGCCACCGACCTAATCGCGCTCGCCGTTGGCGCCGTGATCACCTGTACCGGCGCCGCGTATCTTTTACGAACGGCGGATGATTAAGAGGTGAGAAGCCAAAGGTGAACAGTGTAAACCCTCAAGTCACGAAACGATCCTGCAATATTCATCACCCTATACCGTTCACCGTTCACTGTTCACGTCTCCCCTCACACTAATCACTTCTTAGCGAGTCGCTCTAAAAATGACGCTTGCGCATCCAATCGTGGGCCTTCCGAGGGAACCCGGGCGTAGGTTGACTCAGCCATTTGTTCCCGGGCCTTCGCATTATCTCTCCAGTAAGTATCAAGAATATTTTCCACCTGGTCCCGCAACGCTGGGTCTTCGACCGGGCAACTAATCTCGACTCGCCGGAAGAAATTTCGTGCCGTCCAGTCTGCGCTCGCCAGATAGATTTCTGGGTTACCCGCATTTTCGAATCGGTAAACCCGGCTGTGCTCCAAGAACCGGCCAACGATACTGCGTACGCTGATATTCTCACTGACTCCTGGTATGCCGGGCCGCAAACAACAGACTCCTCGCACCAGAAGTCGAATCTTGACTCCTGCCTGCGAGGCCGAGTAGAGCGCCTTGATAACATCTTCGTCGACTAACGCATTAACCTTCACGTAAATGCCGGACGGCTTACCATCCGAAGCGTGGCGTATCTCTCGCTCGATTAGCGCCAGGATGAATTCATGCAATCCTTTTGGCGCTGCCTTAATCTTGTTTAGCTCTGGAAAGAGCGAGACGCCGGTCAACCAGTTAAATAGTTCAGCCGTGTCCTCCGTAATTACCGGGTCACAGGTTAATAATCCGAAATCTTCGTAACTTCGGGCTGTGGTCGGATTATAATTGCCCGTACCAAGGTGGAGGTATCGTCGAATTCCATTTTCCTCCCGTCGAACGACCAGCGCCAGCTTTGCTCTGGTGATAAGCCCGGCGATTCCATAAACCACATGCGCACCCGCCTCCTGCAGCATCCTAGCCCATTTAATGTTAGCAGCTTCTTCGAAGCTCGCTTTGAGCTCGATTACCACTGTCACCTGTTTCCCACTCTCTGAGGCCTCTGCTAAAGCCTCTACAATCGGAGAATCTTTCCCAGTCCGGTACAGCGTTTGTTTGATCGCCATAACCTGTGGGTCTTCTGCCGCTTGCTGGATGAAATTGAGCACTGTCTCGAAACTGTCGTACGGGTGGTGCAACAATATCGGCTTGGATCGGATCTGAGAAAAAATATCTTGGGTGGCCTCCGGTAGAGTTACTTTGGCGGCAACAAGTGGGCGGAACTTGAGGTCTGGTCGTTCGACTTGCTCGGCTACAGTCATCAACCGCAGAAAATTGATTGGCCCGTCGACCTGATAGAGATCTTCTTCCGTTAGCCCAAAGGTTTGCAGCAATTGATCAGTGATATGCTTCGGACAATCGGACTGGACCTCCAGCCGGACCGCGTCGCCTCGGCTCCGCTTGCGTAATTCGTGTTCGACTGTCTCCAGGAAGTTGTCGGTCTCTTCCTCATTCAAGTACAGGTTACTGTTTCGGGTAACTCGGAACTGATAAGCTCCTTTAACGGTGATCCCATGAAACAGGGAATGAACGTGGCTTTGAATCAGGTTCCCGACAAAAATGTAACGATACATTCCTCTCTCCCCGGCTCGATAAGGCAGCAGGCGGGGTAATATATGTGGTACTTGGACGACCCCCAGGTTGGTACTGATGGTCTCGCCTTCTAATTCTACTGCAACGTTGAGGCTCTTATTGAGTAATTGCGGGAACGGGTGAACTGGATCGACTGCTAGGGGTGTCAGTACCGGATGAACTGATTTTTGAAAGTAATTATCGTAGTAGTGATGTTCTTCTGGTGTCAATTCGTTGCATCTGAGAAAAAAGATACTGTTCTCCTCCAGAGCTGGAACGAGTTTGTCTCTCCAAATCCGATACATCTCGGTCACCATCTGACGCACTCGCGACGAAATCGCAGCCAGTTGCTCGCTAGGTCCCATCCCGTCAGCGCCAGCCAGACTCACGTGACTTAGACGCTGTTGCTTGAGGCCCGCGACCCGCACTTCAAAGAACTGATCCAAATTTGCGGCGACGATACCGAGGAACTTCAGGCGCTCCAACAACGGGTTACTCTCGTCGTCCGCCTCCTCCAGAACACGCTGATGGTACTCCAAAAGGCTGAGCTCGCGGTTGTTGTAGAGCGAAGGGTTGGATAGATCTGACCCCGTTGTTGTCTCGGCAGGAGCTGTTCCGTTTCGGTCGTGCGTTGCCTCGTTACGCCGCTTGGTCGGGGCGTCAGGAACCTGTCTGATTCGTGCCGTACTGGACATCCCGCACCATACCTTATTTTTAATTTTCTGTCCCGTAGGGACTAAGAAGGAAGCGACTTGACTGAGTTCGCCGAAGTCCCGGCATCCCGCGGCCGCGGGACAGGGACGCCATCCCCTCTGAGCGAGGGGCCGGTAGTTCCATACGAGAACGAAGCGCGCCCACGCGACCATGTTCTTATCGCCTAACATCCTTATCTCGTTTTTACGCCAGCCTAAGTCGGCTCAACCATCAGCAATATGAAGTTAGGATTTAGCTTAACCGCTGGATCGCCCGTACTAACATCGGAGCTGATGCGCAGCCCTTCCCCTCAATAGGTTAACTTGAGATTGGCCTCATACGGGGCCCTTTTATCAGCGCCGGTAAGAATTCGTTTTCCTGATTTCGTTTTGATTTTTTACGATTCTGGCCGTTCGGGTTGCATTGGTCGGCGGAACCGCTCTCTTCTCCTGGTGAGCTAAACCTTAGCCACCCAAGCATCCAGTCCACTATGTTGAAGACCGTCCTAACCGATACGTTGGAGATCGCATACGAAGAAGCAGGAGAACCAACCGGCGGGCCAGTCATTCTGCTGCATGGATTTCCCGACGACGCGAAAGCCTGGACCGCCGTAGCCAGAGGTTTATCCGCTGCCGGCTTCTATGCCATCGCGCCTTATCTGCGTGGTTTCGGCCAGACCCGTTTCCGGCGTGCCGAGACTCCTAGATCCGGTCAGCAGGCAGCACTAGCCGCTGATCTCCGGGATTTGATCGGAGCGCTCGACCTGCGGCAACCAATCTTAGTAGGGTACGACTGGGGCGCGCGTGCCGCCTGTACCACCACTGCTCTTTGGCCAGACCAAGTTGGAGGCCTTGTTTCTATCGGCGGTTATAACATTGAAGATCCTGCATCTGATCGAAAACCGGCCCCAGCCGCGGACGAATACAAGGCTTGGTATCAATGGTATTTCCAGACGGAACGCGGGAAGTTAGGTATGGAACAAAATCGGCGCGAAATTTGCCGTCTGTTATGGGAGCTTTGGTGTCCTAACTGGAAGTTCACCGACGCCGAATATAATGAAACCGCGGCCAGCTTTGATAACCCAGATTTTGTAGAGATCGTCATCCATTCCTATCGATATCGCCACGGGATTGCGTCCGGCGACCCAGCGTTGGAGGCGATCGAACATCAATTGGTCGGCCGACCGGCAATCGAAGTGCCGGCGATCGTTCTCCACGGAGAGGGGGATGGGGTTCATCCTACGGAACGCTCCGAAGGCCAGGAGCAACTTTTTTCCAAGTACTACGAACGCTGGTTGGTTCCTCAAGCCGGTCATCTATTCCCGCGCGAAGCCCCAGACGCCGTTATCTCCGCCGTTCAAAAACTGGCCCGTCTCCGCCAGTAACAGAAGTGAATCTAAGGCACAGAAGATTTTTTACAGAAGGTAACGAAGGCAACGAAGGTTAGCCGGCCGCGGCTGCAGCACGATGCAGAAAGTCATTCACCTTTTTGTTGCTCCGTACCTTTTGGAAGAAGAAGAGGATAACGTGAATGAAAGATGTTGTGTGTGCGTCGGGGAAAGCGTAAGACTGGAGAGGCATGCATCAATCTTTTCAAAGAGCGATGGACCTTACCAAGGTCCTTATCAATGCAGCGATTGAAGTACATCGAGACAAGGGGCCGGGGCTTTTCGAATCAATTTATGAGTGGTGTCTGGAAAAAGAATTAGAGCTTCGTACCCTTTCTTTTATCAGTCAGAAGGCTGTGACGGTTCATTAGAAGGGGTTTACGCGGGAAGAGCCGCTCCGATTTGATATCCTGGTTGAGGATTTTCTTTCTTACAGAAGCTGGCCAGGGAACGAAGCATTGAATGAACTTGGACTCCTCAGGTATCGGGGTGGGCTACCCCTCTCGTTATCTTCTGTAAAATTTTTCTTTGCTTTGTTCTTCGTTAGCTCCTGTAAGATTGGGTCGGCATGAAGACGATTCTTTGTTTTGGTGATTCTAACACTTGGGGTTATCGGCCTGACGGGATGGGCAGATTTGATTGGGAGGTGCGGTGGCCTGGGATTTTACAAAAAGAGGTCTCGGGTTTCGCGCGGGTCATTGAGGAAGGACTCAACGCTCGGACGACGGTGATCGATGACCATGTGGAGGGAGTCTCTGTTTGCCGTAATGGGTCCCTCCATTTGCCGATCCTGTTGGAGACACATCGACCGTTAGACTTGGTCACCATCTTCCTTGGCATAAATGACCTGAAGCGCCGATTCGACGCTGCACCTTTCGATATCGCTCAGGGCGCTGGCGAGCTGGTAGGAATCGTCAAACGTTCGCTGGCCGGGCCAGACGGAAAACCGCCACAAGTTCTTTTGATCTGTCCTCCGCCGGTCAAAGTACTGAGCGCATTAGCAGGTCTCTTTGAAGGAGCCGTCTCCAAGTCGGCGGAGTTGGCAAGCCATTTTGCCTGGCAAGCGGGCAGATCGGGCTGTCACTTCCTTGATGCCGGAGCCATCGTCAGTCTCAGTCCATTGGACGGTATCCATCTCGACGCAGAGGCACATACTGTTCTGGGTACTAAGGTTGGCGAGTTGGCTCGCAACATTCTCTCGCAGTGAGCCCGAGAGGCAAAACCCTTGCCGTTTCGATGAGTTTCGCGCCCTCCGTTTCGTCCTCGTGCTCGAATGGAAGCGCGTGGCCGCTCTCCGACCTAGGTTTAAAGTGCTCGGTGGGGATTGTGCCTCTGGGCCGAGTCGTTCGATCCAAAACATCCGAGCCCGAGCACGAGTACGAAGGCGGCAACAAGAAGAGGCAAAGCCGTAAAGAAAAGTGGTGGCTGGGTTGAGCGCCCGTGGCAGCCAAAGCGTTGACTATAAGAGTATATGCTCATATATGACGAAATAAGAGCATATGCTTTAAAGACAAAGGAGCAAAATCATGAACGAGGTTAACATTCTTGTAAGTGGCGCGACCGGCCGGACCGGGGGCGCCGCCATCGATACTTTGTTGGGGATGGGAAAGCGGGTCCGAGCTTTTGTACGCTCGGACGACGAACGCGCGGCGGCTTTGCGGAAGCGGGGAGTCGAGATTGCCGTCGGCAATTTCGCCGACCTTGATGAGATCAGTGCAGCCATGCAGGGCATCCGCTCGGCGTATTTTCTTCATCCGATCGCACCTGGAATCATTGGTGCCGCGGCTTATTTCGCTCAGGCGGCTAAGGAGGCGGGCGTAACCGCCATCGTCAATATGTCGCAGATTTCGGCACGGAGAGATTCAAAGAGTCACGCCGCACAGGACCATTGGATCTCGGAGCGTGTCTTCGACTGGTCCGGTGTGGCAACTACCCACCTTCGCCCCACCTTTTTCGCTGAGTGGCTCGTCTATCCGCATTTTGCAAAAGAGATTTGGGCCAGCAGAAAGATCCAGTTTCCTTTCGGTAACGGACGCCACGCCCCGATTGCAGCGGACGACCAGGGACGCGTTATCGCCCACATTCTGGCCAATCCTGCAGGCCACGAGGGTAAGATTTACACCCTCCACGGTCCGGTCGAGATGAACCATACCGAAATCGCCGCTGAGATGAGCAAGGTTCTTGGAGCTAAGATCGAGTACGCGCCGACTTCCATTGACGATTTCAACCAAAAGATGGAGAAGTTGTACAGGTTCCACCCGTTTCTCGCACAACACCTTGTCGAAGTCTCTCGGAACTACCAAGACGGCATTTTCGCCGGCACCAACGATGTGGTTGAGAGAATCACCGGTACGCCCGCACTTTCGGTCCGGGCGTTCCTTGAGAAACATAGGGAAGCTTTTGTCTGAGCAGGTTTCCCGCGATTTTTAGCAACTGCAGAGAGGAAATAATGATGCCGCAGATCAACCAGCCACTCGGGATCGATCAGTGCAACTGCTTTGCGATGAGGAAGGCAGCTCGGCAAATCTCCCGCTTCTATGACGCCCATCTCGAGCGGTCAGGCATTCGGATCACGCAATTTCTCACCATGACCGCGCTCAACCAATTGGGAAGCGCCGCGGTAAATGCCCTTGCCGAACGCCTGGACATCGAGCGGACAGCGATGGGGAAAATGGCCGAGTTTTTGCGGCGCGACGGCTTGGTCACGATTAAGCCGTCGCCCACTGATGGCCGAAGCCGTCTCATCGAACTTACGGAAAAAGGGCGCCGCCTACAGAAAAAAGCAGCCCCGCTCTGGGAGGAAGCACAACGACAGTTCAAGCATCTGAACGGAGCTAAACGAGTAACTGCACTCCGACAGGGACTCGCGGAGATAACGATCGGTGATACGACTGAATCTGCTCACGAAACCACTCGTTGACTATTTTGCGTATTCCATCTTGATCGCACCATGGAATCTTTTCCTTGAGGTTAGGAGGATTAACGAACGGACATATCCTCAAGTAAAGAATATCGAACCCCAAGGGAATAACGTGTAATGATCCCGATACCGAAGAAATATTATTTCGTTTGGTGAACCTCCAATCTGCACCACCGAAATCGTCAAGGAGTTAACCTCGTTCGAAGGATCACCACGCATTCTGTGGTGCGTTCGGAATAGTTACTTGGGATCAGGTGAGCAAAACGGTCGAATCTCCTGAGATCAGACAAGGGCAGAGTTGACAAAACGACCAGGGTGCTTCTGGAGATATCCGATCAAAGCGCAAAACAACATCATATCGGGTTTCGTCCCATTGGTGAGGGAGATCTTCGATCTTCTGCTCACCGGCGATCCCCGGTAGGATTTTCTCCGTAATCGCTTTGTGCTCCCAACAAATGAGCACGACGCCCGAACTATGAAGAACCTCAGAAACTAACTGGACCTCCTGGCCAACCGAATAACTGATAATCGGGGTTATCCCCAAGCGTTCGCTCAGTGGAATCACGGTCTGGAGCGGGCGTTGGCTCGTTTCATCGAGAAAGATAGCTTCCGGATTCGCCGCATAGACTGCCGAAGGCCTTGGGTAACTCTCTGCACCCAGTGAAGTTCCGAAGAGTACGGCCCAGGCTCCGGCGCGCTCCCAGCCTCGGAGTACTAGGGATTTTTCGTCCTCTTGGCCGTCGCTGGTCAGGCCGGATCCCGGCCACGTTTCACCCGGTTTCTCTGCATGCCGGATAATAAGGATCGTCAGAGGGAGAGGTGAATCAAGGCTCATCAGACCAAACTTATCTCAGCTTTAGTTCGTACGTGCTATCCCAAAATGGCTTATGGGGAAAGGCACACCGCACTGCTGAAGCCAGGATAGTGGCACGGAGCGGAAAGCGCCCATCTTCAGGTTAAAGGCTTTGCTGGAGCAGTTTGGAGTTGCGGATGACCATTGACACTTGGAGTCGGCGATTCGGCGGGGACTTCGACCTCACGCCTCTCCAGTTTCACCGCGTATTCTTTCGGTTCCAATCGAGATCCGTGCCTATTAGCATAGACCTTGGTGAACTCCGCGCCGAAAAGAAGGATCTGCGCCGAGTAAAAAATCCAGATTAGCAGGGTCACCAGTGACCCGGCCGCACCGTAAGCGGATGTACCCGCTCCGCTGGCCAGATAAAGGCCGAGAAGAAATTTTCCTATCAGAAAGAAGACGGCGGTCAGGATGGCGCCCGTCCAAACGTCCCGCCAGGCGATCTTGACGTCTGGTAAACAGCGAAAAATCATCGCAAAGAGCAGGGCGACGATGCCGAGATCGAACAGATAAAATATCCCCAGGCCTAAAACCTGCCCGCCAGGAAGAATCGTCCCCAGATAATCATGGAGCCCATGAAGTAATCCTTGCACCGTCAGGGACACGAGAAGTAAAAAGCAAACTCCACCGACCATCCCGAATGAAACAAACCGCGCGCGCAAGAACCCCCAGACCCCCTGTTTTGGCTTTGCCTTCACCTTCCAAATGGTATTGAGCGCGTCCTGCAATTGGCCGAAAATTCCGCTGGCGCCAAATATCGCGATCGAAATTCCAATGAGGGTTGCCAGTGTACTTGCCTTAGGTTGGGCGGCGTTGTTGGCGATGTCCTGAATTACCTTGAGCGCACTGGGATCGGTAAGGTGGCGCAATAGTTCCAAAATTTTATCACGGGCCTGCTCGCTATTATGGTAAACGAGTCCAAATAGCCCAAGCAAAACCACCACCAAGGGAGCGAGCGAAAAGATCGTATAGTAGGCTAGCGCGGCTCCTAGTTGCGGGCATTTGTCCTGGCTCCATTCCATGGCAGCGCTTTTTAGCAAGTAAGGGATAAGTGCACCGGATATTCTCGACTTTCCCGTCGCCCGCCGGGCCGCGCCGCCGGTATCTGCCGAAATTGCAGGCAACGTTTCTGACGCGTTCTCTTTCGAGCTTTTTGATTTAGGTTCTGCTGGTTGAGCAGGAATCCGGTCGGCGGATTGAGGCTCTTGTCGATTCGATGCGGGATTCTCGGCCGGTCGCTTCAACGTATCGGCCTCCGGACGGACTGCGTCTGGTCCAGGTTTTCTTCTAATCCCGAAAGGGAGCATTTGCTAGATTCCGATGCGCTGGCTAAGCTGTCGTTCGGCAGTCGGAAGCTCCCGTTCCTGCCCTGCTTCCCTCGCTAGAAGAGCGATAGGGTAGCTAGCTGTTTATTCTTTGTGGGTTCGCGATATTCAATCCCTTTGGTTGTTTCCGGGCGGCAAAAAGTTCTTCAGTAGAAGGCAAAATTGTAGTTACCTATTAGGGAAGGGGAGTGTTCAGGCCGTTTCGTTCATGACTTGCGAATTCTCGTTATGGACAAAGCGAAAGCTCGCGAAGACTTATCGAAGTCGAATGAGCAAATAGAGGAAAATAACAGCCAGATAAGACAGCAGGAAGAACAGCTCAAGCAATTGGCTGCTCATGGACATGAAACTGGCGCAGTTCAAGGCCAGCTGAAAGAACTAAAGGAAGAGAAGGAAAGCATTGAAAGGCATAGGGATCTTGTCCGAGAGGACTTGAATGAGAAGCTTGATGAATTTCCAAAGTGAGTTTTGGATACCGTCAGTACGGCAGACCTGGCGACACCTCGTAACCGCGACGTGTTGCCGGCAGCTCGAGACCTGTCACCCAAACTCAAATTGGCGAGGCTAAGGAAAGAACCCCGTAAACTCATTTATAAACCGAGATTATGACAGACCAATTTGATCAGAAGCAATCAGACACAGCATCGGCCTTTCGAGAAGAACTGAAGCAAGCCATTGAGATCTGGAACGGAACACCTGTATCGATTCTAGACCAGCAAGCAGTGCACACACATGCGCTTCTATTGGCCATGGGAAAATACATTACCTATCGCAAAGAAAGAGGGGAGTTAGAGAGTTGCACGGATGTCTCAGACTTCCTCGATCGTTTTATAAAAGACGTGTCGAGCACCTTGGTTTAGGACCTTGGATTTTGCTTTAGTTAATATCCGCTTGGATGCGGCGATTACCTAATCGCGCCAGATTTGAAATGGATCTGTCCTGTCCCAATGAAAACCGTGCATCGGTTCCGGTCGCCAAAGCGGCGACTCGACTCTTGGCAAAATAGGACCACCGCAATTCAATCAGATCATCGCTTGGACCGGAGCCAAGTGATCGAAGAGCTTCTTTTGAGCAAGCTGCAGGCGGGTCTTAACCGTGCCGAGAGCGATGGACTTACGAGCGGCGATTTCCCGTTGGCTTAGGCCCTCAAAAAAAGTGAGGTTAATCACTTCCTGTTGAGGAATCGGAAGCTTGTGAATCACGCCATGTAAAAGGTCGGCGAGGTCGGAATTCGCAGGCTCAAAATGACGCACCCTCGGTTCATCCGAATTGGCTTGTAGTTCAGCCTCAAAACGATCCGTGGCGCGACGATAGGCGATCCGCCGTCGTAGTCGATCCAGAGCGCGGCGACGAGCCATCGTGACTAGAAAGCCGTGGAGACCTTTGGCCGGATCGAACCGGTCTGCGTTGTCCCAAAGCTGGAGAAACACGTCGTTTAACGTGTCGTCGGTTTCGACATCGTCATGCAAGACATTCTGGATCACCGTACAAAGGGAAGATTTGTACCGCTTATAAATCTCTTGAATGGCATCGGATTCACGTCTGAAAACCGCCTCCATCAGTTCAATATCGGACCTCGAATCGTTCGTTGATATCGCCTGGGTATCCATGATAGTTTTGTTTCCGTAAACATAACGACCGGAGAGGGTTAGGAAATCGGTCGGCACCATGCTCGTTCCCTAAGGCGTATTGGTTAATCACCCTCGGGGGAATCCTGAGATGATCCTCGGGGTTGTGAGACGTAAGGCGTCGGGGAATCCCGCCAAGTGCCAGCCATTCGGGAAACAGCGCCTTTACCAAAGGTTTTTCGAAGTGGTTTGCGCTCGGTCGGCACAAGTATTGCTACTGTCTCCCTCCGAATGGTTGCACTCCAAACAGAGGGCAAGTGCAGATCTTCGATGGATCTGAGCTTGGAGAAGAGTCGTCGCGATCAGCGCGCCGGCAAGGAAACTCTGGATCCACATGTTGTATCTCGTCTCGCGAAGGGCGACGGCTGTTCCCCTACGCATATTTTACTCGAAGAGTTCCGGTGCCTGAAACCGTCCTTCCACGCACTAAATATCGGATTTTCCGTGTCTCGGGCCAAAGGAAGTCGCCAGCCTGGCAGACAAAAAAAGCCACCGTACTTCGCTTGCTGCTACGATGTCGGAAGTCTAGCCAATGTGAATGTGGTTGCATTCTATTACCCGCTGATTGCTGACTGGGAGCTGATGGAAGCCGACCCCGACCGTTATCGGCGACGAGTTCAAGCCGCCGTCCGCGAGGAGATGATTCATGCGATACAGGTCTTGACGGTCAAGAAACGGTACGAAAGGTCATCCAAATTGAGCCGCCGTTTTCTAGATGCGGAGACTTATTACGATCATCTTCTCGGCAGGATTATCGCAGAGCTGGTTGAAAGCAAAGTGGGTGAAAAAGCCATTCTGACCGCGGCTAAACTTTACTATGAGGATTGGACGATCAATAGCATCGAGAGACTGAATCAGGCGGATCGCCGATACCATGGCAGAGATGGATACCTGGTTTGTGAGCTGATCCGCCAGGTCACCCAGATCCGATTCGGTGAGTTGATGAGTGAGGAAGCCAAAGGGAACGCTTGGGACAAACACCGTATTTTTTTCGTTGGAGAATACGGAACCACTGAGAATTTGATGATGGCCATGGCGGCAACCTTAAGACAAGCTGTCCCCCAGTTAATCGATCTAAGCCCGACGTTGAATGAAGCCTTGACCGAGATTGAAGCGACGATCCAGACGATCGGCGGAGTTACGGGCGCGTTACTGGTCAGGTCGCGAGACTGCGCACCTCAGGCGTCCTAATCGCTACGGCATATTGGCGCGGCGACCCGGCGGCAAACATTGCCCGGTTTGGTAACTTTATCCCTTAGGCCAACTCAAAAATCTCCGGAAGGCAGGTATCCGCCCGCAGGATTTTTCGTAAGCGCCCAAAATTTTATGTCTCCGTCGTCTCAAAAGTGCTCTCGCAACGGTCCAGTTGGTCCGATTAAACCGAAAAAAGATAGAGGCGTGAAGTCGCAACATGGCAGTCAAACAGCGATCCCTAGCGAATATCAAGATCGTCGTTGTTGATGATCATCCGGATATTTGCCAAGCGATCGCTCGATTTCTTTCGAGCCAGGGAGCTCAAATTTTCGCTGCTAAAAACGCTTTTGAGGGATTGCGGGCGGTTCGTGAAGTTCAGCCCGATGTCGTCTTGTCCGACCTAAAAATGCCCGGACGCAGCGGCTTTGAACTGTTGGCAGATATTCAGGATTTTAGCCGTTCACTGGGGCGTACCATTCCGGTGATTGCGATGACCGCGCATCGCTACAAGGAAGCGGATACGGCGGCCGCGGGCTTCCGCCTGCTCCTGGAGAAGCCGTTCACGCCGGACCAGTTACTGGCGACACTTGATCGTGCGCTGCACGAGTAGCGGAACTCGTACCCTCGCGCAAAGAGCACCAATTTATCTTTCAAATTCGAATGTCGAACAACCAGCGCCTGCTGCCGAACGGCTTCGATTTAGGTTAAGAATCTGATCTGATAGCACTTGATCACTCAGCAAACGCACACTCGGAGTCTCGTCACAGCGGCCGAGCCTCCTTCGAACCGTTCTTTAGAAAAGCGAACAGCCTGCTCAGAACTCCCACGCTAAGCAGCCCGATTATCCCCAAAAAAAGCGCTCGCTTGGCGATGCGGTGAGCATTGGGGGCAGCCCAATCAGTTACCGGGTCTGGTAAAGCCCGCAAGGTGTCGGCGCGCAAAAGAAACTCTGATCTGTCGTCTAGGCGAACATCAGGACGTAAAAGCGCCAGGGCAGGATCGCCGACTCGCAAACCAAGACCAATCGCGCGAGCAGTCGGGCTGTCAGCAAACATGCGTCGCTTGCCGAAAGCGCGTTCCACCATCGTGGTGCAATCCTCGTCCAAGAAAGGGCGAACCGAAATCTCATTTAGGAATTCGATTGTTTCGTTCACAATTGCACCGTCAATCCCTCGAAACGTGGTGGCCGGAATCGTCACATCCCAACCTCCCCGATCCCGGGCACGGAAAGTCTCCAGGGGCGTCCAATTTAAACCGTCAACTAAATCTTCGAACGGCGTCCCGACCAGCTGCTCGACAACGAATTCTCGACCATCGGCTAGCCGGGCGTGGAGGCCAACATGCATCGCCAATGAAGGACGATCAGGAGAGCGGCCTAACCCCGCAAGATGGCGATCAAGCATCTCTACTGGCCGAATAATCCAGGAACCTAAGACACTTTTCTGATCGCTTTGAAAAATGATTCCGATCAGTTCTTGAACCCGCCCTGGTCGTTTCGGACTCGAAGGTGGCAGCTCCTTCAGATTAACAATCAGCTCCGTCACAGTAAATTGCTATCACCGGAAACCTGGAAATGCCAGTAATAGCGGCGCTCCAGTGCGCCTCCCAACGTCTCTCGACGCAGCGCTCAATTTCAGCCGATTTTCAGAACCATTTCCAGATTGGCGAACGAATTGTAGTCAGGGGAGCCGTCACTGCTCCGCTGGCAGTCCCAGCTTCCCAGTTTAGCTCCTGAGGAATGAGTCCGGTAAAACGATTTTCGTTTTGCCGGACTCTATTGCCTCAGGTCGCTTCTCGTTTCACACGATCTAAAGAATCGACCGAGGCCCTTTCAATATGAATCTTAGCGACCTCCCTGGCGTTCGGCAATTGGTGAAGCTATCATCTAGAATCCACTCATGGCTGAAAATCTGGACTTAACCGCGGCCGCTCGATCGATTGCAAATGCGGATGAGATTATCAAAAGTGTGCAAGTCTTAGCGCACATACCACACATTCAAGACGACGATACCCGCACTCTGGTTAGAAGGTTGTTCGAAACTCTAGTGCATCAGAACGAGGCGCTGGAAAGCTTGAGACTAGCCATCGCAAAGCTGGATCGTGTGTAACTGACGCTCATCGCTACCCGAAAAACACGCTACCAACTCGCGCTGACCAATCGCCACAATCGCCAATCACTTTTCACCCGTCACCTTTCACTTGCCCATTCACTGTCCTTTATTCGCTACCCAGCGGTCCAGGTTAGGTAGGAAAACCGTCAGAAGTCCTATTAAAGGTAGGAATGAACAAACATGATAGACAAAATCGATACTGGTCAGGTCCGCCAGTTCTCCCAGGATAGCCGAACCTAATCCTCCCATACCGAACGCGAGTCCGTAGAACACTCCCCCAATCATTCCTACCTTCCCGGGTACTAGCTCCTGTCCATAGACAATAATCGCTGAAAAAGCCGAGGCCAGAATTAGTCCGATGATCACGGACAAGACGCAGGTCCAGAACAAGTCTGCGTAAGGCAGCAGGATGGTGAACGGAGTTACCCCTAGGATCGAGAACCAAATAACCAGTTTTCTTCCGTAGCGATCACCGATCGGTCCGCCAATGATTGTCCCAATGGCCACCGCAAACAAGAATAGGAAGAGCAACATCTGCGAGTGCTGGATAGATAAATGAAAACGGTCTATCAGATAAAAAGTGTAATAGCTGCTGATGCTAGCCAGATAAAAGTATTTGGAGAAAATCAGAGCGGCCAAAATTGAGATGATGGCGAACACTTTCCAACCCGGTATAGGTGGACGATTGAATGATTGAGCGGTTTTTTTCTGCTGAGATATCCTGACTTTCTTGTACCAGAACCCAACCCGGCTCAGCACGACGATGGCCACTAACGCGACAATTGAAAACCAGGCGATGCTGTGTTGTCCGGCAGGAACTACGATGAGTGCAGCCAGAGCTGGTCCGATGGCTGTGCCCATGTAACCGCCAAGTTGAAAGACCGATTGGGCAAAACCATGCCGGCCGCCAGAGCTGAAACGCGCCAGACGCGTGGCTTCAGGATGAAAGATCGAAGAACCTACTCCAACCAGACCAGCCGCCAGCAGAACAACGCCGTAATCCCAGGCTCGAGATAATAAAAGTAAACCGCAGAGGCTTACGCCCATGCCGATGGCGAGTGAAAATGGTTTAGGCTTGTGATCGGTATAAGTGCCTACCAACGGCTGCAGGAGAGAAGAGGTTAGTTGAAAGGTGAGCGTGATCAGACCAATCTGACCGAAGTCCAAGCGAAAGGTCGTTTTAAGCACCGGGTATATGGCGGGAATCAACGACTGAATCGTGTCGTTAAGCAGATGCGAAAAACAGAGGCCGAGCAAAACGAGACCGGCCATATTCTCTGGTTGATGAGGCCGGACACGACCAACTGAGCGCTCTTCCGAGCGAGGATAGGAACTTTTTATCTCCATGTTTCCGGTAGGGATGAGCTCCTGCTCATCGGTGTAATTTGAAGTCGCTAAAGATTACCTGGATTTACCTGCAGATCTCGGTCTATTTTGACAAAAAATAGGGCAAAATGGACACGCTCAAGAGAATGCATAGCGATCCGGATAGCGTGCAGTGCCCTGCATTTGTCCGGTCTCAACGGTATAAAGCCGGCGAGATCCCAGCTCATCGGCATAAACGTGGTCAATTGCTTTGCGCCAGTGAAGGCGTCATCACAGTCAGGACAGAGGATGGGCTCTGGGTGATCCCTCCGCAGCGCGCAGTGTGGATTGCGCCAGGAACTCTCCACACAACCAGGTCGAGCAAGAGCTTTCGTCTGATCGCTTTATGGGTTGAACCGGGGGTCGCTAATCTGTCGAAGCGCTGTTGTGTCGTGAATGTCGACTCGTTGATGAAGGAGCTTTTGAAAACGGCTGCAGGATTCGGCGCCGATTATGTTTCCGGAAGCCCCGAAGAACGGCTGATGCGCGTGCTGCTGGATCGACTAAACAAATTAACGGTGATGCCACTGTTCTTGCCGGAACCTCGCGACGAACGACTCAAGCGGATTACGCGGGCTATCGCCGCTGATTTACAAAGTACGACGTCCCTGGAAGCGTGGGCAAGAAATGCTGGGGTTACCTTGCGCACCGCCGCGAGGTTGTTTCGCCGGGAAACGGGAATGAGCTTTGGTCAATGGCGGTTGCAGCTCCGCCTCTTAACCGCTTTGGAGCAGTTAGCCGAAGGCGATGCTGTGTCCAATGTCGCATTAAACGTCGGTTACACCGATGTCTCCTCGTTTATCGCCGTATTCAAAGCCGCGTTGGGCCAGACGCCGGCCAAGTACTTTCGGCAACGGTAGGGATGAGCTCCTGCTCATCCGCTAGACTCTGGGTATGAATTATGTTTCCCGTCGTTTAAGGGACGGCTCGTTTTCCTGAGCGCCGGTCAGCGACTGGCCGCTGCGGAACTCGCCCGAGAGCGTCGGTAACTCTCTCAATTTTTCAAGATCCAACCAGGTTCGCCGTGATCTTAGATGTTTCCAGTCGACTTCTTAAGATATTTAAGGTTCCAATGTGATTTCAGCTTCTAGTCGTCCAAAACCCAAACCCCATGACTCGTCTAATTCGAGGAACGCGAACGGCATGGACAGCCGCTACGAAGTCGCTCTGCGCGGCTCTCGCAATTCTTCTTACTTTCGTTGGCATCACTGCGGCCGCGCAAAGCACTACCACCGTCAAAGCATCTGGATTT
>JAFAZK010000015.1 GCA_019239825.1 Verrucomicrobiota bacterium | reverse complement strand
GGCGGTGGATCAGTTCTCCTCGTCTTTTGGGTGGCGCCTTGCTTTTAGACCATATGGTGACCGGACGGGTTTCATCATCGCCGTGCTAACAAGTAAGAAGGCGAGCGCTGCGTGTAGTGAAAAACGGTCAGGCCCATGAGAGCGGCGATCGATCCGCCTTGACCATCGTGCCGTCGAAGTGCCGCCCTTTTACAGGATCCACTGCTGAGCTCGGTTCCGCCATTCCCGGGCATTTGCCGCCCAAGCACGAGGCGGTTCAATACGTTTGCGCGAGAACACCTCAAGCACTAGCCTGAAATCTGTTCCCTCCGTTTGTGTTCCAGATCCTGGGCACGACATTGTTTCCACCGAAGTCGTCACAGAAGATCACGAATTCGAAGGTCACGGGCGGACCGGATACTGAGAAGTTCGCCTTCCAGAACTCGAATCCTGCACCGAAGCCCTGGAACACTCCACCAGCGATATGGGATGTCTTCCAGAAATCAGTGGTAACGATCAATCCCGTGACATGCGAAGGTCCATTATTGAATACTTGAAAATTGACAGAAAGTGCGACGATGCCCGGTTCGATCGGGTCGGCGGAAAAACTCACATTAGTAATATTAAATGCAGTTTGCATACTAAATGCCCCTTCAGCCCGCATTATTACTCATTTAAGGCACTATCGCGCGAGCAGTTTCCAGAGGTTTTGGAAGAGTCCCTCGCGCCGCGCTCCACACTAAAATGCTCCGCCATTTCATTCCCATCGACGTTGTTAGCCAAGAGTTTCGCCGAACGCCATCCCACTCGAATTGTGCTCATCGATGGGGAGCAACTAACTACGATGATACGCCACAACGTCGGCGTTCGGACGGAGGAGATCCTTTACCTAAAGAAAGTGAACGAAGATTTTTTTCTGGATGAATAGCGGAAGAAGACGCGAAAATCGCCCAAAGAACGGGGTGTTACGGTAGCGGCCGCTTCATCAAACGCGCTCTAAACCGATTTTAGAGCGTTCTTTTTCCCAGGTTCCATTCCATTTGCCCTACTACGCACCATGCGCCGTGTGCAGCCGGGCCAGGTCGAGTCATTCGCCTGCCGCAGGTTGTAGTTGTTTCGCCCAGCTTCTCACCAATCAATAACCTGGCCGGCACAGTTCCCGTGTCTGCAGGACGCCGTCGGATCACTTTTCACGTCGCCGTTCTCCACTCGAACTACTCATCACCAATCACAAATCACCATTCACCACGCTACCTCTCCCTCCCTTCCCTCTCCTCCCATTCGGGTTATTAGCTTTCATCGGCACATAACCAAAAGGCGCAATACCGCCCCTTCTTTTCACCTGACGCTCCAAAAAGTCCCGGATCTTCTGCAGCGATCGAAACGTCGCTTTCACTTTGCCGGCCAGCCAGCCGTTCAGGGCGCCTTCGTCCGCCCCTATCTGCTTTGCGACGTCGCTTCGCTGTCATACCTCAGGTTGACGTATTCCTTCAGCCGGCGCATCAACCGCACCTGCTCCTCTTTAGAGATCGGCTTCCGACTCCACCCGTCTTTAATCGTCCCTCGCTTAAAGAGTCGAAGATAGGGATAGGGCATTCATTCTTCGAAGAGAGCAAGCTGTCCACTAACAAAGAATCTATGGCTAGGTCCGGAACTGCGAGATTATTGACCTGTCCCTATCTTCGGCTCCCCAGCGTTTCGCGGACGCGGCCACGCGATGACTGCCGTCAGCGAACTAACAAGGATCGTCTTAGAACGACGCTTGGTCCCGCAATACCGAACTTTAGAAGCAAATCAGCCTTCGATGGTCATAGCGCGCCGGCTTGGTTTCGTCCACTATGCCACAAGCCTGGCGATTCGATTCCGGCCACGGAGTAGCAATCCCCAACCAGCCGTTCCTGCCGCTTCGATTCAACTCAACTCCGCAGATTAGGAAGAATCCACGTACTCTACTTAATGGATAGCATGTCGCTATTTAGGAAAGGAGCTGCGCCTCGGTCACACGAAATCTCCGTAATTCAGCTCTTCGTTGGTTGCGAATTCGCTGGCCAGGTGGAAGCTACCTTGGCGAATCCGTATCTCTCCAAGATTGGCCGGCTGGTGTGTAGTGCATCAACTCTAAAATAACGAACCGAATCGAATCGCCGAGCATGTTGGATTCGGGCTGCAAGAAGCGCACGATAGATCCCGCGGCCCCGGAATTCCGGTAGGACACTTCCGCCCCACAGCCCGGCAAACTGACTCCCCTCCGAAACCGTTACGCGACCAAACCCAATCGGTTTTGCGCGTGAGTAAGCGATGAACGCCCGATGACCTTGGAACCGGCCCTCTAACGCCGTTCGAAGAAATGCGCGAGTCGTGGCTGCTTGTGGTCCCCAGATCGCAGCCTCCAGAGAGAGAAAATGCCCTATTCCTTCATCACTCTCCACCGCTGTGACTGTGATGCCTTCGGGGTTAGGCGCGAATAGAGTTGGTGATAACTCCTGCAGATCAAGGATCATCAGGGATTCTTCGGCGCCAATGTTAAAACCGTGGTTCTGTAAGCGCGCTAGTAAATCCGGCGGCTCGTCATGGCTGTAGACCTTCCATTCGAAGCTCCGATGCAGGTTAGCAAAGTAACTGATCTCATCGGTGATAACGGCTTCCGCTACTGATGTCGGAAAATGCGAATAGGTGATTCCGTTCCAAAAGCCAGGCTTGCCGACAGCCCGAACGACATAAGGAGTTGTTTCTAAGTTAACATCGCTCTCAGGAATCGTTCGTCGTTCGAAGTCCAAGCGCTGCAATGCCGTTCGGCGGTTCATATCGAGCTATAGTAGGAGATTAGAACTGGTCGCGCCGTCTTGTCCGCCACAGCTTCGCGAAGGAGGAGGCACTTCGTCCGGCTAACGATCGTACGCGTCAACCTACGTGACGACGAGTTCGAAGACGATTTGAAATCCGTCAATGCAGCGTCCAAAGCGGGACCGGCTCCCCTTCGCTCAGTCCGGACTCTCGATGGTAAACCAAATCCAGCCGGCCATCCTTCAGAGAGCCGATGTTGGGTTTGATCTCTCCGAAAGCGAGCGCGTTAAACGAGCCCCGGTACTTGGCGCCGATTTGCACAATCACCTGATACTGATCGCCTCGCTTTTCGACCGCGATCACTTTTGCCGGAAGCGAAGTCTTTTCCGGCGAGATTTCATACTGCCCGGCCTGGAGTGGAGTAATTCCTGTCCTTGCCGGCTATAGCTGTTCGTCGTATCCCCGATATGAATACCCATTTTAATTTTTTAACCTGGCGATGGTCATCTCCTTTGTTGCTCCAAGCCCCGTCACCTCGCCACGTCTGAAAGGTAAGCAAACATGCCAAAGGTTCGAGTCGCAGGATTTAGTGTGTCATTGGATGGCTTCAGCGCTGGGATTGAGCAGAGCCTGAATGATCCGTTGGGCAAGCGGGGTACCGAGATTTTTCAGTGGTTTTTTCGAACAAAGTCATTTCGCACGATGCACGGGCAGGAAGGTGGAGCTGTCGATACCGACGATGACTTCGCTCACAAAGCAATGGGCAACTTTGGCGCCTTCATCCTGGGTCGCAATATGTTCGGTCCGGTGCGCGGGCCATGGCTGGATCGCTCATGGAAGGGCTGGTGGGGCGACAATCCCCCATATCATGCGCCAACTTTCGTTTTGACGAACCATGAACGCGAGCCGTTGGTGATGGAAGGAGGAACCACTTTCTATTTTGTGACGGGTGGCATCGAAGAGGCTTTAAAACTGGCCAAAACAGCAGCTGGTGACAAGGATGTCAAAATCGGTGGCGGTGTTTCCACCGTGCGACAATATCTCCGAGGCGGGATGATAGATGCCCTACATCTGGCGGTTGCACCCGTCGTGCTAGGCCAAGGAGAGGCTCTATTTAGGGATCTCGACCTGCCGGCGCTGGGATTCTCCGTGACCGGGCACCAGGCTACGGAACACGCGACCCACATCGTGCTGGAGAAGACAGCGAGTTAAAAGCCTCTTCCGACGACCGCGAAAGCGATGTTATTTATGGACGGGCGAGTAGGATCGCGATTCTGCGATTGTTTTAATTTACAGTCGTAGGGAGTGTTCCGCTGGATTACCGCCCATTGCTCTTTAGAAATTGCCTTCCGGCTCCAGAAATCCACCTCACCGCCAATGATGACCGTGCTCACCCGTCGCCGGCTCCCATGGAAAACCGCCTCCCAATCCATGTGCCGTCGACGCCGCTTGCGCCCTTGCCATCTATGACCGCTAACAGATTTTTCCACCCCTCTTCAATCACCCCTCACTTAGGGTCTTTTCTTGGCCATTTGTGACCCACTCCGGACTGAACCCGGTGTTCCGGCAGGATGTGGAGCTCCTGCAAACGATCCAGACGCTCGCGCAAGTCTGTCTCACTCAGACCAACCCCTGCTTAGCGGCGGGAGAGGTCACGCACCGCCTGAAGGCCCTCTCGCGGCAGATCGTGTTCGCAAACGAGTTTTTCAAGATCGGCAAACTCGTGCTCCAGACGACCCAGGTGAGCGCGGCAGTGGGAAATTAGTTCGACTAAGGCCCGAACCAGGAAATCGCACTCGGCTCGGAACCGCTTCCTTTCCCCTTCGTACGGGATCCGCTGATCCCCTAAGATCTCAAGAACGTGCCGGATTTCGTGAAGGACCTGCCAAGCGAGGCGCCGCTTTGTTCACTGTGCCGAAGGCGCTCCTCGACATCCATTGTGTTCACGGGAACATATCACCGACCTCATTCTGTCAACCGAGTTGCCGGCCTCCAAAAAGGAGATGTTCACGACGTCATCCACTAAATTGTGAATAACTTTGTGAATAACATGTGAATAACATTACTCCTGCGATTTACTGATTCGCCCCCGAATGAAGCGATTAGAATCGGCCTGATCACCCAATTTTTGTGGCAGTTTTCTGGCTCTTACCCATCGGCTCAACGTTGATAAACCAGGAAAAAATCGGGCGCGAATTCCGCGAGATGTAGCGAAGTTCAGCCGGACTTTAATTATTTTGAAATCCAGTATAAACGATCGTAATACCCACAGCAGCAGCGAATAAGCGTCTTCGGAAAGACAGGAAAGTACAGATCGATATGCCGCAAGTCGCACTATGGCAAAAAGCCAGTAAGAAATACGGGCATTTGCGCGCTCTTCGCCTGCCTCCTGATCTTTAGCAGACGTCGTTACTCGCCCGGCGTGCATTTCCGTCCATGGACGCCGCGGCGGAACAATTCGCTCAAATGAAACCTTTGCTCGTGTATCGGAAGAGCTCGTCATTTTATTTCCATTTAGTGTTCTATTTAAGGGCATTGATGAACAAGCGAAGCGGATTGCAGACCGTGGTGCGCTTGCTTGGATTGGTATTGTCCCCTGCCCTTCGGCCAATCGACGCGCAAAGCGGAGGAGTTGGGATAGTGACTGATCAAGCAGCCAATGCCGCGAACCGCGAGTTTGCCGGTCGCATCGACCTTGGCAACGGACGCGAGATCTATCTTAAAATCAACGGTAGGGGCAGCCCGACGGTGATTTTCGAGTCGGGCTATCGCAATGACGCTGA
Organism: Verrucomicrobiota bacterium; assembly: GCA_019239825.1. Lineage (GTDB taxonomy): Bacteria > Verrucomicrobiota > Verrucomicrobiia > Chthoniobacterales > JAFAMB01 > JAFAVN01. The sequence goes on along the minus strand of JAFAZK010000015.1, from coordinate 9,796 downwards.
CATTTGGAGTGCCGAGATCGAGCCCGGCAGCTTAACCGTCTTTGCGGAAGTCGCCAAATTCACCCGTGTCTGCGCGTATGATCGGCCCGGTACCCTGCTCGATGCCGAACATCGAGGGAGAAGTGATCCGGTCGAGATGCCGCGCACGGCTCAAGATCTCGTTTCGGACCTTCATACGCTGCTTCAAAAAGCTCAGATTCCTGGACCCTATGTCTTGGTTGGCCATTCCTTTGGCGGCCTCTTCGCCCGGTTGTACGCCAGCAGCTACCCTGACGAAGTCATCGGGATGGTCCTCGTAGATGCTCTGTCCGAAAAGGTAAGATCGGAGCTGACGCCCGAGCAGTGGAAGTTGTACGCGGATTTCGGCTTCAGACAGCCTCCGCCGGGACTCGAGAAATACAAAGAGATTGAAACTCTCGACGTGAGTACCAGCTTCGATCAAATGCAAAAGGCATTACAGACAAGGCCGCTCCGACAGATGCCGCTCGTGGTGCTCACGCAAGGTCAGCCGTTCGATCTAAGTCCCTACCAGCCGCTCCCAACTGATTTTCCCGGCGCGTTAGACAAAGCGTGGCATGCGGGACAGGACGCGCAGGCAATGCTCGTGGCCAACAGCAAGCACATCATCGCGACCAAGAGCTCACATTATATCCAGGTTCAGCAGCCCCAACTGGTCATTGACGCGATCAGGGACGTCGTCAACGCGGTGCGCGACCCGTCGTCGTGGGGTAAACGATAGCTGGCCAGAATGCACAAATCCCCCTTCCCCGACTTCGTTCCACCCATGATGGCCGGAGAGCGCGAAGCCCGTTCGTCAATCCTCCTAACATCAAGGAAAAGATCCAATGGTACGGCCAAAGTTAGTTTGCGAGGTGGAATACGCGAACACCGCGGACGACCAGTTGCGGCAGACGACGTTGTTAAGTCGGTATTAAACCGAGACAAAAAGGCGATAGAAGATTTCATCGATGCGAATCTCCAGCCTCTCCAGATTGAATGGTTGACAACAGAAAGCCAGGCGGCCGGTTGCAGTCGCACCAGGCTTTTCGAAGCAGTCTTGGCCGATTGGCTTAGTCGGTGTCCATCCCAGAGTCACCGAAGTGCCGTCGACGACGATATCGCATGCCAGGCGGTTGATGAAATCATTCTGCGCTTTTCGTGAGAGCGGGCTAAGTATCTGAGGCCGTACCTGTTTTCTTTTCTAATTGCAGGTAGGATCCGATCTCACACTTATCAATGTCCCAAGGATCCGTGATAGCCGGCTGTACTCCTTATAACTGAATCAGGTTAATCAAATGACTCTTTTGTCGTACCGCGATAAACCTAGGCACGAAGCTAAGTTAATTGTGTAGGCACGGACTCCTCTGGAGCGCAACCCGCACCCGAGCCACCAGCCATTGGACGGCGCCAGGCGCCAGGGTGGGGCATGGAGTTGGTCCCTGACTTGGTGTCCGTCAGGAACGCTACCCGAGCGCCCATCTGCTGGTCCGAACCAACCAATCCGACCCTTCTTTCTCACGCGATCGTAAGTTGTGATAATGGAGTTACTTTCACGGTAGGCTTACGATTGATTCCGCTGATTAATGTCCGAGGAAGGCTCTGCGTTGGGCAATAGGGCGACTTTAACGCCCCTTCAAAGGATTTGGACGAATCACTTTTTTTCTGACCTATGGCATTTCTAGACGTTCTGCTCGGCCGCCGCTTGGCCTCTCGCGAAGACAAAGAGCAACGAGTGAACGCCGTGGCAGGCGTCGCTGTCTTCGGCCTTGATGGACTTGGGTCTGCTGCCTACGGTCCTGAAGCAGCCTTGACCGTTTTGATCCCGCTGGGGCTCGCCGGCCTAGCCTTTAGCCTCCCCATCCTCGGTCTTATCGTGATCCTGCTGACGATCGTATTTTTCAGTTATCGACAGACCATCGCAGCCTATCCGACCGGTGCCGGCTCCTACACGGTAGCTAAAGAAAACCTAGGTGAACACATGAGCTTGCTGGCTGCTGTCGCTTTGATGGTCGACTATGCCTTGAATACAGCTGTGGGCATCTCATCGGGGGTGAACGCTCTCATTTCCGGGTTACCTGCTTTGCAGCCCTATGCCCTCTGGCTCTGCCTTGGATTACTGGTGCTTCTGACTTACATCAACCTGCGCGGGATTCGAGAGTCGGCGCGTGTTTTTCTGCCACCCACAGCGCTGTTCGTTTTGACTCTTGGGATAGTGCTAGTGACCGGCATCGTTAAGATTGTTCTTTCTGGCGGTCACCCAGAGGCAGTCGAGGCACCTCCGCCTGCGCCGGGCCCGGCGGAGCAAGTTAATTGGTGGCTGCTCATGCGCGCCTTTGCAGCCGGATGCACCGCCATGACCGGCGTTGAAGCCGTCAGCAACGGCATTCAAGCCTTTAAAGAACCGGTGATCGACACCGCTCGGCGCAGCTTGGCCTTGATCGTCATCATCTTAGCTTCGTTGTTGCTTGGGATCGCCTTTGTCTTGCCCTTTTTCCATGTCGTTGCCACCGAACCGGGAAAACCGGGATACCAGAGCGTGCTTTCCATGGTAACCGCAGCCATCTGCGGGCGCGGGTTCCTTTATTATCTAACGATTTCAGCGGTTTTGGCAGTTCTGAGCCTTTCGGCTAATACCTCCTTTGCCGATTTTCCTCGACTATGTCAGCGCCTCGCGCACGACGGCTTTTTGCCTTATGCTTTCGGTTTAAGAGGTCGCAGGTTAGTTTTTACCCAGGGCATCTGCGTGTTGGCCGTCGTAACGGCTGGTCTGTTGATCTTTTTTAACGGGGTAACCGACCGGCTGATCCCGTTGTTCGCCGTCGGTGCGTTTGGAACCTTCACCCTTTCTCAAGCCGGCATGGTCCGCCACTGGCTCAAAAATGAGAAACGCTCGCCGTTGAGTGCCTGCATTAATGGGTTAGGTGCTTCCGCCACAGGGGCCGCGCTGCTGATTATTGTAGCGGCAAAGTTTAGTGAAGGAGCGTGGCTAGTGGTCATTGTACTGCCTTGCCTTTACGGACTAATGCTGACCATAAAGCGACATTCCGCTCATATTACCCGCGCGATTGCGTCTGCTCCGCTCGTGCACTTCAAGCCTTCAGAGTCGCCGATTGCGGTAGTGTTTGTAGATAGGTGGGACTGCGTTTCGCAGAAAGCTCTGCAGACGGCCTATACTTTGACGTCCGAGGTGGAGGTACTCCAGGTTGAACGGGAAGGTGCGGGGGAGCCAGTCCAGGATTGGCAAGAAGCGGCTCGGCAGTCGATCAGCAACGCCAAACTGCCTCCGCCAAAGCTGGTCTTATTAAAGTCGCCTTACCGGGAAGTGGTCAGTCTCATTGTCGAACACATCTGGCAATTAGAGCGAGAGAACCCAAGCCGTTTGATAGCGGTAGTCGTGCCGGAACTCGTCGATCATTGGTACGTCAGTTTCTTAAACAACCAGCGCGCGGCTATCTTGAAGACGTTCCTTCTGCTTAAAGGGGATTCACGCGTGCTGATCATCACCGTGCCGTGGTATCTGGAAGATCGCGCACGAAAAGGATCCGCCAATCGCGAAGCCTGGTGGGAGATGTTTCCTGCCCGCTTAGATCGCTAGTTAGGTAAATACAGGAACTCACATCCAAAGTTAGGGAAAGCGATGATGCAATGAACATTAGTTTGTCTGCGTCAGCGCAGTTAGTCGAGCGCATCAAAAGTGACATTGGCGGTTAGAATCCCTGCGTTTTTTCGAACGGGCTACGGCCGGGCTACCGATCCGTCACGAACAGCCAGTGAGGAAAGTAAAACGAGCAATCCTTCAAACAACCGCCAGGAGCCAACCAGACTCAAGTAGCGCAGCTCTTGACGCTACGCTTAAACGTTCCTTCCTAAGCTCTCAGCGGCCGGTTGATGCGGTAATCAAAAGCTCCCATTCCTACCTCAATTACCTAATAACTGCAAAGAATGTTACAACAACTAAATGAAAATACGCCTCCTCCCAATCTTTGTCGCTCTCCTGCTTGCTTCCTCCTCCCAAGCTCAGCGGCCAACGGCTACCCCTGCCGATCCGGCTGCCTCAGATTCAGGCCAAGCTGATAACACCAAACGCAATTCTACCGACGAAAACAAAAATACGGATACCGCGGAGAAGCAGTCCAATAGTAAGGACGACCTCGCGCTGACACAGAAAATCCGACAGGAGGTAGTTAAGGACGGTTCTCTGTCGATGAATGCTAAGAACATTAAGATCGTTGCGCGCGATGGCAAAGTCATGCTGCGCGGTCCAGTCGATAGCCAGCGGGAAAAGGATACGATCGGCACTAAGGCGGGTGAGATTGCGGGCAAGGACAAAGTCGAAAACCAACTCGAGGTCAAAGCTAAACAACAATAGTCGACAACTTAGCTCAAAGTTATCCAAACCAGAACACCACACAATATATGAAAAGTTCCGCATTATGTCTCGTTGATACAGAAGCTCAGGCCGACGCTATCGTCGGAAAGCTTAGAGCCGCAGGATTCTCCGATAACGATATCTCTGTGCTATTTTCAGATAAGGGAAGCACACGTGATTTCGCTCACAAAAAGGAGACAAAGATGCCCGAAGGGGCGACGGTCGGCGCGAGCACGGGAGGCGTCGTCGGAGGCACCATTGGCCTGTTAGCAGGCATCGGCGCCTTGGCGATTCCCGGTCTGGGCCCTTTCATTGCTGCTGGACCTATAATGGCAGCGCTGAGCGGCGGCGCAATCGGTGCAGTCGGGGGCGGACTCACCGGAGCCTTGGTCGGTTTAGGAATGCCGGAGTATGAAGCAAAACGGTATGAAGGCAAAGTGAAAGAAGGTGGTATCCTCGTCTCGGTTCATTCCGACAGCCATCATGAGATCAGCCGCGCAAAAGACATCTTCAAGGAAGAAGGCGCCAAGGACATCTCAAGCGCCGGAGAAGCCCATTCGGATGTAAAGGCTGAGCATAGTTCCACCACGGCAGACACTGGGGTCCGTGCAAATACTTCGAGGAGTGGCCAGCTAGAAGGCGACGTTCCGTTAGCCGACGATCCGAATCTTAAAGAGACAGAGCGAGACCTGTAAGGAATAGGATTTATAGACGGCCAGATGTCCGCAAACGAGGCGAAGGACTGACAAATGGCCGTTTAACGCTGGAACTGTCCTTTCCGCAACTCCGATTGAAGGGTAGTAAGCACGAGAAGACGACGAAGTGCAGGGAGATACGCTTATAAAAAATGAGTTTAACGTGGCCTACAATTGGGGAACAGACGTGCAGGCAACCTCGCCTATGACCGACCAATGATACCCTTCCGAATGAGGATGATGGGATTTACGTGAGAGGGTCGGCAATTTTTGCCTTCTTCAGGCGAAAGTTAGCGCACTCAAAAGCGTGCAACCGCCAGTCACCCAATGTCTGATCGGCCTCATGCACATCAAATAATGATTCCCACATCCATCCTTCGGATTTGGTTTTTTGGTCTGTTCTCGTTCGTCCTGATCGGAGTCGCAATTTACTGTAGCCACGAATGGTACCGCCGGTCATGGGGCTGGGACTTCGAACACCAACGCTCCTATTTCGACCCACGGTGGGGTTCTAACTATCCCAGATTATTTCTCGCCGTTGCAGTAGGCCTGCTTTTGTGGGCATTGTTCGGCGGCTTGATCATCCGTTCCCTCTTTACCCTATTAACTAAGGCCAAAGAGTCGGGCGGTATCAATGCTCCGTCGGGCAAGCCGGCGGAGGAGGGCGTCGTGTCTCACCTGAGTCGAGCTGACGGCTCGGAACTCCACGTCGAATGTTATGGTCCGGAGGATGCTCCCGCGATCATTCTCACCCCTGGCTGGGGAGCAGACCGTACAGTATGGAACTATCTTCGACGAGACTTAGTAGGTCGGTTTCGCATTATCATGTGGGACCTGCCCGGTCTTGGTCGCTCAAGTCAACCCGCTGACCACGATTACCGCCTAGAGAACCTCGCTGACGACTTGCGAGCGGTGCTGGCCTTGGCTGGAAATCAACCCGCCATTCTCGTTGGTCACAGCATCGGAGGAATGGTCATTTTGACCTTCTGCCGCCTTTCCCAAAATGAGTTAGTATCGCGCGTCAGGGGCATTGGCCTGATCCAGACCACCTACACCAATCCCGTACGGACCACCACTTTTGCAGGCTTGTTTACCGCTCTAGAAAATCCGCTGATTGTCCCTCTATTACACCTGACCATTTGGCTCGCGCCCGTGGTCTGGTTGATGAACCAACTGAGTTACCTCAATGGATCTGCCCACCTATCCAGCAAAGGCAGTGGTTTCGCCGGATCGGAAAGCTGGAACGATATTGAGCACGTCACCCGCTTAGGAATTCAAGCTTGGCCAACGGTGCTGGCTCGCGGGATGTTGGGCATGCTGCGCTACGACGAGACAGCGACCCTTAAGACCCTGAATGTGCCAACCCTTATAGTTGCCGGAGATAGAGATCCGGTGTGCAAGCGGGAAGCAAGCGAGCGCATGCAGGGAGAAATACCCGGCGCGCAACCTGCCCAGCTCGCACCGGCTAAGCATATGGGATTCATCGAGCATCATACTTATTTTGCCGAAATACTGAGCAGATTTTCCTCTTCGTGCTTGCGATCCGTCTCGCCGAATTTTCACTCTAATTAGGCGGAGCTAGCCGTCACGGGCCGCGATACGGCCACAGGCCGGCTTGAATGTCAGCTACCTCGTTGTTCTTCAACAGCCGATTGACTTGCGCGAGTCCGGATTCGTTCTGCCGGACCTTCGTTAACAATTTCCGGATGCTTGCAGCGCGCTCCGCGAGGTTTAGAAGACCCGCGTTGGTGTCGCCGGGTCTACCCCTCTCATCTCCTGCCAGCAAGGCCAGCTCTAAGCTAACCCCTCTCTTCGTCATCGGAGGGAATGGATCCCAAGCTGCTTTGGCCCTGTTCACCTTTACCCTCAAGTGCTGTGCGAAGCTCTTCCACTTTCGCCTTTGCGGCTTCGTCCGCTTTACGAGCCGCAGCATCTGCTACCGTTTTCCTCAGTTCATGGCGCTTGCTATGTGAGTGCTTTTTTTTCATCGGATATCTGTGCTGGTTTCCTAACCAAAGGGCGGGAGCTCTACAAGGCTGCGATCCCTTTCGATTGACTTGCGTTATCTTCTGGTTGGTGAGCCGCTTCTTCCTTCGCGATTTGTTCCTCTTTCAGGGCGCTTTCATACCATCGGCATTTCAGAAAGCGAAGCGAGAAGCAGGCAGCCTTGATGCACTCTTCTAAAAGCTTTGCCAGGAAGACCCCAAAGAAGCCTAGCTGAGCGCCAAGGCCTAATCCAATTGCTGCCGGCAATCCGACTGCGTAGGTGCCAAGTAGGTTTCCCAACAACACAAACCGGGTATCGCCGCCGCTGGCCAAAACACCGTTACCCAGGACGCTGCTCAACACTTTGGCCGGCTGTGCCACCGCCATCAGCAATACTCCCCAAAAAGCGAGGTGGAGCACATCTTGACCAACCTTTGGATAGAGCGTCGGAAGCAGAAAGCTCGAGGCACCATAAAGCGAACCAAGCACGAAAGCCACCAAAATACCAAAGCGGATGGTTAGCCAGGCATTGGCCTTAGCTGCGGGCAGTGAGCCGACCCCAAGTGCTTGCCCGATCACCGTAACGGCCGCCGGCGCTAAACCTGCCGAGGTTACAATAAAGATATTTTCTAAAGAGAGTACGATCTGACTAGCCGCTAGTTTCGTCGTGCCAAGTCGCGTGAATACCACCGCGTAGACGAACGTACTCATACCCCAGAGCACCTCGGAAAGCGCGATTGGCCCGGTCAAGCGCAAGAGCTTCCCAGCGGTGACGCCCACCTTTGAACCTGGCAATGGCCAAACCCAGCGGACACCTTTCTTGCTCATGTAAAGGAATAGGATCAACGCCAAGCACCGACCGCTTTGCGAACATAGTGTTGCCCAGCCGGCTCCGGCTACGCCAAAAGACGGGATGGGCCCAAGTCCAAGGACTAAAATAAAACCCAGCAGAGTGTTCAGTGCCACCGCCACGCTGGTGATGACCAGGGGAGTTCGCGGCGCATTGAGCGAACGGAAGACCGCGCTTGTCACTGCGCTTAAGATCATCGGAGCAATCGACACCGCGTAGAGTTGAAAGTAACCGTTAGCGCTTCCTGCCAACTTGGAGTCCGCGCCCACCGCCCGTAACACGGGTTCCGAAAACATGACGAGTAGAAAAGCTGTGAGTAGTCCCAGAAGGCCAGAAAGAGCCTGCCCAGCCGAGGCGATTTGTGAGACTTCTGCGAGGTCTTTTCGGCCAACCGCGCGGGCTACCATAACACCTGCACCGACACCGGCCGAAGCGTATAGCAGTAAGGCAATTGAAGCGACGCTGTTCGAAAGGCCTACGGCCGCTACTGCGTCGGCGCCCAATAGGCCGACAATCACCTGGTCTATCACGTTAAATCCCATCTGAAAGACGGATTCCAAACTTATCGGGATCGACAGCCTGAGAATCTTTTTTGCGTCGCCGTGGGGTTTAGCTTCCTGTTCGGAGGACTCTGAAGATTGGCGCAATAAAGTGATTGGTATGTTTAGTGGAGCGACTGGAAGCCGCCAGGTTACCTACTTCTTATTCGCCTCATTTGGCTGCCGTGGATGGACAGATCGGCCCTTAGCAACGGATTATTTCGAGCTTGTCTCAAAAACGGCAAGAAGTTCGGCGACGCCAGACAAGGAATGAGGACCAGTGAGGCTTGCTCCCCACGGGCCTGTTCGCGGTGCCTACAAAATCCGCATCACTTACGATTGAAGCGGATTGCCCGGCAACTAAGGTTCGACAACCCGCCGTCCGGTGGTTGTCGCTTGGAAACTAATTAATTTTCTGGCGGCTTAAGAAGACTCCGACCGGTTTTAGCTTCAGGCACGAACTGCCAATCATGAAGGCGGTAGTTTTTCATAAGCCGGGAGACATGCGGGTCGATAAAGTGGCGGACCCTGAGATTGAACATGCACGAGATATTCTTCTTCGGGTAACTAAAACAGCAATCTGCGGGTCAGATCGGCGTTCAGCACGACAAACCAGGTGTTCTATGGTCAGGTTGAGATATTCTTCTCGGTGTTGATTTTCCGCGGCATCAATCGTTCTGAGTTTACCCGCCGGCAGGCACTCCCAAATATTCGAACAAACGGCCCATTCTGTCGCGTAACAGAACGGGCCGCTTTTTGTTCTAATCAACGTCACGGGTTCGACTTTTCCGATGATTCACCGCAGGGTCAACGGCGCTTGCCGCCTGGAAAATAAAAAGAGCGAATAGCAACTATCGAACCGATCGGTGAGAAGCAAAGATGCCAACACAGAATGCGCACTGAAGTGTCGGAAGGGATAACTGAGGTATATCCGAAGTCGCCAGTGTAAAATTTCCGGTTGAAAAACAAAATTGCGTGGCGGCAATACGGCCGTGACTGCTGCTAGGACGATAAAAGAGAGAGGAAACGCATGAACAGAGTTGTGTTAGTCGCATTTTTATTAGCCGCCTTTGCTGGCGATTATTCGCAGAAGGTTTGTTCACTGGCCAATTTGCCCAGTTCGGCCTCTGCCAAATTCCCTTTTGCTGTTGTGACAAATCCCTTCTCGGCAACCTAATTTTCGGATAACGAAGTTAGTAACGTCGAACAACTACAAAGGACCGGTTCACGCGGGAGTTCCCGAATTCTAGTATGGATGCGAAAAAATCGGAGTTGTTGAGTGACCGGCAGATAGATCGAGCGCCCTTGTCGCGCCGGCGTTCGCCGCGGCGGATCATCTATTTAGCAGGGATTCTTG
>JAFAZK010000289.1 GCA_019239825.1 Verrucomicrobiota bacterium | reverse complement strand
CTTTGTTCTTGAGAAAAACCAAGTTCGCGTGCCTTGATTGACGGAACTAAATCCGGCAAGGCGGTTATTAACGCTGCGCCGCTGAACACTATCGTGCGATCCGGAAATTGATAATACTATTAACCCAAGTACCGCCGATGACTTACGACCAGCAATTCGCATCAGACTACGCAAAGTTGCGACAGGTTCACCGCCCGTTGCTGGCAGCACTAATTTCTGGCTCTGCCATCGATAGTGAATCCAAGGTCCTTGAACTGGGTTGCGGCACCGGCCATTACCTCTGCGCTATGCAATCACAGACCGGGTGTTCTGCCTGGGGTATCGACTCTTCGCGGGAAATGCTGAGTCAGGCGAGCACTCGTGCACCTGGGATCATCTGGAAGTTGGCTACCGCAGAGAACACGGCTCTAACCAGCGTCCAATTCGATTTCATTTTCAGCGTGGACGCCATCCATCACTTTCAAGATCGCACCCGCGCTTTTAGCGAGATCGATCGACTTCTATCGGATAAAGGGACTGTTTGTATCGCGACCGATTCGGAAGAAATCATTCGAAACCGAAAACCTCTTTCGACTTACTGGCCGGAAACCATTAATCTCGAGCTCGCGCGTTATCCTCGGATAGAGACCCTCGATGTAGAATTACGGCGAGCCGGCTTACATTGCCTGCGACAGGAAGAAGTTAGCACTACCGGCTGGCTGAGGGACCTCTCCCCCTATCGAGCCAAAGCCTTTTCCGCGTTGAGATTGTTGTCGAAGGATACGTACGAGCGCGGTCTGCTACGTCTGGAAGCGGACTTAGCGAAAGGTCCTACCCTATTTGTCAGCCGTTACCTTTTGTTATGGGCGAAACGTTAAATTTCCTTACCAGTCCCTGCACAGTATTCCAACTCCGACTGGTGCTGATAACGCCGAACAGTCGCTCCGCTAAAGCGTTAGCGTCTCCGGCGTTGCCGTTAACCTTGAACCGGTGCGACAAAACAACATCTTTTCGTATTTCAAACACGCAAATGTCTCCCCGGCGCGAGCTCAACGGCAGTACGGGAACGGTCTTTGGCTGAGTTGAAAGAAACGTCGCTATCACTCCAAGGTAATCGGATCCGCTGATTGGAGGGATGCCGGCTTCGCATAGCTTCCCCAGCTCCGCAATTGTTCGCGTAATGATAGGCTGCTCAATCTTATGCCGTTGACGTAGACGGGCGTGCGCTCTTTCAAGAATACCCACAAGTCCTGAAGGCAAGCAGTCAAACACAACATTTCCGCTGGTAATATAGGTCTCAGCCCAGGCGGCTCCAGTCTCGCTAAACAACGATCGGAGATCTTCCTTGAGAATGGTATTAATTTGTCCCCCGTTAACCGCGCGTAAGAAAGCGACGTATCGACATAAGGCTTTGCTCATATAGGCCTGGCGATTCAAACTCAGCACGACTTCCAACAGGGTAAAGGCGGGAACACATTTGATCCAGATGGAAGACCAAATTCGAAACGCTTTAGCTAGCTCATCTTCACAGACTCATTGATGGAGTACAGAGCCACCGCGATCAGAAGGAGTGCGCCGGTCCAGATATACTGATAGTACGCGGTGACATGCAACTGATTGAGTGCGTCCTGAAGCAGTACCAGTAGAACTGCACCGAGGAACGTCCCGATCAGTGTGCCTCGGCCACCGAATACGCTTGTGCCACCCACGACGACCGCGGCAATTGAAGACAGAGTAAATTGAGTTCCCGCCTGCGGATCTCCGCTCCCGATCCGGGCAGCTATAACTAAACCTGCAACCGCAGCCATGAGACCGCAGAAAAGATAAGCCAAAAAACGTACCCGATCTACTGGGGTTCCAGCCACAAAGGCGGCCTCCGACCTCGAACCTGTAGCATATAGCCGGACGCCAATTTTGCTTCTAACGAGACCTAGTTCTCCTAACCCGCTGATCAACAGGATAACCGCGCCGGCTAGAGGGAACCAACCGATCCGCATAGTAAGCAAATCTGAAAACGTCTCGCTGACATTTCCCCCGGGGCTCGGTCGTACAACCAGTGCCAGACCCAGCACCAGCGAGTAAGTGGCAAGCGTGCTAATCAGGTCCGGTATTCGTAAACTAAGAATGAGGAAACCGTTCAGCGCACCGATCGCCAAGCCGGCTAGGAGACACAAGATCACACCGGCTACCTCTGCATGGTTATTGACGACCACATAGGAAGCCAGGGCAGTGATTAAGCTCATCGCAGGTCCGACAGACAAATCGACGCCGCCGAGTAAAATCACCGCCATCTGGCCGATAGCCACCAAGGCCAAAGGAACAACCTCGATGGCCAGGTTACCCAGGTTTCGTTCAGTCAAAAAGTAGCGCGACTGCGTAGCCGTGTAGACGCTGACGAGCAAAAGAAGACCCAACAACAGGACAGTACCCGCGTAGCGTCGCCACAGTACTTTTGCCAGGCCAAGGCGTTTATCAGCTCGGCCGGTTGGCGCTGAAGCACCTGCTGGTTTCGCCCTTGATAAATTATCGTTCCGCCCGCGCCTGACTGCGCTGCCGATGACTCGCTCTTCGGTTGCATCTACGGCAGCCACATGATCGACAATTGAACCATGCGCTATCACCAGGATTCGATCACTTAGGCCGATAAGTTCCAACAAGTCAGACGACAAAAGAATAACGGCTGCACCTTGGTCAGCGAGTTGCCGGATAACCCGATAAAGTTCTAGCTTGGTCGCAACATCGACTCCCTGCGTCGGCTCATCGAAGATATAAAGCTTTGGTTGGGCTAGAACCCAACGTCCAACCACCACTTTCTGCTGGTTGCCACCGCTGAGAAACCCGATGGGCTGCTCAAGCGATGGGGTGCGCACCTGAAAGCGGCTGACAACGTCGTTAGCGGCATTTTGTTCGACGGAACGATTTAGAATTCCGAATCGGCTCCAGGACGGTAAATGAGGAGCGGCCACGTTTCGACGAATCGAGTGCGGAGCAAAGATGCTCTCAGCCCGGCGATCAGCCGGAACATAGACAATTCCTGCCTGGATGGCGTCCCCAGGCGATCGCAGCGCCGTCCGCACGCCATCGAGCTCAATTTCACCCGAAGCCGCAACCAATCCGTAGAGAGCACGAGCGATTTCACTCTGGCCGTTGCCTTGGATACCCCCGAGGCCGACGATCTCGCCGGCAGCAACGGTAAATGAAATTCCATGAAATTTACCCGGGCTAGAGAGATTTCGTACTTCCAGTCTGTCGCGACCGGATCTGCTACTCTTTGGCGGAAACGCTAGCGACAGCTGGCGTCCCACCATTCTGCTTACCAGGAAATCCTCCGTGATTTCCTCGTTAACCACACTGGTAACAATCTGACCGTCTTTCATGACGGTTATTCGATTGGCGAATTTGAGAACCTCAGGCAAACGGTGAGAAATAAAGATGATCCCCGTGCCTCCCTTCTGCAGGCTCCGTAAAATCCCTCCCAGCCTTTCTACTTCGTTGGGATCGAGCGCTGAAGTTGGCTCATCAAGAATCAACACGGCTGGTTCCACCGTCAGGGCGCGCGCGATCTCCACAATTTGGCGCTCCGCACTAGCCAGCTCACGCGCCGTTCTCCGCAGATCAATCTCAAGGCCCAATCGATCCAAAATCGCTGCCGCCTGTGTTTCCATCGACCGGCGATCAACCAAAAGAAATGAGCCCGGTTCGCGCTCGAGCCAGATGTTTTGGGCGACATCAAGATCGTCTACCAGCCGCGTATCCTGGTACACCATGGCGATACCAAGATCGTGCGCATGTCGCGGCGACCGCAGGACAACGCCTTCTCCTCGCAGTCGAATGAACCCGGAGTCCGGCGGCATTGCGCCAGCCAGTATGCGCATCAAGGTGCTTTTGCCGGCACCATTCTCGCCCACTAGCCCATGGATTTCACCAGACAGGCAATCGAACGACACGTTCCTGAGTGCCTGGACCCCAGGAAACGATTTGTTGACGTCGCGGACAGCCAAGACCGAAAGAGCCCCCTCTGCCTGGGCGGCGGACCCGGTATCCATCACGATTTGAACAATGCTTTCAGCTCATCGTCAGTAAGACCTGTATCGACAAATACTCCGTCGGGTAGATCAGCCCTCAGATATTTCTTGTAGTTATCAGAAGTGATTAGCTGAGGTTCAATAATCTGGCGTTTGGGTACATCTTCGCCGTTCAGAAGTTTTAGAGCGATGCGGAGAGCGACCACGCTCTCCCAGGTTGGCTCAGAAAGTAGACCGATATTGAACTTGGGATTGTCGGCCTTCTGCTGATCATACAGTTTGAGCAACCCATTGTAATCGTCCCCACAAACTGGCACTAACGGTCTTTTAGCGTCCATCAATGCTTTCATCGCTCCCGCCGCATCCTGAGAGCCATCGCACCAAACACCGTCGATCTGTGGATAAGCGGCAATTAAATCGGCCATGATGACTTTAGCTTTATCCTCTTCCCAGGACGCATCTTTAAAAGACAGCACCTGGATTTTGCTTCCTTCCATCGCCTTCTGCGCGCCGGCCCAGGCTGCCGCCGTATAGGAATTGCCAGGTAGCCCACCCAGAGCCACGATTTTACCATTATCGCCCAACGCCCCGCGTAACCACTTCCCGAGCTCAAACCCTTTCTTTTGTGGGTCAGTACCCGTATAAGCAGTCCAGGCTTCGCCATCGATCGGCAAATTGAATGGGACAGTGACAACGCCCTGTTTGGTTGCGTCGCGTAGCGCAGGCGCAACTGCAGAACCAGAGTTGGGAATGCAGAGAATCGCATCCACGTTCTGCGAAACCAGGTTCTCGATGTCATTTACCTGTTTCGCGATGTCGCCCTGACCGTCGACAATTATAAGATCGGAGATTTCTTTATGCTGACCTGCCTCCTTTTTGAGAGCATAGAGGCATTCCGTTCTCCAGGTGTTACCAGAAAATCCGTTGCTGAAGCCGATGCGAAACGGACCGGCTTTCTTGTATTTGGCGGCGCTAACGGTTTCACCGACTGAAACAATTTTAGCGTTGCTGATGACATCATCGGCTAAAGCCGGAAAGGCACGCGCAAGTGCACCTAGACCGAGTGCGGTTGCGCCGAATTTGATCGCTTGTCTGCGCGAATAACGACCGGGATAGTTCTGGTTTTCCATGGGGTTTCTACTGGGGGGTTATGCTTGTGCGGCTGACTCCGACAAAGCGGTACAGCAGGACACTGAGCGCTATGACCACGCCTTGGAGCACGAATTGAGTGCCCGTTGAGACGCGTACAATGTTAGTAAAACTGTTAAGTTCAGTAACGAAAATGGTTCCACCGATGGTTCCGACAATACTCCCGATTCCGCCGGTCAGCGCAGTGCCGCCGACAATCGTGGCAGCGATCGAGCTCAACAGGAATTGATCTCCTATTCCCAGACTGGGCGAACCGATATACGAGGTAATCAATAATCCGCCCAACACGGCCATGACGCTACTCAGGATGTAAGCCATGATTACAATCCTACGCGCAGGGATGCCCATCATCCGCGCTGCCGTGGCGCTCGCACCGACCGCATAGAGCTGTCTGCCAAACACCGTTCTGCGCGTTACCCAAGCGATAGTCAGCGCCACAACTAACCAACAAACCGCGCTAATCGGGAATGCCATCAGATGCCCCTGACCAAAGACGGCGAATCCGGGTGCAATACCCCCATGCGGGGCCCCGTTCGTATACACTAGAGCAGCGCCAAACAGGATTGAATTCATCCCAAGGGTCGCAATCAGGGGCGCCACTCGCACGATGGTGATCATTAAGCCGTTGGTCAGACCCACGACCGCAGCAACCAGGATACAAGTTCCGACCGCAATAAACATGCTACCGTCTCGCCCCGCCATCAGGCCGGTCGACACGATGTTGGCCATTGTAACGACACCAGCGACTGAAAGATCAATCCCGCCTACCAGAAGCGCCAAAGTTTGTCCGGTCGCAACTACACCAAGAAACGCTGCTACCTGAAGAATATTTAAGACCTGACTAACTTGAAACATTCCAGGTGAGAAAAGTCCCGAAACCAGATAAAGCAGCACAACGACAAACCAGACCGCCCCGACCCGTTGGACAAAGATCCGTGCGGTGGCCGCTCGAACGAGAAATTGGTTTTGCGTGGTCAAGGGTTTACCAGTCAAGGATAGCGTTGTCGGCAGCGCGAATCGTGAGCGGATGCATCACCTCTTGTTGAAACGGATGTTCCTTCGCTCTGCCTTCATCCACTTCAATTCCAAGTCCCGGCGCGTCGGAGGGCAACCAATAACCGTTCTCTGTCCGCAAGGAACTTTTAACGACATCCCAGCGCCAAGGGACATCGGTAAGCATGTCTTCTTGGATTAGAAAATTCGGAGTCGACAAGGCGAAATGCAGGGCGACCGCATTTGCCACCGGACCGAGCGGATTGTGCGGAGCGACTCCCATCTGGTAGACCTCGGCCATCGCGGCGATTTTCTTCGCCTCAAAAAGGCCCCCGCAATGACAGAGATCCGGCTGAATTACATGACATGCTCGTTGCTCAAAAAGCGGCCGAAACTGGTGCCGTCCGACTAGACGCTCACCGGTCGCGATGGGGACCCGAACTTTCTCCCTGACTTCGCAGAGCGCTTCGACGTTTTCAGGGGGTACTGGCTCCTCGCAAAAGTAAGGCCGGAATTCCGCGACCGCATTAATGTACTCGATGGCCATCGCTGGATAGGTGCGCCCGTGGAAATCGATCATCACATCGATTTGCTCTCCCACCGATTCCCGGAGCTTCTCCATTAGCCGCGCGAATTGCTTCACTTTTCCAATCCCTTCCAGGGGCTCGGAATAAGGAACGAAAACCACCTTTACTGCTGTATAGCCTTGGTCCACCACTTGGTGCGCAAGATCGATGAGCGGCGCAACATCGAAGGTTTCGTAAACCGACTTCATGTTCCCACCGCCAAGATGGGTATACATGCGCACTCTATCCCGGACCTGACCCCCCAGCAGCTCGTAGACCGGCACACCCAATACTTTGCCCTTGATGTCCCACAGGGCTTGTTCGATCGCTGAAATCGCGCTCATGCCGATTACACCAAGACGCCAGAACGATTGCCGATAGAGTTTTTGAAAGATGTGCTCGATGCGGCGTGGATCCTCGCCGATGACCATCGGAGCGAAGTCCTCGATCGCACCGACTACCGCGCGAGTCTTCCATTCAAGCGAGCCTTCCCCCCAGCCGTAGAGACCGGGCTGATCCGTTTCGACTTTGCAAAACACCCAGTTTCGCATCTCAGCGTTGACGACGATGGTCCTGAGCTTCTCGATCTTCATACGATCATTGTAAGCCGAGATGACCGGCCAGCGCGTAAGCCAACTCTAGGTGAACCGGGTCCGGCCACTGTCCCAGCCGTGGTCCGAGCTCGAGGCAAGCCTTTCGTAAATCGGTAATACCTGAGTCTCGCAGCAGAATGCCGGCGCGTTCCACAAATGCCCGCGTCTCCTGACAAAACTCCGGGATTTCACGAGCCTTCTTTATTGGCCAGTGACAACTAACATAGTAATCGAGATCCAGGTGCTCGATTAACTGACACGTTTGCAGGTACGTTTCAGGATAAAGGTAGGTTGGGCAAAGTGCCGGCTTACCCGAGACATCCAAGTAAACCGAACCCTGAATGGCATCGCCTCCAAACAACGTCCGGTGGCGCCGGTCAAGCAGACCGAGATGTCCCTTGCTATGGCCTGGCAGATAAAGCACTTCAAGGTCCCAATCCGCGCTTAGCCGGATTCGCTCGCCTCCGCGAAAAGTCAGATCCACTGGTTGGGCCTTTCCAAGATCTCGCCGCATGTTAGCGGCGATTTCCTCGGAATAGAAAACGCCGAAGGGCCGGTAAGCGTCATATCGCGACCGGAAAAGTACTTCCGGGTCGTCGATGGCCTCTCGATCAGCGTCTCCACAACCGAGTAAGGCATGTGGCGCCCAAGTTTTCACGCCACCATTACCTCCGACATGATCCGTATCCGGATGGGTATTGATCACAAACCGCAGGTCAGCGGGGCTTATATCTAGCTCGGTGAAGCCCGGCAGAATCAATTTATCGACGTGCTCGGCGCATCCCGTATCTAACAGAAGAGCGCCGTAATCACCGCGGAAGAGAGGCAAATACAAAGGCCGGCGCCCGACCTGACCTTCCAAGAGATAGACGCCATCGAATAGCTTTTTCATTTTGGGGGGCGGAAGAAAAGCCGCAGACTCGCATTGCCTGCCGGTGATATATTGTGATATTTCTCAAATAATGCAAGGCCCCGGCGATTACCTATTCCCGGCTATTTAATGAAAATCATCGCCCTAGAAACCTTACGCCTGGACGAATTTTTCAATCTTCTGTGGGTCCGCGTTCACACCGATACCGGCCTCGTCGGTCTCGGCGAGACATTCTACGGAGCAGGCGCAGTCGAAGCGCATATTCACGATACGCTTAGCGAGCGTTTGCTTGGCCGGGATCCTTTACGAATCGAATTCCTCAATAAAGAGATGTTAAATCTGCCGGTGGGCCAATCCTCCACCGGCGCGGAGTATCGCGCGGCGTCTGCGGTGGACATTGCACTGTGGGATCTTTTCGGAAAGACTACTCAACAGCCGGTTCATCAACTGCTCGGAGGACTCTGCACGGATAAACTGCGAGTCTATAACACCTGCGCGGGTTATCGCTACGTTCGTACTCGAAACATCCGTCCGGTTGATACCTGGAATATCGCGGAGCAGGAAGGACCCTACGAGGATCTGTTTGCGTTCTTAAATCATGCCGACGTTTTGGCAGAAAGCCTGCTTGCTCAGGGTATAACCGCGATGAAAATATGGCCGTTTGATGCTGCTGCCCAGGAAACCGGGGGGCTCTATATCACAGCGGAGCAGATGAAGAAGGCTATCGTGCCTTTCGAAAAAATTCGCAAGGCCGTCGGTGACCGCATCGAGATCATGGTCGAATTCCATAGTCTCTGGAGCCTGCCGGCCGCCAAAACGATTGCCAAAACATTAGAACCATACGCCCCAGTTTGGTTTGAGGATCCCATCCGAATGAACTCACCGCAGGCCCTGGCCGAATATTCGCGATCCACCAGTGTCTGGGTTTGTGCCAGCGAAACGCTCGGTTCTAGATGGCCTTTCAAGGAGTTATTGGAGCGTGACGCGACCCATGTTGCGATGGTAGATCTTTGTTGGGCGGGTGGCTTGACCGAAGGCCGCAAGATTGCGGCTCTGGCCGAAACCTGGCATCGACCATTCGCACCTCACGACTGCACCGGACCGGTCGGTTTCGCCGCCGCAGTGCACGCCTCATTTAGCCAGCCAAATACACTGATCCAGGAGTCAGTGCGCGCTTTCTACACCGGTTGGTATCGGGAACTGGTGACCGCAGTTCCGGCGATTGAGAACGGGTTTGTCTATCCGATGGAAGGGATCGGCCTATGCACTGATCTTCAGCCCGGAGTGTTTAAACGCTCGGATCTGCGTGTCCGGCGGAGCCAATTTTAGGAGGGCAAGAATGAGTTCCAAACTGGCAAAAGCGGCATCCAAAGCCCGGAAAAAGGATCACCGTCCGCAGTCAAGCTCAACGGACCAAGATCTGCAGGTGCCTGATCGCCGGTATAACCGGATGAATCTTTTCGATCTCGCTTATGAGCAGATCGAAGATCTGATCGTTAATTGTCGGCTAAAACCCGGTCAGTATCTTACGATGCAAGATCTACAGGACTCGACCGGCCTTGGACGCACACCAGTACATCAGGCGGTTAGCCGGCTCGCTGCCGATACCATAGTTTTTGTTCGACCACGACATGGGCTCCAGATCGCTCCCGTCGACCTCGAACGTGAACGACTCCTCCTTCGCTTGCGCGCTGATATCGAGCGTTTCGTAATTCGACTAGCTACAGAGCGATCGGAGGCGTCGCATCATAACCAGATGCTTTACCTCGCCCGCATTTTGCGGGAACGCGCCCAAACCATGAAGATCGAAGACTTTAACAAGTTCGACCGACGCATCGATCGGCTGATCCTAACCGCAGCACAAGAGCCATTTCTTGGACACACACTTCGCCCTCTGCACACGATGTTTAGACGAGTCGGCTGGCTCTATCACACGAAAACCGCCAGCGGCGTTGGCCCCAATCAATCGATCGATTGTCATATTGCCGTGCTAGAAACGATCGCCAATCACCAAGTTAAAGCGGCCACAGCCGCGTCGGACGAGTTGATAAATTTTGTCGACGGCATGTTCGGTGTGATTGGACGTGAGCTTGATCCTGCTTTGCTGGATTGCAGCCTGGAACCTCTGATCGTCGATTGAGTGGGAACCTCGCTCTTCTCCTCGTCATCGCGCATTCCTTTTCTTTGGCAGATCGATTTTTGGATTGCTCACGGTCGGTGACACCTGTTCTTATTCTCGAGAAGAAACTCCATGCCAACAAGCCCCGCGAAATTCACTGGTTTCTCGGCAGAAACTCTGCGCTTCCTGGTGGACCTCGAAAGGAATAACCGGCGCGAATGGTTTAACGAGCATAAAGCCTTCTATAAAGAAACCGTCGAAGAAGAATTGCGCCGGCTGGTTTTGTCTACCTCCGCGGCGTTGACTAAGAAAAAAATCCCGCTTTCGACCGAACCGAAGAAAGCGATTTTCCGCATCTACCGAGACACCCGTTTCAGCGCGGACAAGACTCCGTACAAAACAAACCTGGGAGCAGTGTTCAACACCGGAGGGAAACCGGGTTCGGGCGTTCTTTACGTTCATGTGGAGCCAAAGGCGTCATTCACCGCAGTCGGATTCTATCAACCCGATCGGCTCGGCTTGACTCGCATCCGAGAAGCAATTGCTGACCGTTGGAAGGAGTTCAAATCGGTAATCAGCCGGCTCGACCGGGCGGGATTGGTGTTAGGAGAAAGCGAGGTACTCAAACGGGTGCCTCGTGGCTTCGAATCGTTCGCAGAGGCAGAGTGCGCCGGGTATCTCAAATACAAATCGTTCGTGGTTTCACGTCGACTAACCGAAACGGATCTACGTTCTCCAGAACTCCCGGCCAAGCTCACTCGGTTCGCGTCAGAGAGTCTGCCGCTTCTAAAATTCGGCTGGACCGCTCTAGGACGAGGAAGACCTGTTTCCCCCCGCAGCGTCTCGGCTCTGAAAGAGCAGGCTCATTCTAGGTATCGGTTTAAAACGTGAACATTTTTTATCCAGTCTCTTTAGCCAACCGCCGATTCTGGCTTTGACCAATATTTTACGGCGAGTTAGCAAACGGAAAGGTAATATTTCGCCGCGTTCCAGAGCTCGTGTCAGCTTTTCTCCGGAGCCGAGGCGAACCCGGCCTTAAGCCGAACCTCCTCTCGAATTGGTCGCAGATATTCGCCTCGCCCAACTTTGCCGCGATCAAGATCGGCGGTCCCTTCCGCAGCCACAAACTCGACATCGATCACTCCCAGAAAGCCGAGGATCATTCTGATCCAAGGCTCTTGAAGATTGCAATCGGAGAGGGCAGAACCGTTCCGGTACAACCAGCCTCTGCTCATGATCACGGTTGCTTTCTTCCCTTTAAGCAGTCCTGTACGATTACCAGAGCCGTCAGCGGTGTATGTATAGGTCCGGCCTGGAATGACGATCTGATCGATGTAAGCCTTAAACCCGGCTGGCACGGAAAAGTTATACATCGGCACTCCAAAGACATAATCGGTCGCCGTTTGCAATTCCGATATCAACTGATCCGACGTTGAAATAGCGGCTTGCAATTCTGCTGATCGCTTCTCAGGCGGTGTGTAAACTGCCGCAATAAAATTTTCTGTTACCAGCGGAACTGGGTGGTAGCCTAAGTCGCGATAAATAATTCGCCCATCCGGATAGGCATCCTTCCAGGCAACGGCGAACTCACGCGTCAACTGGCGAGAAACAGAACGATCACTCCGAGGACTAACATCTATATGAAGAAGGGTAGGCATAGGCGTGGAATGACAAATGATAGATGACAAAACGTGACCGGTTCCTAGCATCACGGTTTAACCGTCCGCGCCATTTGGAATCGTCGTCGAACGGACGACCGAGCGGTTATGCCATCTTTATTTGTCATTTGTCATCAGTCATTTTTGTTGCCCTGTAGGGGCGCATAGTAAGTCTGCTGAACCTCGACAAAACGTTGTTGCCAGTTGGGCAAATCATTTCCGTCAAGCTGGGCAACCAGCCGATCGAGAAAGGCGTGGCTTCCGGAAATGTATCCCTGTGCGTTGGGAACACTGAGTCCGCGATGGGTAAAGGTCAAGATAGTGGCGTCAGCTTCTGCAGCAAGCTCGTAGCGGACTACACCTTTTTCGATCAACGGCTGGTTCCACTCATGTTCGAAGATATGCGGTGGATCCCAAACCAAAATGCGGCCGGTAATGGTCCGCTGTTGGCGCGAGACCGGGGGACCCTCTGCAATCATTTCGATAGTACCGCCTGCCCGGCCATCAATCGCGGTGGCGCCAAACCAATCGCCGCGTTGTTTGGGGTCGGTAATCGCTGCCCAGACTTCCTCGATTGGGTGAGCTAAACGACGTTTGAACGTGAGTGTGGCTAAACCACCCTCTACATCAATAAAACCGTTAGGGATTAGGTTATTCATGGTTATCCAGTCTGCTTACGTTTGCGTGCTGAACGCTTGTCGAGGTGTTGCTCGAGGTTGGTGAGATGCGCCGCCCAATAAGCACGATAGCGGTTTAACCATTCGTACACGATGCCGAGTCGAGCGGGTTCCAGCGCATAAATACGTTGCTGCGCCTCGGCACGTACACTGACCAAACCTGCTTCTCGCAAGACCCGCAGGTGCCGGGAAACTGCCGGTTGTGTTAGTCGCGGAAACGCTGCCACTAAATCCCCAGCCGAGCGTTCTTTTTCGAGGAGCAGATCAAGTACCGCTCGGCGGGTAGGCTCGGCAATCGCCTCGAATGTGTCCATGCCTATTAAATAATCCTTACGTTATATAATTCAACTGTTATTTTACTAAGCCGTTTTCGGCACGTTGATCAGGCAAGGTTGTTAAAGTGAGTGCTGCTATCAATCGGTATCGATCTACCACAGATCAATTGAGATCATCAGTGTCGTATTGACAAAAGCCCTTGGCCACGTATCCGACAATCTTCCACGGATGAAAACAGTTTGCGTATTTTGTGGCTCCAATTTCGGCACTCGTCCCGCGTATCGAGAAGCAGCGGTTCGCGTAGGCTCTTTGTTGGCGGCTCGTGGCGTCACGCTGGTTTACGGAGGCGGCAAGGTCGGAATGATGGGCGCGTTGGCCGATGCATGCCTTGCCGGTAAGGGTAAGGTCATCGGGATCATCCCCAAGTCATTGGCGGCTAAGGAGATTGGCCATCCAAATGTAACCGAGCTTCGGGTAGTAGACTCGATGCATGAACGCAAGAAAGCGATGGCAGATGAGGCCGATGCGTTCCTGGCGTTACCGGGTGGATTCGGAACCTGGGACGAATTTTGCGAGGCGGTAACTTGGTCTCAGCTAGGGGTACATCGCAAGGCTTGCGCCATTCTAAACGTAGAAGGTTTTTACGACGCATTCCTAGCGCAAGCAGATAGAGCCACGAAAGAAGGATTTGTATCTGAGGTACATCGCTCTCTTGTGATTTCCGGCGTTGATCCGGCGGAATTATTGGATCGACTTGAGCAGTATCGAGTGCCACAGGAAGAGAAATGGTATAACCGGTAGGGATGAGCTCTCCTGAGGCTCGCTCAACAGCAGATAGCAAATTGGGCGCTGCACTACCCCCTTAGCTGTTCCGCGGGGTCATTTGCTATTTGTCATGCCGAACGAGCATCTGGCGAGTTCGGCTTGGCCCAGGGATCGTAGCTGCCGAAGCTCCAGAGATGGCCCTCCAAGTCGCGGCAACAATAGCCGCGACCGCCATAACTGGCGTCCTCAATTTCGTGGACGATCTTGGCCCCGGCGGCCTTCGCCCGTCCGTAATGCGCATCTGCGTCTTTTACGACGACGTATGGGCATTGTGTTTCGACCCCATCCAGCTGATCGGGTTGCTTAACGAGTTTACTGAAGTCGTTGTCTCGCACGGAGCCCAGCATCATCATCCCATTTCCTAATGTAAGTTCAGCATGAACAATGGTGCCGTTCTCTCCGGGCACTACCAAATGCTTCTCGAACCCAAAAGCCTGGCAGAGCCATTCTAGTGCGGCCGGCGCATTTCTATATCGCATTGCCGGGATAATGGTCGATGGTCCGTCTTTAGGAGTAGTCATAAATAATTTCTTTCTGGTTAGGGTTGATGGATGGGACAGGCTAAGAGGCCATCAACCGCCTGTATTGAAGAAATGTTTCCCCGGCGTGGCCATCATAGATCTTTTCTAAACCGGAGCCGGCGGCAAGTCTTGACGGGGTCCCGCGGCCGAGGGACGCCCTCCAAATGTGAATACTAACTTTCGATCGTTCCAGCGTCTGGTGAATAGACGCGAATCAGTTCCGCCGGCGTGAGTCCGGAAAAATTTTTAAAGTCGCGAATCATGTGGGCTTGATCGCTGTATCCAGATTCCGCGGCTAGCAATGAAAAATCGACGATGGTCTGAAAGTCGAACTCCGCTAATGCTTTTCGAAAACGCAAAACCCGAGCGAGCACTTTTGGCGGTATACCGATTTCATCGCGGAAAGCCCTAACTAGCCGCTTGCGAGTCCAACCTAATTGCTCGGAGATCTTCTGGACACGAACAGAGCCACGGGAGAGATCGAGCTGCCGCCATGCCCAGTCGATTTCCCTGGTCGATCTCCGGTATCTCCGAATTCTTGAGAGAAGGAATTTATCCAACGATAGAAATCGGGTATGCCAATCCGCAGCTTCGGCAAGCTGTTCGACCAGGCGATCGGCTTGGCTGCCTAACAAATCGGTCAGTGCAACGGTTCGTTTTGAAACCAGATGCATCGGCAACTGCAGCAGTTGACGCGCGCCGATGGGCGTGAAATCGACCTGAATTGCAGCGCCAGGTATCTCTGACTCGACTAGGCTGTAGGTATCATCCAACCCGGCCACGAACGTTCGGAGCGTGCCCGCTGAAACCTCGGTAGCCGGATCAATCAACCGCCACTGCGGCCCCAACGAAATGATCAAGGCCACTTCACCGGAAGGCAGTTCGCGGCGTCGAACCGGTCGAGATGAGCTCTCGAAATAGCCGTTATACCCGCGAACCAGCATGGCCAATTCGGGATGAGGCATCCAGCGGAAGCTTTGCCAGTAGCCGTCGGGAAACTCTCCTCCCCCTCTGCCGATGATTCGGCCTTTTGTCACGGTTTTAGACTATTCTAGCAGCAATAAAGTCGCAACCAAGGCACTGAGGGGACATCCACGACGAGTTGCTCTTTCGATACATTATAAAAGAGGCGTTTATGAGGAAGTTGTGTACGATTTTAGGACTCGCAGTTTTGACCCCATTCGTATGGGTAAAGGCACAGGACGATCAAGGGCCGGCGGAAAAGGCAGCAACTACGACTAAGAAAGCTGCCCAGGAGACCGGGCAAACAATTAAACACGGCGCTCAAGCAACTGGAAGCGTGATTTCCCGCGGAACTAAAGCGACCGAAAGAACGGTAGGTAAGACTTTAGAACGGACTGGGAGCAAGATACGAGATGCCGGGACGTCCGCGACGCACGTCGTTCATCACCGAACCACACATACAATCGCAACCGCCAAGAAGTCCCCAACAATCGAAGGAAGTCCATCACCCGGAGTCTCCCCGGCATCAAGCCCAGAAAAAAACGCGGAGACTCGCCCTTCCCCGACACCGGGAACCGAAGCAAATCCATCTGCAACGCCTGGCAACTCACCTAACCCCACAGCAACGCCGGAGTAGCAGCAGTCCGGAGACGGTCGAGACGCTCAGACCGACACGACAGGTCTGGTGCTGTGATAACCGGTTCGTCATCACGGCATCCCAACCCTTTCCTTTCATTCTGAACTAATCGGCGCTCTTGTGATTACCGCTGTCGGCCAGACGGCTGTTTGCTATCTGCTGGTCGCCATCCTGTTCAGAGCCTCTGCCCCTTCCTGATGACCGGTTAGTATACTCATGGCCAAACGCGCCGCGGCCATACGCGTCTCGACGCCGAGTTTAGCGAAGAGCTTGTTGTTATGCTTTTTGACCGTGTGGAGCGTGGTATCCAAAATTGTAGAGATCTCCGGGTTAGTTTTCCCTTCGGTAATCCAATACAATACCTCCGCTTCGCGGGGCGTCAGACCGAGGGTTTGAAGCGCCTTAGGCCCCCAAGAACTGTTTCGCTGCTCCAGGCGTAACAGCGCCAGACGTCCTGGATCCGAGGCGGCTACATCAATCTGCAGATCGCCTTTAGTGGTGCTCTCGATCACTAGAGGTTTATGCCGTTCCTCGGAATCAAGCCAATGTATAACCGCGTCCGGCAGACGCGCCATCAAGGCGCCCGGGAAGAATGCTTGAAGTAATATGTTCGCTTGGCGCGTCGAGAAGTAAATCTCGCCATCGAGGCTGGTAATCACGAAAGCTTCATCCAGTTTGGCTTCGAGCTGTTTTTCTGCGTCTAACCTCAACTCGATCTCCTCCGAGAGAGCCAGGTTCTTTTGTTCTAGCTCGCTCTGCAATTCTCGGATACGCAAATGGGTACGGACTCGTGCTTCCACTTCTTCGGGAAGAATTGGTTTGCTGACAAAATCAACGCCGCCCGCTGCAAAGGCCGCTAGCTTTTGAGAAAGCTCATCTGCGCCCGTGATGAAAATGATGGGAACGTTCCGCCATTCTGAGCGTTGTTTGATAAGCCGGCAGGTCTCGATGCCGTCTAGCCCGGGCATCTTTATGTCGAGCAGGATGAGATCCGGAATGGAGTTCTCCAACTGTTTTAGCGCGCGGGCGCCGCTGCCTGCGTATAGAACCCGAAAACCGGCCGCGGTCAGATGGTTCAACACAACATCAGCGTTAGTGGGAACATCATCGACAACTAGAACGGTGTGCATGTGGGCGAGGAGTTACAGGAGTCAGGAGTTGCAGGAGTTCAGGAGGAACTTATCGCATTCAGCATATCGAACTCAAATAAGGGGGCGTGGTCGGCCGGTGTCATGGGTTGAACGCTTTCTGTCGCGCTGTCGGTATCTCCTGAATTTCTCAACTTCTGAACTCTCGAGCTCCCATAGCGCTCTGAACTCCTGCAACTCCTGAACTCCTGAACTCCTCTCGTTTCTCTCGCTTCCCAAAATTAGACGTAGCCATCGGTTCAGTTGCTTCGCAGAGTATCTCCTGAAGCAGAGCTTCGACCTCGTCGATGCGGTAAGCAGCTACTAGCGCTGCGAGTTGCTGTGCGAACCGGGCATGGGCCGGGTCGCTTTCCGCCAGGGTTTGAAGCGATTGGCGCAGAGCCACGACATCGCCTTCTCCCGCTAGCTTCAGCAATACTTGCAACTCTTCGATCGGGATGTCATGCCCAGCCAAAAGTATGTCGCCGATATCCGGTTGGACCGGACTCGACACAGCGGAGCCGTTAGCCCCGGGCTCTTGCCTGAGAATCCACTTGATCCCCAAATGCTGCCCCAGAATTTCGAAAAGCTCGCGTTCTTTTACCGGTTTCGGGAGGAAACCGTCAAATCCAGCAGACTCAGCAGCCTGGCGGTCGCCCTCATAAACACTGGCCGAAGACGCGATCATTACGATTTTGGCTAGCGCCTCATCGGATCGAACTTCTCTGCAAAATGTATTTCCGTCTGTCTTGGCCATTCGAATATCGCTGATGACTCCATCAAAACGATGAGAACGCATAATCTTGAGAGCCGCGTCGCCCGAATCCGCTTCTTGAACAGAAAACCCGACCTCAGTCAAAAATTGTTTGAGTACATCTCGGTTCAAGGGGTCATCATCAACCAGCAAAAGTTCCCGAGCTTCGCCTTCGTACCCAACCACCTTTGCCCCGGCACATATTTCGGGCGCTTTCATGACCAGATTGAGCGGTAACTCCACCGAAAATCTGCTTCCCTTTCCCAGCACGCTGCCGGCCTCAATCTGGCCCCCCAACAAGTGGACAATTTTATGGGTAATATAAAGTCCGAGACCTATTCCTTCGGCGCACTGCTCGTTGTTTACGGCCTGGTAAAAAGGCTTGAACAAATGCGGTAGGTCGGAATCGGCTATCCCCCTTCCCGTATCAGAAACCACCAGGCGCAACCGCGGTAGGGACGAGCTCTCGCTCGTCCGAGTCGCATTAACTCCGGTACCGGGCGAGCAGGAGCTCGTCCCTACCGTTACCTCCAACGAAACACAACCAGCGCTGGTAAATTTAAACGCGTTGCCAACAAGGTTATATAGGATCTGACGGAGCCTAAGCGGATCTGTCTCTATCCATTGCGGAAGGCTATGGTCCGTGGCGAATTCGAATTGCAAACCGCTTTGCCGAGCCCGAATTTCAAACTCAGCGACTAACGATTGAAGAAAGGTACGAAGATTGAGCGGCTCCGGATTGATCGCCAGCTTACCCGATTCGACCCGCGCCAAATCGAGTAACTCATTCATCATTCCGAGAAGATGAGTACCGCTGTCGATGATCGACTGCAATTTTGGACGGGGGTCTTTTACGTTGTCGCAGCCACGCAGAAGCAGCTGAGCATACCCCAGAATGCTATTCAGCGGCGTCCTGACTTCATGGCTCATGTTCGCCAAGAAAGCGGTCTTGGCGCGGTTGGCCGCTTCCGCGTTATTTTTCGCTTCTTGCAGACGCTTTTTGCTTTGGCGCAGCTCCTCATAGTGGCTGCGCAAACGCTCCTCACTCTCACGCAACTCCCGGGTCCGATGATCGACCACGGCGACTAACTCTTTTTCCCGGGCGCGCATTTGCCATAACCGCCAACGGATGAGACCGAAAACTAACAAAATGCCGCCGCCGAGATAGACGGCATACATCCAGGGAGTACGATACCACGGGGGAAGGATGGTAATAGCGACGGTAATTTCGTTGCTATCAACTCCTTCGCTGTTTCGAGCTACTACGTGCAAATGGTAACTCCCCTCACTCAATGAACCTGATTGCCAGGTTGGTTCCTCCATGAAAGAAGTCCAATCAGCATTCAGTCCTTCTAGTTTGGTCCGATAGCGGACCTCGTCCGGGCCATCATAATCATCCGTTGCAAATCGGAGGCGAAGATCCCTTTTTTCAAAAGGTAATTCCAAAGCGGCTCCATTCTGGGGGAGGCTGATCCGTTCACCCGAGGCAGTTGTAACCTCTCTTAAGTAAAGCTTCAGCGGGTAATGCTGCGGTGATCGCGAAAGATCAATTCGCGCGATTGCGCCGTACTCTCCCGAGATCCAAAGAGTCGACTCGTCTTCGAAATACTCCTCATAAAACGAGCGAACTCCTCCAAGAACCGATGAGATCGAACGCGGCAAGGCGTGGTAACTTCCGTCCGAGTCCAAACGTCCGATCTCTTGGGTTTGAACTGAACCAAGTTCTCCGATGATGGTTTCTAACCAGAGATGGTTGGAATCACATGAGCTAGCCTGCACCGTGTGAATTTCCCGGCCCATAATCTGTTTGGGGAGGAGATCCGCTCGGTAAAAGGAACGATCGGAGTCTCGGAAGAGGAATACATTCCGGTCCGTGCTGAACAGAAACTGATTCCCCCAGGGCTGGATCCGGCACATTGAGCTGATTGAAGCCTTCGGAGCATTTGGTAACGGTTCCAAACGTGCATCCTTCAATGGCGTGTTCGGATCCGGACCAAGTTTAATCAGAAAAAAACGTGCTTCCTTTGTGTCGACCAAGACATCTCCATTAGCAGTCTCCACGATCGAGCCCACTTCCTGTTCAAAGCCTGGCATAGGTCCTTGGTCGACCCAACGACTGTCCGTGAAACGAACCGCTCTTAGCCCGGTGTGGCCGCCTATCCAAAGTAAATCGGGATAGTTCTCTGATCGCGCAACGGCATAGGCAAGTGGGGCGCTCGATATGACTTGGAAACGGCTGCCATCGAAAAGATAAACACCGTTCTCTCCAGTCAAAACCAAACCGTGAGGCGGCGCCTCCGCCGCATTCGATAGCCAATCGGTCAAACCCGGAACTTTGCGAAATTGCGAAGAAGCCAACCCACCGGCGCCGGACTCCAAACGGTAAAGACCAGACCCGGTCAATGCATACAACGATCCGTCGAATCGTATGGTCGAGGCAATATTATTTTTGGGTAGCCCGTTCTCGTGATCAAAGACCGAAATGCTTCGATTGGTATCGACTCTGGTCAACCCATTTTCAGCGAACACCCAGAGACCGCCGGCCCGATCACGTCGCAGATCATAAAATGCTCCACTGGGCAGACCATCCTCTTCCAAGAACGTTTGCTGGATGTGCCCAGCGGCATTTAGAAACACAAGCCCACGTCGTTCCACCGCGACCACGAAAAGGCCGCGACTGATGGGAAGCACGTGTTCAACCATAGACTGCCGCGTAAATAAATCGTCCGCGTCGGTCTTGAATGGAACGACCTGATACTCCTTCGCTGACTCGGCCGAGGCAGTTTTAGCGGAGTCGGAAGCTGGGGAGGACGAGGAATGGTGGAGCTCAAAAATCCCTTTCTCGCGGGTTACCAGCAAGATCTTATCATTCGCGAGTTCGATAGCGCCGGTAACAGTTGTTTCCCGCAGCGTGGGATCATCCAAGACCGGCTCGAGATGATCACCAATCACCTCGGAGTAGGGTTGATGTTTTGCGTGGACAAAAAGGCGTCCAGAAAAGGATGAAAGAAACCACTCGTTGCCAACTTCGTAAGGAAGATGAATTACAGAAAACCGTTCTCCATTCCAACGCAGCAAGCTTTTTTCTGAGAGGAAGTACACATCGTTACCGTGAACCGTGATTTGCCCGATTTCTCCGAAATGCGCCTCTCCTGCCGGCAGGAGCGATCTATACGATTTATAACGGTAGGTGCCTCCTTGCAGAACCAGAGCGCCCAGCTCGTTTTCACCGCTAACGTATATCGTCCCTGACTTGTCACACGCCAGCGATAGAATGTAACCACTATTCGGGATTGGGATCGACGTCCAGTGTTGGCCATCG
>JAFAZK010000155.1 GCA_019239825.1 Verrucomicrobiota bacterium | reverse complement strand
AAGGGCGGGAGACAAGCGGTGGTTAATCGCGAGCGATTTGAGTTCATACCGTACGGTGGCCCTCGGACTTTGCCGCGAAGCGGCTATAGAAAACAGCCCAGGGCTTTAGCCCTGGGTTGGACGCGCCGCGAAATCCGCCCTCACGAGTGGCGGCCGACGCGTATCTTCGCATGTTATTTCACCGATATGCCCAACATCGGGTGCCACTTTCAGGGCACATTTCACCACCGCCTGACCCAGGGTTAAAACCCTGGGCTGTTCTGTGTAGCCGCTTCGCGGCAAAGTCCGACCGTCCCCTCCTGAGACTGATCACTGCTATGTCTCTTCCAGGCAATCGATCAGTGGAACGTGTGAAACACTCCATCGTTTACCCACTCAGCAAATGAACTGGAGATATTCGGGTACCAGAAAGCAAAACGGAGGGTGCGAAGTCTGAATTCTCGTACCGTGGTTTCCACGAATAACTAACTTATAAGTTATTGCTGTCCAATAACTTGCATTTATAAAACGCGATTGGCACGCAACTTGATTAAGGGTGTCGTAACGATCCGATCTAACCCTTTAATCAAAAGAGAAAGCAATGTACTTAATTTTTCCTGATTCAATGACCATCCCGGAAGTAGCCAGCCGTCGCGAAGATAATCATTTTGAGGATTGGCTTACCGCAACTTTGATCGAAAACACAAACCAGGAGCAAAAGGACAATTCCGAATCCACTTTACCTGGGATTACTGATCTCTGGATGTTAGAGATAGCGGAAAGGAACGGCAAAACCTGGATGGGCACATTCCAAGTTAAATTTGAAACTGAAGATCAGAAACCAAAGAGTAACCATAACAGGTCCGACCCGAATACGGGTGTCCTCTTCTTTTCGATTAACACGGACACTGGAGAAATGAAGTTCGCCTGAGAGCGTCGTCGGATGCTCGCGAGGGAAGTTAGGACTGGGGCGTTCAGCGAGTAGGTTTACTCTTTTTCGTTTGAGCGTAGTCCTCGTTTAGTCCCTGACCTTTGAGAATTTGCGGCATACACTTTTCAATCCTAGCCTCCCGAGTCTTGGATTGTTTGGGTGCGGCAAAGTAGAGGAGGTATCCTCTTTGCCGCCCTGGCGTCAATGCCTTGAAGGCTCTTTTAAAGGCAGGGACAGTGTCTAACTTGTTCTGCAATTCTTCAGCAACCGGGAATTCAGAGGTCTTTTTATAATCCACTTCCAAACCGGCCTTTTCTACCTCGACGGCTTCATGGATATAGGCTTTCACTGTTGGTTCCATCTCAATGATTTCTTGGAGACTAGTAAACCGGATCTGGCGAGCTGCTTGTACATTCTCGGTTTGTTGGATCAGAATATGATGGGCATCTTTTAACAAGGCGCCTTTGCAAAACAGAAGCGCGCAGTACTCCTTAAATCCGTGCAGTATGACCACGTTGCTGTTCTGAAAAGTGTAACAAGGTTTTCCCCACTTCGATTCCTCGGTCAGACCGCAGTCCAGGACGATTTTTCTCAGCTTCTTGGATTCTTCCTGCCACTTCGTGAGCTTTTTTAGATACTCATCAACCTGGGGGTTCAATCGACTTGGTGCCATGGGATCTATTGTAATTCTCTTATGGTGACCCGCAATTGGCTGACCGAAGGGCCCGTTGCCCATGGTCTCGGGGCCGCGGGATTGAAAAACGTAATCCCGCTCCGGCCATGATTCAGCCGATGCGATTCCCAGCTCCGTAGGAGCGAAATCTTTATTAGATTGGGCGGAAAAACGCGATCAGCTCCGTACGAGCGACATATAATCGAGAACCCCTTTTATGCCGCTCCTAACGGAGCTGGTCGCCATTTGCGTTGCCGTTGCTACAGAGATTTCGCTCCTACGGAGCTGTTTTTCAATCGTGCTCCTCCGGAACTAGGCTCGCTTTCGAGTCATTTCATGGTTAAGACCGGGAGTCTGAAATGCGTCACTTCTCTAAACTCCCACTTCGAATAGCAGCGGCTCAACCGACAGCTCCTTGACGACCTTCTTTCGGATGCTGGTCAACAGGGCCTGGTCGACTGAGCTTGGGAAAACGATTCCCAAATAGGTTCCGGTGTGCGCTGCGATTATTCCTAGCGCATGAAATTCGTTTGCTAGCCGGTTAGCCAGCGAGAAACCTTTTTTGGGTAAGAGCTGATCGTTTAATTTGGCGCTTCGGGTTGAGGCATGGAAAAGCGCGGCTGGATCATTGCTTTGCATCAATGAGGAAAGCTCCTTGTAATCACCACTGAAACGACGACGTGCGACATCCAGATGTCGAACGGCTTCGGTATCGACATGTTCTGTAGGGGCGGTGTCCCAGGCGATAAGCACACAACGGGGTGCGTTTCCAACCTCGAAATAACTTCCCGCAATCGGGTTAGTGCCAATGATCAGCTCCGGCCGAAAAAGAAAGTCCGAGCGCTCAACCCGGCACATGATCTGAAAAAGCGTGGACTGGCTGACATCGAGGTTTCGGTGGTGTTTTATCGCTAATAGAGCAGAGGCCACATCAACGCTACTTGAACCAAGTCCTTTGCCGGCCGGTGGCGAGTTGCCAATGGTAATCCGATAATTATAATCCGCGGCGAATCCGCAGGTGACCGCCATTTCCTTCACGGCGAGCTCGGTCTTCCGCTTTGAGCCAATTGAGGGTGGCTCAGACACGATGAAAAGGTTCGGAGCTGGTTCGATCGCC
The DNA here is from genome assembly GCA_019239825.1 of Verrucomicrobiota bacterium. Taxonomy (GTDB): domain Bacteria; phylum Verrucomicrobiota; class Verrucomicrobiia; order Chthoniobacterales; family JAFAMB01; genus JAFAVN01. The sequence goes on along the minus strand of JAFAZK010000155.1, from coordinate 9,218 downwards.
GTCAATGTCCGAAACGGGGAGGAGGTCGTGGTAAACGGAAAAACGATTGGATCGCCGTTTTCATCGGTACCCTGGAGCCATTCGCCAACTTTCCCAATCACCCATTGAATTGCGTTTGGCGTTTGGGGTTCGGCGTTTGGCGTTTGGCGTTCCACAGTTCGAGGCGTCGATCGGAAATAGTTCAAACAGGTCGGATAAGTCAAATAGCCCTTATAAGAGGAACAAGTAGAGCATGTCGGCAACGCCAAACGCCAAACGGTGAACGCCGAACGCCAAACGCCAAACGCCAAACGGTGAACGGTGAACGGTGAACGGTGAACGGTGAACGGCTTCCTTGACAGCTCCCCTGATTCATGGTGGACTGAAACCGGTTTTTTGATAGAAGCACATCCGTGGATCATGGAAGACCGTGAGAACCGGTCACAGTAGCGCTGCGGTATCGAGCTACGATTCTCCATTGTGGTCTAGATCACAGAGGCCAATCAATCGGGAGGTTGGTGAAGGCTGGAGAAAAGGCGTCCCTAGAGGGCAAATGCTCGGAGTCCGAATACTTGGCCACGGACCTTTTCACCGGGTCGCGAGTTAGCGATTACGAGAAAACTTCATCGCATTAATGAAGCGTGAAATGAATGACCATTCAGCCACCAAACAATAAGAGCCAGCGCACTAGAGCGGCTGCTACCGAGGAATTTTCTAACCTCGATCAAGACGTAATCCATCGGTTGATACTTGCTCGCCGGGATATCCGGCGTTTCCGTTCGGAACCGGTCAGTGAAAATGCTCTGGTCCGTATTCTAGGAGCAGCTCACGCGGCACCGTCAGTCGGGCTGTCGCAGCCTTGGAATTTTATTGTGATCGACTCGCTGGAAATTCGCCAGCAAATCAAGAGCAGTTTCGTGGCGGTGAATGCACGGGAACAAAGCAAGCTCGAAGGCGATCCACGAGCCGAACTCTACGGCTCCCTCAAATTGGAGGGCATCTTGGAAGCGCCGCTGAACATCGCGGTCACCTGTGATCATTCCCGCGGTGGATCGTTTGTTCTTGGCCGCGCCCCGATGCCACGCACGGCTGCCTACAGTGTTTGTCTCGCGATCGAAAATCTGTGGTTGGCGGCTCGAGTGGAAGGAGTCGGCGTTGGTTGGGTCAGCATTTTGGATCCTGAGGCCGTTACGAGCATTCTAGACCTGCCTCCCGAGGTAGAACTGATCGCCTATCTCTGCATCGGGTATCCCATCGAGTTTCGTCCGAAGCCGTTACTGGAGGAGGTCGGCTGGCGGAATCGGAAGCAGTTGCAGCCATTTGTGTTTGCGAACCGGTGGGGGCATCCCAGGAAATTAGAAGATCGGCGAGCTCCTTTGTTAAAAGAAACGCTACCGGAACCGGACACAGCGATCACGGAAGCTGCTCGCCTCAAGATCGCTCGAAAAACTAAACCACTGGGATCGCTTGGGGTCCTGGAGAACGTGGCGATACGTTTAGCCACACTGCAGAGGACATTGGAACCGAGGCTCAACCGCAAACGCATCTGCGTTTATGCGGGCACACATGGGATTACGGCTGAAGGTGTCAGTGCTTATCCCGGCGCGGTCACCGGTCAGATGGTATTGAATTTCCTGCAGGGAGGAGCGGCCATTAATATCCTCGCTCGTCATGCCGGTGTCGATCTTCACATCATTGATACGGGCGTCGATACGGTTTGGCCGGAGGAAATTGCGAATACCCCGAACTTCTTCATCCGATCGGTCCGGCCTGGCACTCGAAACTTTTTGAAGGAACCGGCGATGTCGCCGGAGGAATGCGACCGATCGGTCAGTATCGGCCGCGAACAGGTTCAACGAGCCCAGGCAGATGGCGTAGAAGTGCTGGGAATCGGTGAAATGGGGATCGGTAACACCACGGCTGCCTCCTGCCTGCTAGCCGTCCTTTGTGGGTTCAGTCCAGCGGAAGCGGTGGGGCGCGGAACCGGGGTTAGCGACATGGTTTTGACTCGCAAGATTGAGGTTGTTAGTGAAGCGATTGAACGCCATTCAGGGGCGATTGCTGGCGAGCCCGGACTTTATTGGCTTCGGACCGTTGGTGGATTCGAAATCGCGGCCATGACCGGGACGATCCTGGCCGCAGCGGAGATAAATCTGCCGCTGGTCGTCGATGGGTTCATTGCGACCGCCGCAGCCGCAGCCGCTTTTCAAATTAACCCTCGATCTCGTCAAGTCTGCTTCTTTAGCCATCGCTCCGATGAACAGGCGCACGGCAAAGCTTTGCGGGCACTTGGTGTCGAGCCATTGCTTGATCTCAAAATGCGGCTGGGTGAAGGAACCGGTGCTGCGCTGGCTATGCCGGTTCTGGAAGCGGCGGCAAAAGTCCTATGTGAGATGGCCACATTCGATACCGCCAATGTCTCCGGCGCAGTTTCCGATGAGGAACCCTCCGATGAATGAGGCTAGTTTCGTTGGAGTGGCACGTCGCCAGCTAAACATCTTTCTGGCGGCGGTAATGTTCCTCACCCGTTTGCCGGTCTGCCGGTTCCATGTATTCCGCGAAGAAGATGTCGCGTCGTCTACTATCTATTTCCCCCTCGTTGGAGCATTGATCGGATTAGCCGGCGGACTCGCTTTGCTGGCGTCGTCTATTGTGCCACCAGTCATAGCCGTCCTGATTTCAATGCTAATTACGATCTGTCTTACTGGCGGCTTACATGAAGATGGGTTAGCCGATTCTGCCGACGGCCTGATCGGTGGGCAAGACCCGCAACGCCGACTGGAGATCATGAAGGATAGCCGGATCGGCGCCTACGGTGCGCTGGCTTTGTGGTTTTCTCTGACTGCGAAACTGTTCTTGGTCCAGTCGCTCTTGGTGGTTAACTTGGTAATGGCGGTTGAGGCCATGGTGATTGCCCATTGTTTAGGGCGCACAGCGACTGTCGCTCTACTAACCTGTCTACCGTACGCGCGGCTAGAGGATTCCAAGTCCAGCGGCTTCGGAAATAAAGTCACTTTCCGAGAACTCGTTCCAGTCATCGCGTTTGCTGTTATCCTTTCGCTTTTACTGTTGGGTCTGCAGGGAGCGTTCTGTGTAACCGCCGGAACTGTCGTCACCTTGGTTTGTGGTCTCTACTTCAAAGAGAAGATCGGGGGAATCACGGGAGACTGTCTTGGCGCCGCCAATCAGCTGGTAGAGTTAAGCGCCTATCTTTCTCTTCTCACACTGCAACCTGCTAGAGGCTGAACGGCCGTGAACGGATTCATCCATTTTGTCTTAGGTGGCAGTCGAAGCGGTAAAAGTCGTCGAGCAGAATCGCTGGCTAGTGCTGCGGGTCAGCCTGTCGCCTATATCGCAACCTACGCGTCAGATCCAACCGATGAAGAGATGCGCCTGCGAGTGCAACGCCATCAACAGCGCCGGCCGGCTAACTGGTTAACCCTTGAGAACCGGTTCGATCTCGGCGAGCTCATCAGAGAGAACAAAGGAGCACTTTTTCTCCTTGATTGCCTAACCTTGTGGCTCTCGTTCCATCTAATCAAGGGGCGGTCCACTGACCAGATTTTGAAGGAATTGGAGGAGACCTTACTCTTAATTCGCAAGCTTGAGCGATCTTTCATTATAGTTAGTAATGAGGTGGGATCAGGAATTGTCCCTCTAGCGGTGGAGAGTCGCGCCTTCCGCGATCTTTGTGGGTTGGCCAATCAGATGGTAGCAGCCGAGGCCAACACGGTTGAGTTAATGGTAGCAGGGCTGCCGCTGGTACTGAAAGGAGGCGCCTAACCCATGTCGCAGGCGTTTCACGGTGGCGGAATCCGGCAAGCGGCCGAGCGATTTGGATTGCCCGTGGAATCCTTTGTTGATTTTAGCTCTAATGTGAATGTGCTGGCGCCGGCGGTTGCTGCTGCCGACTGGGCACGGTGGATGACAGAGATTTACCGTTATCCGGAGACGGGTGATGTAAGGGAACAGCTCGCCAGTTTCTACGAAACCAAAGCCGAGCGTATTCTTACCACGGCAGGTGCAATCGAGGCCCTCTATCTTTCCGCCCGGCTTTTCCCTGGATCCAAGGTTGCTGTTGTCGAGCCAAGCTTCAGCGATTACGCTCGCGCATTCCGAAGCGTACCTTGCTCTGTTGAGCGAATTCTGTTAACACCCAATCTTTGGGCTAGTTCTATCAGAGAATGGGCCGATCGTTTAGATCCTTTTGACGTCGTTGTTCTAGGTAATCCTAACAATCCGACTGGAACCTTTCAATCTCTCGCTGATCTAACCGCGCTATTCGATAGGCGCTGGCCGCGGCCGAAACATTGGATTGTCGATGAAGCGTTCATCGAATTTGTTACTGAGTTCAAGGATGAAACCTTGCTAAGCCGGCTCGCAGATTATCCTACGCTCATCGTTCTACGATCGCTGACCAAGAGCTGGCGTATTCCAGGGCTCCGCTTCGGATTTCTAGCCACGGCTGGTCCCATCCGAGAACTAGAAAGCATGCAGCCGCCATGGAGCCTCAACGGTATCGTTCATGCCTGGGCGAGAGAATTCCTTCGCGAAGAACATCGCACGGAGTATCGGGAGTCGCTGCGGACGCTAGTAAAACTTGGACATGATCTCGAGGCCAGTTTACGGCAGATTTCGGGCATTAAAGTCCATACCTCGGCTGCGAATTTCGTGTTATTAGAACTAACGGACCCTGCGTTGGATGCCGATCGGATCTATGTCGAGCTAGGTTGCCGCGGGATTTTGGTGCGGGTTTGCGATTCGTTTTACGGAATGCCAAAAGGCCGATTCCTGCGGGTCGCCGTCAGAACGGCGTCTGAGAATCAAAGACTTGTTGATGTACTTTCTGAGACTTGTAGTGCAATAAGGGGCCGGACCTCACAGCAAACGCCAGCTGCGAATGCCTTCTGTGGCTCCAGTGTAGGTCCGGCCTGGAAACCCGCTTTAAACCATGAGGCTTAACAGAACAGCCGAGTTGCCTGCCGGATTTTGCCGCGAAGCGGCTATGGATTATAGCCCAGGGCTTCAGCCCTGGGTTCGTCAGATCGAGAAGCGTGCCCTGAAAGTGGCACCCGATGTTCGGGAGACTGGGGCAACCAACAGGCCGTCCGTTGAACGTACCCGTCGGTCGCCACTTTCAGGGCGATCCAATGCCTTACCTAACCCAGGGCTAAAGCCCTGGGCTATTCTGTATAACCGGTTCGCGGTAATGCGACACACACCCAGGGCTAAAGCCCTGGGCTGCTCTTTTAGGCCATTTCGTGATCAGAAACTGCCCGGATCAGTGAGCTTTTTAGAACCTGGTTACGCATGAAGGCGCTCTCTATCTTGGGTACGTCATCGAATAGTGGCAAGAGTTGGTTGGCTACCGCTCTGTGTGCCTGGCTGCGGCGCCGTGGAGTACGCGTGGCTCCTTTTAAAGCGCAAAATATGTCTAACAATTCGTTTGCTACACTGGATGGCGGCGAGATTGGACGGGCTCAAGCGGTACAGGCAGAAGCGTGCGGTCTAACACCCGTTGTCCAGATGAATCCGATTCTTCTCAAGCCCTCTGGCGGACAGGGATCTCAGCTCATCTTACTTGGAAAACCGCAACGGCATTTGCTTGCAAGCGAGTATTATAGCCTGATTGATGAGCTCTGGTTAGTCGTTCGTGACACCTTAGAGTATTGGCGAAATCGTTGTGACGTCCTCATTTTAGAGGGTGCTGGTAGTCCGGTAGAGCTTAATCTGATGCACCGTGACCTCGTGAATTTGCGGCCGGTACATTATCTAAATGGCCGATCACTACTGGTTGCCGATATTGAACGCGGCGGGGCCTTTGCTCAGATTGTGGGGACCTGGACACTTCTCAACCCTGCCGATCGAGATCGGTTTCTCGGCGTGGTCATTAATAAATTCAGAGGAGATATTTCTCTGTTTGCGGACGCGCCAAAATATTTGGCGGAGCATGTCCCAGTTAGTTACTTAGGCGTGCTTCCCTACTTGAAGGATCTCCAACCGGAGAGTGAAGATAGCCTTTGCCGGGAAGCCGAAGAAAGTGTTCAGGGCGAAAAGATAGCTTGGATACGACTACCCTATTTAGCCAATTCCCAAGACTGCCAGCCCTGGCTGATGGATGAGGGGATTCGGGTGCAATGGGTCGATCACCCGAGTCAGTTAGCGGATGCCAGGATTATTATCTTACCCGGCAGTAAGAATACTATCGCGGATCTGGAGTGGCTCCGCCGGACAAAAATTGATGCTGCCATTCAGCAGGCTGCGAGGCGAGGTATTCCAGTCGTCGGTATTTGTGGCGGTTACCAGATCTTGGGTGAATGGCTGCATGATCCAGAAGGACTGGCGGGTGATCGCGGGACGTTACCTGGACTAAATTTGCTACCGATTCAGACCACGTTTTCTCAAACCAAATCCGTCTCTCAGGTTGTGGTGCATTGGGGAGCTGATCGCTGGAGCGCTTATGAAATACATATGGGCGTTAGCGATCCAACTCAGAGTTGCGACGCTTTGGCTCAGATAGAAAACGGTCAGGGGATAGCGCCGGAGGGCTGTCGTCGAAATCATGTTTGGGGTACCTATCTCCATGGACTATTTGAGTCGCCGGAGGTGAGATCCGAGTTGGCTGCTCTTGCCGGCCTGAAGAGCTATTTGGTCGGTCAAATATCCTGGCGGACACACCTGGAACAAATGTACGACCGGATGGCTGACGCGTTGGAAGAGCATTTAGAGACTGAGGAGATCTGGAAGTATGTGGCTGCTTAATCCATCCCAAATCGTTGCCGCGATTATCGTCGACCTGATAATCGGCGATCCGCAGGGATGGCCGCATCAGGCCAGGTTTGCCGGTGTACTGTCGACTGCTTATGAAAGATGGCTCACCCGCTATTTCTCCCGTAGCGTTCGCTCGGGCCTACTGTTCTGGTTCTTGGTGGTGGGCACGATGGTGGTCGGATACGCCATCATTCGTGTGATTTGCTCCTTGATTAGCCCGATTGCGAGCTACGCGTTCGATGTCTTCATTATCTACCAAGCGATTGCAGCCCGAGATTTGCACAAGCATGCCGAAATGGTTCTGCAGGCGCTCGTTTCTGGCGATCTAGGCGCGGCTCGCCAACGGCTTTCCTTTATCGTCGGCCGGGATACTCGAGATCTTGATGCGTCAGAAATCAGCCGGGCTACCATCGAGAGCGTTTCCGAAAGTCTAGTCGACGGAATTGTCGCTCCTCTGTTCTGGGCGGTTATTGGCGGTGCACCGGGAGCATTAATCTATCGGACGGCGAACACGCTGGATTCGATGGTCGGCCATCGAACACCGGCCTATGAGAAATTTGGGAAACCGTCCGCTCGTATTGATGATCTGCTGAACTGGGCGCCGGCCCGGCTGTGCGCGCTGATGATTTGTTTGTTCCGCGTCCCGACGAGTTGGCCGAAGGTTCAGCGAGAAGCAGGAGCACATGCTAGTCCGAATGCCGGCTGGCCTGAAGCCGCCATGGCCTACGGGTTAGGAGTTCGGTTAGGCGGTACCAATTACTATGACGGTGAAGCGATCGAAGGGCCGGTCTTTAATGCGTCAGGTCGAATCGCGGCGATATGTGATATTAAGAATAGTTTAGCCAGGATCTGGTGGGTGGTGTTAGCCGCTGGCGGAGTTTGTTTTCTGCTATCCATCTGTGGAAGCTTGTCCCGAAGGGACGTAAGGACTCAGCCCGGGGTTTCAACCCCGGGAATCGATCAACGCATGACCCGCCCTGAAAGGGCGGAAGATACTCGTTCCACGTTTTGCCCATCAACTCGTAGCTCAGTAACAACTTTCTACCGCCCTTTCAGGGCGGCGCTCTTTTCTGCCCGTTACCCGGGGTTAAAACCCCGGGCTGAGTCCTTTTGTCCCTTCGGGACAGAAACCGCAATGCTTTTACCTCCCGCAATTGTCTCATGAGCACTGACCGTACACGTCTTAAACAAGGCGCTTTTCAGATCTACACCGGGGAAGGCAAAGGCAAGAGCACGGCATCGATGGGGCTTATGCTGCGGGCGCTCGGCTGCGGATTGAAAGTGTACTATCTGCGCTTGGTCAAACCCCGATGGAAGACAGGAGAGCTGACTATCTGTTCAGAACTACATCCGAACCTCAGTTTTAGAAATGTCGAGCAAGATTGGATCTTATCCAAGAGCCGGCACATTCCCGAACATGTTACTGCGATGCAGACTGCGCTAGCCGTGGAGATGGATAGCCTGGAAGCTACCATGGTCAGTGGGGAATATGACTTGGTCATCGTGGACGAAATTAACTACTGTATCCATCGCGACCTGATACCACTGGACCGAGCAATCCAGCTCGTGGATAAGCGACCAGAGAATGTCGAACTGGTTTTTACTGGCCGGTATGCGCCCGAGGCGCTGATCGAAAGAGCCGGCGTAGTCACCGAGATGCGAAAGATCAAACATCATTTTGATCAAGGTGTGACGGCGCGGAGAGGAATCGAATTTTGACAATGAATTGTTATCCCGGATTCATTGTGGCCGGCATGCAGAGCAGTGACGGTAAGACCGCTATTACCTGTATGCTCTTAGCTGCCCTCCGGGCCCGCGATGTCCCGGTGCAACCTTTCAAGGTTGGTCCAGATTTTATAGATCCCGGCTACCATGCCCGTGTCGCCGGTGTGAGTTCTCGAAATCTGGATAACTGGCTAATGGGATACGACGGAATCGTCGACGAGATCCTGACGACTGGTCGGGACCGGGTGTCAATCGTGGAAGGGGTGATGGGATTATTCGATGGGAGTGATGCCAAATCCGAGGAAGGGAGCACCATGGCGTTGGCTCGTTTGTTAGATCGCCCGGTTATCCTGGTGGTGACAGCAAAGAAGTTCGGGCGCTCATTAGCTGTCGCGCTGCGCGGATTCATCCAAGAAGCGGGATGTGGCCGGATTGCCGGAGTTATCCTCAACGGAGTGAGCGGTAGCAGTCACACGGATTATTTACGTGAGGCGATCGAACCGCTCGCTGTGCCGGTGCTGGGCGCGCTGCCGTTCTGTCCGGAATTGGCCTGGCCAGAACGCCACCTCGGGTTGCAGGCTAGCCAAGAGCGTCAGTTACCTTCCTGGCAGACCTTAGCTTCGCTGGCGGAACAGCATCTCGATATCAACGGCATTTTAAAAATCGCTCAGAGAGCGGAGAGCGGTAGGGATGACCTCCCGCTCATCCGGGATCTTGCATCGGCACGATCGGTACGAATAACG
>JAFAZK010000228.1 GCA_019239825.1 Verrucomicrobiota bacterium | reverse complement strand
TACCCGGTAGTGAGTCGCCTTGTTGTGCCATTTCCCGTCCGGCCCTTTGTACGATATCCACCATCGGTTTCTTCTCCGATACTTGCTGGCCATGCTCCGAGTGTAGCATAAAGTTGTAGGGGTGTGGCAGAAAAGTGTAGGAAGCGGTAGGAAGCCAAAACGACCGATTCCTGCACTTCCCTGGGAAAATAGGTACACCAATGTCAATCTAGGCACATCGAAAACGCCACTCCTTCTACACTGGGTTGTAGGTTCGATTCCTACACGGTGCATGCCTCAGCGACAGCGATTTACATATCGAGGGTGAAATGAGAGAAACCCGGTGCTTGGACACTTTTGCATGCCCTGCAACTACTTTTGTCTTGTCGCGATTAAATACGCCCCGGACAGCCCGAGCCTGCTTGGAGATACCGACAGGTTATGGCACGCTTCCTTGATCTAGACCCGGATGGAACGGAGTAGCAGCGCAAAGCTGGCGAAGCTTTCGGCTGGGCGCTTCTCAGCGGAGGATTCCCCTTCAAAGTCGTTAAAACAGGTAGCGTCAACGATGCGAAAGGAGCCGTCGACGTCTTTGTCGACCTCATTCAAGAAGACCAAGATCCGCTCCTTTCTGCTGGAATAGATGCACCACTCTTTTGGCAGGTTTGTGAGATTTTTTTGACTAAGATGTTGCACCGTGGTGCCCGAAGTGGCAGAGCCGGGCTTCGGCGGGCCGATGACGCTGCAGATGTTTGTAGCGCAGGACCAACACCGCGAGCCCGGCACCAAGCATGGGGCCAAGCCAGTAGATCCACCAACCCTGCCATGTCGGGGCAACCAGTTCCGGCCCAAAAGATCGGGCCGGGTTCGCGCTCGCGCCGGATAGGGGCGCTTCCAGCCACGTCAGTATCGCAAACAGCGGTGGGTTAACCAGAGGCGTGAATGGCTGGGTTGCCTTGTGTGCTGCAAAAATAAAAATCAGTAAAACTAGAAGAAACGTGCAGAGTGCTTCGCCGGCAATCGGCAGCCAGTTCGGGACACCTGTAGCCGGCACCGAGGCGCCCCACGTATCGCTCGCGCCGGTTGCACCCCAGACGAGAAGAGCGATTGACCCGAATGCAGCCCCAATCAGCTGCGCCAGAAGGTAAAAGCTCGCATCACGCCAGAGAATTTTGCCTTCCAGCCAAAAAGCGAATGTTACCGCAGGGTTAATGTGGGCCCCGCTCATGCGTCCTATAGGCGAAAAAGCGATCGCGGCTCCAATGGATCCGAACAGGAATCCCGTGATCAACCTGCGTACTCCGAGTGAAATCGGGAGAGACGCGAATGGTGCGTCGTGGCCCCACATCGCGATGACGATCGACAGTCCAAGAAATACCAGCAGGGCCGTTCCCGCAAACTCCGCTGCGTACATGCGCGGATGCAATTTATCAAACGGATGCGGCATGCCATGCAGCGGGCGATCGACTTTGGTTTTAGCGCCGTTGCTCGCTTCCTTCTCCCTCTGCATCCCGGCTTCCACGGTTTGGACTCATAAGCCATCGCGGAGGCCAGTCAAGGCACGATGCGCGGTGGCTGAATCCCAAAGAGCCTGCTGCGCCCATTACACGCGCGGATCAACCTGCCTCGCAACAAAGTACCGCTATCGAATGAGACCTTCCGTCAGCCCCCGCTATGACCTAAAAAGCGCCGCTGCGGCGCCCTAGTCAATTACTAAGACGAGCTTGCCGTGAGCGTGCCCAGCCATGCTGAGCTCAACCGCCTCACTCCAATTATCCCAGGTGAAGGTGCGGGCGATCGGAATTGCGAAGCGTCCATCGGCGGCAAGTTGCGCATATTCGCCGAGTACATCGTAGCGATGCACCCCACTGCGCTCCCGACCCGTCGTGCGAACGCCAATGCCATCCTCATCGAAATCACTAAAGCTCATCACTCGCTTGGGATCGCCGCCCACGATCTTGACCAAGTCCGGTAATACTCCTTTCACACGAGCAGTATGCAGGGCCAAATCGACTGGGCCGCCTGCAATGTCGCGCACTCGTTCCACCATGCCTTTGCCATAAGGCGTCACCTTCGCGCCAAGCAAGCGCAGACGTTCCGCAAACGTGTCGCCTGCGGATGTAATTACATGCGCTCCATGCAGTAAGGCGATCTGAACCTCCGCAAAGCCGGTCATCGTGCCGCCGCCATTGATCATGATGGTCTGCCCCTTGGACAGACCGAGCAGATCGATGCTCCGCGCGGCTGTCTCAACCGCCATGGGCAGGCCCGCGGCGTGAACGAGGTCCAGACCTTTCGGGACGTGGATCCAGACCTTCAACACCACGTATTCCGACGCTCCGGCAGTTTGATAGCCGATGTAGTCGGGGACGCCGAAGACTAGGTCGCCAACTTGCACGTCAGACACGCCCTCGCCCATTGCGTCGACTGTGCCGGACACGCCGAACCCAATGCCGCGAGGAGCCGGCAGGGGCAAGAAACCCTCACACACGGCCCAGTCGGCAGGATTGAATGCGCAGGCGCGAACGCGGATCCGGATGCGTTCTGCAACGGGCGTTGGAACGGGTGCGACATCTAACTTCAGCACATCGGCAGGTGGGCCGTAGCTTTCGACACGAAGCGTCTTCATCTCTTTGGGTGCGGATTTCGTCATAATGGTTCTCCTAAGGTTGGGAGTCGGAGCGAGACGCGATCAGCTCTCGGGCAGTCTTGAGGAAGTACCAGACAGAGGCAATAGCGTATCGTCATAAGCTGACGTTATCTTAAAGTCAGCTTGTGACAATACAAAATTCGGGTTACTAAAGAGACGAGACTGAGCGGGGATATGCCGCGAGATGCCAAAAAAATGCGCCGCCGCCTTCAAGAGGCAGCTCTGAAGCTCTTTCAAACGCAGGGGTACGAACAGACCACGGCGGCCGACATCGCGGCGGAGGCGGAGGTCACTCAACGTACCTTTTTCCGGCACTTCTCAGATAAGCGGGAAGTGCTCTTTGGCGGTGAAGAGGTGTTCATTGACACCCTTACGAACGCCATTTCGAACGCCCCACCAGACCTGGGTCCTTGGGACGTTTTGCTCCATGCTTTCCAATCGGCAGAGCCTTTGTTCATTGAAAACCGCTCTTTTTCAGCGCCACGCCAAGTCATCATCGCCAGTCACCCAGCCTTGCAGGAACGGGCTCAGACGAAAACCCGGACAGTCATAGCGGCCTTGGCAACAGCGCTTCGTCAGCGTGGCGTTCCCGAACGCTTAGCAAATCTTGCGGCGCAGGTAGGAATGGCCGCGCTCAATCATGGCGTCGCCGCCTGGTTCCAAAGCGGATCGAACGATCTCAGAGCTCATGTCGAACAGGCGTTCTGGGACGTGCGCGATCTCTCATCGGGTGCGCTCGATAGAGTACCGATGTCTGAAACCTAGAGTTCTTTAGCAGCCTCAATAAGAGCGAGTACATAAGGGACGTGTCTTGACTTTGGCCGAGGACCGCATGGGGGAGGCCAGGTTGCTTCGTGGCGTCTGGGGCCGTTACGATTGCCATGGTCATGTCATGCATCCTTTTTCTTTTTGTGCCGGTTGGTTGGGATGACGCCGCTTCACCGACGAAAAATCCTTTCGTTGGAAGGAGCGCCGACAGAAGCTGTCATGCATCACCTCTTGCGACCTAGCACCCGGCCCGACTCGCGTCCGAATCGGGACGATCGTCGCGCATGTTGGCAAAAACTTAGCGCTGTCTTGATCAGGATCACGACCTGCCCAGTCGATTTCCCGTCCTGGCATTGGCTGCTTCGAATGGGGCGTGGGTTGCGGCTCCGCGAAGGGTTGGCCTATTTGTGGCTCGGAGCTTGCCCGGTCGAATGCTGGTTTTGCACAAACCGCGTGATCGTGGTCCGGAACGGGGTGGTCGGCCGTCCGATCAGCCGGCCCAGCTCGCCACCATCATCGAACAACGCGCCCTTCGCCACACCGGCGTCGGTATCGGACAGAAATTTCGCGAAGACTTCCGGCACGCCAGCCTTGAGCGATTTAGCCCGGAAATTGTCCGCACTCATGTTCTGATAGGCCATCGGCTTACCAGAAGCCTCCGCCACAACCGCGGCGAGTTCGGCCAGTGTGAAAGAGGCATCGCCCGCCAGTTCGTAGGTTCGGCCAGCATGGTCGCCGCCAGCCAGTACCGCTGCGGCTGCTCTGGCGTAATCAGCACGAGCAGCGGACGAGATACGCCCACTACCGGCTGCGCCGATCAACCTGCCATGCTTGAGGGCGAGCGGCAGCCGCCACGTGTAGACCTCGGTATACCAACCGTTTCGCAGCCGCACGAACGGCACGCTGGACTTCGCCAGGTCGGCCTCTGTCTCGAGATGCTCTTCCGCGAGAAACAGCGGGGACGTGTCCGCATGAAGGATGCTGGTGTAGGCGATCAGGCTGACGCCCGTCTCCTTCGCGGCGGCGATGACATTACGATGCTGTACCCCTCGCTTACCCAACTCGCTACCTGAGATCAGCAGCAACCGATCCACGCCTTTCAGCGCGCTGACCAGCGTTTCCGGCGAGGAATAATCAGCGACACGGATTTCGACACCTTTGTCGCGAAACGCAACCGCAGCCTCCTTGGTGGGATCGCGCACACCCGCAACAATCGTGCTGGCAGGCGTTGTTTCGAGGAGCGCGTCGATGACGAGGCGTCCCAGTTGGCCGGTGGCAGCGGTGACAAATAGTCTGGGCGCTGGTGACATGGTCATTCTTCCTTGTGGTTCTCAGTAGACAACAGCTGATTAAGTGAGAACAAATCGGCGGCAGGTATTGTCAACATTTGTTGATTAAGCGACATTAGTCTATCAATGATATTCGTCAACTGTCTATTTTCTTCCGTGCCGAGAGAGCGTATGTTCCAGGGTGAAGGTCGGAGCCAGCATCACGGACAAGCCAGAACCGACCGATCGACGCATCCTGCGAAGTCGCCGGATGCTGATGGATGCTTTGGCTAGCTTGCTAAAGCGGAAGAACTTCTCTGAAATCTCGATTCAGGAGATCGCGGAAGAAGCGAATCTGAATCGAGCCACCTTCTATCTGCATTATCCAGACAAGAATGCCCTGCTGCAGGCGCTGACAGCTGCCCGGTTCCAAGAGCTGATCGCAAAGCGCAATCTATCGTTCACGGACTGCGATGCGGCTGTGCGAGCAATCGCACTGGGGGTGTGCGATTACCTCGCAGATGCAGCAAACGATGCCAACCACTTAGCTCAGTTGCCCTTAGAGGACTCCATCATTCCCGTTGTGGAAAGCATGTTTCGGAAGGGTGGCGCTGGTTACACCGAGGCCGAGGGGATGGACCGGGAACTCCTTGCGACGACAGCGGCTTGGGCCATTTTCGGAGCGGCACGACGTTGGTACCTGACGCAAGACCGGATTCCAGCGGAAGAGATCGCAAGCATGATAATGGAGATGGTGAAGCCCATACTTCTCACCGGCTTCACCGATCATCCTTAACTCAAAGACTACAGACTCGTCTTTTTTTTACCCCACCTCTAGCCCACTTAGATCCGGCAGCCGCCCGCCGGACCTGCTAGGAATAAGGCCCATAAAACCGAACTGCGAGTTAAGAACCCCATATTGTCGGAGAGACAATCTCAGCTGTTGTGCAGATAGCGCTCGGGAATGGGGTTGTTGGGTCGTTCGCTATCCCAATACATCTCCACGATGTACCAACGGTCTCCACTGTGCAGTAATTCGAACGACTTGATTCCACGGGCCATTGGCTTCGGGTCGTCCAAGTTTGAACGAGATTCATACGTAGAATAGACATGAGCCATCGCTCCGAATGTTTCGATCTGGTTAGCTGCGTTGCTATCAAAGAAGCCTTCAGCGTTGTGGGCGTCGGATAACGCCGCATACTCTTCCGGGGTCAGAAAGCAAATATCTGCCGCGCCCGAAGAACTCGCTGGCCTGCTGGCCACGATCCGCCCTCCGGGAACAAACAAAGACCGCAAACGATTCTGGTCGAGCTTGCCACCGGCTGGCGCAGAAACGGCGCTGTAAAATGCCCGGATGATGTTTTCGATACTGGCGACATCGCCTGGGTTCGCCTTGGGCCACTCCGGGTGCGAGGCAACCACGGAGGCGGGGCGGGGCGGGGTTACTGACGGACTTTGAGCAAACAGCATCGCTGCAGAAAAAACTGAAAGAGCTGAGATTAGAACGCGCATAATGATTTACGTCGCGACCTTAAATTGCCACTTCGAGAAACTAAAATTGATAATTTCTCACCTCATTGTTGAGTGTTATTAAACTATAGCGCTCTCTCCCCTGAATCTCGAAGTGATAAAGTCAGCTGATGATTATCAAACTTTCAAAAACATTAGAAATGTTTTAGGAGATTGTATGGACACTAAGATCTTGATTGAGCGGGCGTACTCCGCGTTCAACCAGCGGGACAGCGATAGAGCGTTAGCACTGATGACAGAAGACGTGAGCTGGCCCAAGGCTTCGGAGGGCGGCAAAGTCGTCGGAAAGGAAGAGATCCGCGCCTATTGGACTCGCCAATGGAGCGAGTTCGATCCGCATGTCGAACCGTTAGCAATCACCGAGGGAGACGGAGGCAAGGTCCGCGTCAGAGTGCATCAAACCGTCAAGAACCTTCAAGGGAATGTTCTATCGGACAGCGAAGTTCTCCATGTGTTCACGGTGAACAACGGTCTTATCGCAGCCATGGACCTTGGGGATGACGCCGATCCAACTGCGGGTCCGTCTGCCGCGTTCGCACATCAATCCTAACTGTTCCGGACAGACTAACCGAATGGGAAAAGTGGATGTATTAACCGATCAGATCGCTCCGTTAATTTTTATCGGCCACAAGCCACTTCCACATCGTCTTAGCAGCTGATCGTGCACGCGTCTCGATCGCACTTGAATTCACGATTATGAGTCCGTGCAGAGCTTCTTCGTAAATCCCGGCGCGTAGCAACGCCTCATAGAGAGCGGCGTCCTGGGGAGCATCTCGTTTCGCCCAGCCCTTTTTCTGAGCAACGCTCTTGAGATAGGCTGCCAGGATGCCCGTCCTGCCCCGGGCGAAATTCTTCTGGTATTGCCGGCCCAGCTCCGGAAAGCGGTCGGCATCCCGGGTCACAACGCGATAGAGCGCCAATTGCTCCTCGGACAGCAGGTGGCGAAGGTATTCGCAGCCCGCTCCCAAAAGTCCGCGCTGAGTCGCCTGGCGGAACCAGGGAAATCGTTGCGCAAGCATCTCGTCTGTGGAGAGTTCTTCCGAAAGAAGATGATCGGTGCAAGCTGCGATCATCACCTTGCTGAAGAGTTCGTGCTTGTCGGCGAAATGAGTGTAGATCGTCTTCACGGACACTCCTGCAGATTTTGCGATCCCATCCATGGACGCCCCAGCGAAACCGTCCCGCAGAAAGTGGTTCCGGGCGGCAAGCACAATCGCCCGATCTTTCTCCGCGACCATAGCCGCTTTAGATGGGTAGTTCGGCGCCAGCTTCACTTTGCTCTCTACCACACTCCTAAAATAGTAAAAATTCGTTAAATCTACAACGATCGTTTCCGCATTGACGACAACGACCGTTGTAGTATCCCATCCGATACGGTATTATCAGGATCGAAACCAATTAGGAGCAAAAATGAAGATCGGAATCATAGGAGCGGGCAACATTGGATCGGCACTGGCCGGACATTTCCGGAAACTTGGCTACAGCGTGTTGATCGCAAACTCCCGAGGCCCTGAATCGCTTTCCCAGATCGCCCAGATGACCGGCGCTACTCCAGTTGCGGTGACGCAAGCAGCCAAGGGAGTGGACCTACTCATTATCGCCGTCCCGATGAAGAGCGTGCCCTTACTTCCAAAGAATCTATTTTCCGAACTGCCCGCCACGTCACCCATCGTTGATACTGGAAATTACTATCCGCTCCGCGATGGTGTAATTCCTGAGATTGAAAGAGGAATGATCGAGAGTCAGTGGACTTCTCAGGTGCTGGGGCGTCCCGTTGTTAAAGCATTCAACAACATTGTGGCCGACAGCCTTGTCCACAAAGGTCTTCCAAAAGGTTCGCAGGGGCGGATCGCGCTTCCAGTCTCAGGAGACGACCTAAAGTCGAAGCAGTTCGTCATTGCTCTTCTGGACAAGATCGGGTTCGATGCCATCGACGCGGGTCCTCTTTCGGAATCCTGGCGCCATCAGCCTGGAACGCCAGCATACTGCCCGGATCCCACGATCCACCAGTTGGCGTTGCTCTTACGGCGAGCCAAGAGAGATAAGGCGGCGAGAAATCGAGATCAGGCCGCAACGCTGATCGCAAAACTGCCTCCTGACTTCCCTGCGCAGGAGTTGGTTCGGGTTGCACGGCTTTCCGCCGGATTGGATACCTTGAAGCCTAGAACCTGGATTGCGGTGTTGCATTTGGGACTCACCACTTTGCGGGCTAAATAGCATCCCGTCTTCTGTTCGGCGGTCTGGTCTCAGTTTTTGTTGTAG
Source organism: Verrucomicrobiota bacterium (assembly GCA_019239825.1). Classification (GTDB taxonomy): domain Bacteria; phylum Verrucomicrobiota; class Verrucomicrobiia; order Chthoniobacterales; family JAFAMB01; genus JAFAVN01. The sequence goes on along the minus strand of JAFAZK010000228.1, from coordinate 3,729 downwards.
TTAAAGGCCCGGATGATGTTTTCGATGCCGGCAACGTCGTCCGGGTTCGCTTTGGACCACTCCGGGTGTGAGGCAACAATTGATTTGGGACATGGTAGTGTCGCTGATGAGGTTCGGGCAAACGTCATGGCGGTAGAAAAAAGTGAAAGCGTGAAAACGCGAATATCCTCTTGCGATTTCAATCGTAAATTGCCAGTTCAAAAAACTAAAGTTGATAATTAAACGGCTCCGAATAGGAGTGACATGGGCTGGCCTGCGGAGCACTGATAGCGAAGGTGACCTGGTTGTTCGGAAGGACCGTGGTGGTGGTGATCGGCGTCGGGCTAGGCGTCGGCGCTTGGGCGCGTACCGTTGTGATACTAGAAGCTGGAAGAATAACTGCCAATAGAACGCTAAACGCGTTGAGTATGAAACTGACGAATGGGTGTTTGATTAACATAGCGGGGAGAACAGAGGAAGTCCGTGTTAGTTGCTAATTGGCAAGAGAGGAAGGGACGAATGGCGGTTTTCTTTAATAAAGGAAAACAGGTTTAGGTATCTCCGCTGCAGCATCTAACGACAACCGGCGGAAGCCGGCAAACGACGATCGATCGCACACCTGGACGTTTCAGAGAAATACGGGCGCGCAAACGTGAGAGACAATTGTACTGAGTAGAATTGTAGTCCAATCGTGTTACACGTGTCCGGTGTCAAAAAATGAAGTTCGCTTTCTCGCGTGTCTCTTGATCATCCTGCCTCTCTCAGGAAGAATGGCTCGGGCCCAGGACATCAAGCCCGACCCGGATCTGGCTGTACGCCTGCGCCAAGCGGACGTTCTCCTGCTCAGGGCCCTCCACACCGCGGATCGGGCGACGTGGTTGCGGTTTGCAGCCCCGGACTTTTTCTATCTCGATGAGGAAGGTGGTGTGACCTATCTCGACGCCTTTCTCAACGGACTGGAGCCAATGTCGACCAAGCCGCTCGAAATCCAGACCTTTAAACTGACCCGGGCGGGCGACACTGCCATCGTGCTGCACGAGGACACCGACGAGCATCAGGTCCATTACATTTTTACCGAGACCTGGCAACAGCTTAAAGGAGATTGGCTTTTGCGCGTCCTCCACATAACGAACGTACTTTCTGATCCTCCGGCCATACAGCTTTCGCCGGCCCAAATTGGGCAGCTGGTAGGTACCTATCATCAGGGTGCGGCCACGGTAACGATACGCCGGGATGTCAGCAGAATAATTTACAAGAAAGCGGATGGCTCCGAGTTCGAAGTCAAGGCTGAGACTCGCGACGTGCTTTTCACTCCCGGTCAGCCGCGCCAGCGGCTTGTGTTTATGCGCGATTCGGCCGGTGAGGTGACCGGTTTCGTCCGACGGTATGAAACCAGCGACATCTTATGGATCAAGGACAAGTGAGTTGCGGCCGAGCAAAAGAGGACAGATAAGAAACGAGTAAGGGTCGCGTCTTAACAAGTAACAATCTCATCGAGGAAGAAGAGCGGAGTGTGGCTAAGGGGACGCCCATCGTTGACAGATTAACGTATGCCTTAGAAATCCACCGCCCTCTCTCTCCTAGATGTTGCTTGTTAAGACCCTGATTATCGTCACGACTGACGCTCCTCCTTTAGTGCGACCGCGCCGATTCGAAGCGAGCTATAACGCCGGAGTACTTTAGAGCCGGAAAAAGGTAACAACTTTTTCAGCGATCACTTCCCTTGTATCCAATCCTATTAAACGGAGATTTTGAAAACCCGTCTGTGCTACCTTTTAACGATATCGTGTCTATGTACCACTCACAGGCGTAGGAATGTGCTTGAACAATGTCCATCTTGGAAGGAGTTGCGACCCGGATTAGTTCGATGCCCGGAAAGTGAGCGTTAGGCCCAAACTGAGTCAATGGCGAAGTACAGTAGTAATCGACCGAACCCGGAAATGCCTTTCCTAAATCCTCCGTGATTTCAGAATCAGGCATAGGCGTATCCAAGAGTGTCACGCGAAGTTGCTTAGGGGCAATCCCAAGTTGTTTTAGCCTGCAAGCCACTCTGGCGATCACAAAACCCCCTGCACTTTGTCCGATCAGATGAAGCGGTTTGTCTTTGTGGATAGTGCCATCAAGGATCATTTCTGCGACACGGAAACTCAAATAGTCACCGACCTCCTGCGCTTGAGGACGAATTGCAGCGACATCCATCGCGGCATTGATCATGCCAATACCCAAGTTCAATTGATTCGCTTCGCTGGGAGTTGCCGCACTATGCCAGTCAAGAATCGCAATGTCGGGCGCGTTCTGCGCCAACCTCGCTTGAATGGCGTTCGCCATGCGCCGTGTCCAATGGGTCGAAGCATCCCCCTCATAGTTTTCTGGTCTACCCCACAGCCCGTGAACGATGATCACGCATCCATTTTCGAGTCGCTCCTGGGAGGGAATCCACGGCTTTCCATCCGCATCCTTGATGACGGCAAGGGTTCGAATATCGGACTTTGAAACAGGATTCGTGGGATGCTGATAAGAAATCCAAGCAAGGACGGCCATTCCTGCTGCTACCGCCCACACTATCCGCCCGAGCACGACTCGCACCGTAAACAGTCCCGCATGGTCCACGAGTTCACCCAATTTCCTTACTACCGGAAACCGCTGCACCTTGGGGTCCAGCTTTATCCCGCTGGCATGCTCTCTCGAATGGCGGAAATGGAAGAAATGCTCCGCCGTATCCACCTGAAAAAACCATTCAAGCACTTCTGCCAAGAGCTGACGTTCCGTTTCCTCGACAATTTCAGCTGCTTCCTGCCCCGAAGGGGCTGCTGACAAACGGTCTTTGGCATCCTTCAAGATTCGCCTATGCTGGGCGTATCTCGCGGTTTTACGATCCAATTCTGTCAATCTTCGCAATAGTTCAATAAGCAAAAGGCCCAAAGGGCAAATCACGCCCGCCAACGCCAGAATAATCGGAATGGCGCTCCCTCCGGGCATATGAGTCCATTCAAGAACTCTGGAACTCGCGTAAATCACCACTCCGGCGACGGCGAAGACCAACGAAATGTCGAGAAACAGTGTCGCCCATCGGCTCAACTGCCGGCGCTCAGTTTCCGAAGACGACTGCTTTTGAGCAAAATAATCCTCTGGACCGTCGATGCGGTCCTTAATATATCTTTCCACCCAATCGCCCTGCTGAAAGAGCGCGCTTGCCGGGAGGGGGAACCATCTTAAGGGCTTTAACGACGCGATCCCGCGCACCCTTGCACGCAGCCGTACCCCTGGGCATCGCGCCATCACGAGCATGGATCTCGCCACCTCCGCTACGAGACGCGCACGCGCCCACATCTTTTGCATCCCTCGCCAGCGGAACCACCACATCGTCGCTATGAGCAGCACAATCGTGCCGAGGGTGAGACCCGCAACACCACCGGTCGGCAGTCCAATGGAACGATTCATCAGCCATGTAACCGGTACGACCACCGCCAACGCCTGCATCACTATGATCCACTTGAACCATCTTTTTGTCAGCGGAGCAGCTAAACTAGCCAAGGCATCAGTTTTCCGGAAAATAGTTTCCAGATCCGGCTCGCCGCTTAGGCCAGCTGCTTGGAAAACCGAGGGTAGCCAACCATCGATCGGTGCCAGTGTCGTTGGACTAAGCCGCTCGAGTCCGTCAATTTTCCCATCAGGTGAAACCGTGCATACCTGCCGTCCCAATACCTTGGCATAGCCTAACAACTTTTCGTGCTCTCGAGCTTGGCCTAT
>JAFAZK010000089.1 GCA_019239825.1 Verrucomicrobiota bacterium | reverse complement strand
CGCAGCGTTTGCTCGGCCAGCCAAAAGGACGATATAAAGAGTACAGCGAAGAACCAAACGAAGACCCGGCGTACAAGCACGTCAGTAGGCGTATCACACTCCTCTAATCCAAGTCAGGCTGACTCGTCGGTGCAATGGTAGCCGCCGAATCGTGATCCGATCTGGGTTGTAACGGGAGGGAAGCCGCGGGACGCGCTCTCCCATCGCGATGGAGTTGCACGTGCGTCGAAATCGGATTCGAGCCGGTCCATAATGGTGACGCCGTCAAGGAAGCGCTGCAGTTCGCCGAACAATACGAGGCAATGCATTCAAAGTCGTAGCCTAGCGGCAAACCCGATACTCACAATCAGGCCTAGCCTCGATTGCAAGTGGAGTTAAGCGCTTGGTACACATTTCGCGTTCTCATTCACAGACATTAAACTCCCTTAGCGGGGAAGAACCGGCAGCACCTACCGCGTGCTGCCGGTTCTTGCGTTGGCTCCCGTTTCAGCCGCCCCAGTGTGTAGGCGCGGGTTGCACGCACCCGATTTGACGGCAAAGCTGTCCCATGTTTGAGACAACAGGCGAAATTACGGACGTTCAGGAATTCTCGGATACCGACGATCAAGTAACGAGTGAGTTCGCGGTTCCCTCACCTCCAGGGGAGGAGGGAGAAACCCGCGCCAATGACTGGATACTCCCGAAAGGTTCCGCAAAGGTCGGTGACGTTGTTAGAGTTGAGATAAGACCGGGCAAGTGAAAAGGTATTTTCTGCGCCACCAATTCCAATACTCCATCACTCCAATACTCCGTTACTCCATCACTCCACGTTTTTTCCCACATGACCAACATTGAGCCTAAACGCGTTGGAATTATCGGCGCAGGTTATATCAGCGCCGTCTATCTGAAATCAAAGTTTCCGCAGTTCAAGATTGTGGCGTGTGCGGACACCGTCCCGGAAAATGCCAATACTCGAGCTAAAGAGTTCGGCATCCGGGCTATGAGCGTCAATGATCTGCTCGCCGATCCTTCAATCGAAATCATTTTAAATCTCACCATTCCTCAGAGTCACGTACCGGTCAGTAGAGCCGCCATCGACGCCGGCAAACATGTGTACTGCGAAAAGCCTTTAGGATTGTCTCGGGAAGAGGCTCAAACGCTGCTGGAAGCGGCTGACGAGAAAGAGGTACGCGTCGGCTCCGCGCCCGATACGTTCCTGGGCGGCGGGCACCAGACGGTTCGAAAATTAGTGGATGAGGGCGCCATTGGACAACCGATCGGTGGCGCGGCGTTCTTTATGTACGGAGGGCCGGAAAGTTGGCATCCCAACCCCGAGTTCCTTTATCAAAGAGGAGCCGGCCCCGTGTACGACATGGGACCTTATTACGTAACCACACTGGTGAATCTTTTAGGTCCGGTTAAGAACGTATTGTCAGTCGGAAGGAATACCCAGCCGAAACGAAAGATCGGCAGCGGACCACGACAAGGGACCGAGTTCACGGTGGAAGTCTTGACCTACGTCAGCGCAATCCTGGAGTTTCATTCTGGAGCAGCGGTTACTTTTACGGTGAGCTTCGACGTCGCCGGACATAGTCATCCGCCGATCGAGATCTATGGAACCGCAGGCTCGTTGCAGATCCCGGACCCTAACTTTTTTGGTGGCAACATCCGGCTAATCCGAGACGGTGGCAAATGGGCCGACATCGCGCATACCCATAGCTATGGAGACGCGAACTATCGAGGCATTGGCCTAGCTGACATGGCGGCAGCCATGGCCACAGGGACGCCTCATCGCGCATCGGGCGCCCTTGCGTTCCACGTTCTTGAGGTCCTGCAAGCCATCGTAACAAAAGCCGCAGGCGATACGTCGTTCGAGATTAAATCAACCTGCGAACGGCCAAGACCATTGGGGGCGATTCGCCCGGTTCCTGATTTCGGCTAACGCCAAGGCAGCGCGTCGGTTGTTTTCAACGTCCCAACCCCGGCTCGGCCCTGCTGCTTCAATTGTTAGGCGGGCCAACCGTCGCAGGCAGAATGCGCCGGCGGTTTGTCGCGCTCTGGAGCCTCGCCCTACCAACGATCTCGAGGACGATGTACAACGTACTCGTGGACATCCGCACAGTAGCTTGAGATTGAATTTCTAGAACCCCTTGATATCAAGGCGGGGATGCGGGACTCCCCTGACAAAGGTTCCAAAGGCCGACCTGAGGAACCCAACGATCGGCACAGGGTATTCTGGATTTACGTCCTCATTTTGGGAGGGGGAGTTCTCTTTTTCTTCTTAGGCGGATTGTTGATGCGCAACCCCAATCTCCCATCTTACCTCTATTCGCGAGTTACAGGTTGGCTGGGGAATGAAAGCAACACTTCCTCGCGCCGGGTACCGCCTCCTCCGAAAACCGCCGAAGATTACCTTCAGCTAACCCACTACGATGTACGGGTGTTGCCACCAGATCAGCGAGGCGTAGCGTTAGCTCTAGCGGATGCTATTGGCAGCGCGGCTGCGGTTCAAGATCGTCTGGCCGCGCTTGAACAGAATGTACGAAACGATCTGCAAACCTTAAGAAAGGCCGATGCTCTCGCGGCCTATGCCAAGATGAAGTCCTCAGCGGCGACGCTGCTGCAAGCTGCTAACCAACAAAAGATCTTTTTTCAGAGCTTGGAAACAAACCTGACCCAGCAATTCGAGAAAAGCGGACTTCACGAAGACTTAGCCAAGCAGATCGCAGCTCTGTTTTACCAAGGGATGCCCGTCCGCAAGGCCCTGGATCAGGCCGATACATCAGAAAAACTTGCCAGCGAGCTGTTAGCGATCGCTAACCTTTTGTCCGAAACACCCAACAAATGGCGCGTCTCATCGAACGGCGCCATCAGTTCACCGGACAAAAAACTAGAGGAAGAATATCGGGAGCACTATGAAGCGTTCGTTTCTCTAATCAATAGGTAGTCGAAAATCTCAGCGCGCCAATGACTTGCCATAAAAATTACACGTCTCCGCCCCGGAATCTTCGCACTCCCTATTGCTGAGCGACCAGATCCTTAATGTGGTCAACGACCTCATCCGACGCCTCATCGCTCATATTCGAGACGCAAACAAAATTAAACCCATTGCTCTTCCAGCTGCAGACAGTATTTCCACCAATTGACCAATCCTTTTTGGGAATCGGCTTTTCGCCCTCCGGCCAAATAAAGAGCGTAAACAGGTCTTTATCTCGTTTGTAAGACACGGCAGCGACTTTCTGATTATTGATAACGTCCAGGCGGCCGCCCCGCATTTGGAAGTTAAGACCGGGCAACACCACCGGCGGAGAAAAGTCGAGTTTACCGGCGAACCAAGGCTTCACTACTGAGGGATCAGGAGACACGACGTCGCAAACGCGTTCAAGCAAAGCGGCGCGTTTGAAGTTAGCAACGGCCTGGGCCGCGACCCCTTCTTCCCGGTCAGGAGAGAACTTAAGCCACCCAAGAACGAGGCTGATGATCAATAGCGCAGCCGCATACAACCACGGCCGGCGAACCAGGGCGATGATATTCGACCTCCGAGTTACTTCTAATCTGGCCAGTACTTTACCCTTTAGCTCCGGCGGGGCGGGATAGTGAGGTGCGCTGGCTGTAAAGAACTCACGCAATTGCCGTAAGCGATCCAGCTTCTGTTTGCATTCCGGACAACCAGCCAAATGCTGCTCAAGCTCGGCTCGGTCATTCGGCTCAAGCTCGCCATCCACGTACGCGTCTAGAAATCGATCTGCCTCTTCACAGTTCATCATCGATTCCCCCCGGTTGGAATTGGGCGAGCTCTTGTTGTAATCGACGACGCGCCCGGCTCAGACGCGACATCACCGTGCCCAGCGGCACCTCTAGCGCATCAGACATCGCCTTGTAGCTCCATCCTTCGAATTCGAACAGAACTAGTACCTCGCGAAACTCCGTTGGAAGCCGGTTGAGAGCCTGCTCTAGCAGTTCGCGACGCTTTTCGTGGGACAACTCTGAAGGTGTGGGTTCGAACGGAACTAAGTGCGATTCTTCATCAAATGGGATCAATTTGTCGTCTGTGGAACGCCGTTTGATCCAGGTGTACGCGGTATTCCGAACTATAGTGAGTAGCCAAGCCCGCGGGTTATCGCCGCGGAATCCAGCAAATCCTTTAAACGCTCGTACGTACGCTTCCTGAACGATGTCTTGTGCATCCTGATCGCCAGTTACGAGCCAGCGGGCCAGGTTATAGGCAGCATCCAGATGAGGCAAGAAAAGCTCTTCGAAGCGGGAGGCGGGGCCCATTTGTACAGAAGATTCCGGGGAATCGGTGTTTATTCCAGTGGTCAAAAAATGCAAGCCAACTCGATTTTGTGGAATCCGGTAGAAAAGGTGGTCCGAGCTTCCGCCAAGCCGGTCTGACTCCTCGGAATCCAGCTTGGCAACGAAACGGAGGAAAGCGGGATTGCTTTCCTCCGAACTAAACGCATCATGATCCCTTCAAACGGAATCGACATCCGTTAACCTAGCCAAAACGGCTGCTTTCTTCTTTGACTTGTATTATTTGTCGCTCAAGTCGTACGCGATCACGGTATTCAGGGTATCGTTAACTGCCGCGAAATTCGCGGCTCCTTCACTCGGCGCATCGATGGCGATCCCGAACGCTGCACCGACGGTCGAGTCCACGGCAAACTCGGTGACAAACTTGCCGGATTTGGTGAACTCCACAATCTCGCTCTGCTGATTTGGATCCGGATTGACTGCATCACCCTGGCTGCTGATCAGATCTCCATTTGGAGCTAGAGCTAGACCAAGGGGACCGTGCAAGTGTTTGCTATCTTTAAAAATTAAGGTGCCTTTCACGACGGCTGAGGTGGCCTTCGCCGCGTTGGGAATCGCATAGATTGCGTTGTCGTCAGTGGAAGCGACATAAAGCGTGCCGCTTTTTCCGTCATAGGCTAAACCGGTTGGCCCGAGAACAAAAGCGGTGGAGTTATTCTCGTGCATGTAACCATTCGCAATGGTCACCTTACTTTTTATGGCGACAGCACCGGCGCTGAACGTAAGTTCGAGGCGAGTCACTGTCCCATTATTCACGCACGAAACAAAGACGATCGCTGAGTTACCTCCCTGAGCGTTACCTCCCTGGGAGTTATCTCCTTGAGAGTTATCGACAATGGTCGAGTCCCAGGGGCCGTCGAGGAAGGTTGAATCAACCAGCGGTGATCCGGTCAGTTGATTACCGTTCTTGTCCAAAACAATGAGTGACCCCTGCGCAGGAGTGCCCATGCTGCTTGCCGGCACATTGCCAACGACCACAACGCCGTTCGGCAGGGCGTTTAGCGCAGTGGTCAAACCCAACGGAGGCGTCCCCTGGAAGAAGGTGGTTTGCGCACCGTCCGGCGTGACACTGACAATCGTCGTCCCGGTGCCTTGACCCGACGGAGCGGCTGCGTTGAAGTTCGAAACCAGGATATCTCCCGACGCGGTCTTTCCGCCTTTAGGAAATCCGTTCGGAACAAACGCAACGCCATACGGGTTCACGTCGCCGTTGGTAGCGACAGTGCTGGTTTGGACCGGGATAAATGGCTCTACGGGTTTACCGGCCAGCGCCGGCTGTGCGGACATAACCCCAACGGCAGCCAACACGAGGCCAGTTCCCGCCAACCGCTTCAGATTTCTGATCGACACTCGGTCACCTGACACTACGGCGGGTACCATTCCGCCTAAATCCCCTGCCGATTCGCCGCTAGGATACCGACAACTGATTTCGTCTCGCATTTTATCTTTCTGGAGGCTGATCCGGGCATCGCCACAAAAGGCAGGAACCGATCTTCCGCGGCTTTCAGGCAATGCCCAACCATGGTTGTTGTTGCTAAGAGACAATTCGACGACAAAGCGGCCAATTTCTGGCGGCTTTCCCGTCCTGCTATGGCTTCAGAGGAGGAAAAGTTCTCCCTTCGCTGAGAATAGACCGCGATATTCGCGAAATATTCCCGCTTACTAATTAGTGGGAGGTGAAAGTGATTGGTGAGAAGTGAGAGGTCCGCGCTGGGGCTGGTGGGGCGCGCATGCCTCTCACCTCTCACCTCTCACTTCTCACCAATCACTTCTTACCTTTTACCTCTCTCTACCCTCTAGCTCCTGCTCCGACCGGCTGTCGTTCAGCTCGGTGAGCTCGCACGATCAAAGGAAGTACGCTGGAGACAAGCATGATCAATGCGATCACGATCAGCGCATGGTCGTATTTACCGGTGGATTGGCGGATACCCGCGACGAGCAACGGCCCGAACACGCCGGCAAATCCCCAAGCAGTCAACATCAGACCGTAGATTGAACCGACCCATTTCGGACCAAAGAAATCTGCCGCGAACGCGGGCATGGTACCGAACCCGCCGCCGTAACAACTAATTACGACGAAGCAAATAGTAGCCAGCATGGTGAACTCGTGTTGCGATGGCAAAATAAAGAAAAGGACCGCTTGGAGCAGGAACATAATGAGGAACACGTTTCGTCGCCCAATCGCATCGGAGAACCATGCCCAAAGCAGCCGTCCTATCCCGTTTCCGATCGAAATCAGGCCGACCATGCCTGCGGCGATTCCCGCGTTGACCCCGCTAATCTCCTGCGCCATCGGCGATGCCTGAGAGATAATGCTAATGCCGGCGGTAACGTTCAGAAAGAGCATTGCCCACAGGGCGTACCATTGCCAGGTGGACAGCGCCTCTTTCAAAGTGTAGTCACGCGCTTCAAGTTGTTCCTGCTGTTTCGCAGAGGGTTGCCAGCCTTTAGGCCGCCATCCTTCCGGCGGATTCCGCATAATCGAGGATCCGAGGAGCACCATGACGAAATAGGCCACCCCCAGAATCGCCAGCGTTTTAAGTGGGCCGAAGCTCACGATCAACTGTTGAGCCACTGGCGCGGTGATCAACGCGCCTCCGCCGAACCCGGCAACCGCTAATCCGGTAATAAAGCCGCGCCGGTCCGGGAACCACCTAACCAATGTCGCTAAAGGGACGATGTACCCAAGGCCGAGCCCTATCCCTCCAAGGATGCCGTAGGAGAGCCATAAAATCCAAATGTTGCCGCCCGCCAATCCCGATAATCCGACGCCTAAGCCGTAGCAAACCGCGGCAGTTATTCCAACTACTCTGGGGCCAACTTTGCGCATCCAAAGGCCGCCGACAAACGCCGCAAATCCCAACGCCAGAATTGCCAAAGAGAACGCCCAGGTCACATCCTGAATCGACCACCCGAATGTCTTGCTTAACGGAATACGAAATACGCTCCAGGCATATACCGCGCCTAGAGCTAGCTGCATCAGCACTCCTCCGCCGGCTAGCAGCCATCGATTCGGTAATCCCTCATTTGTTGTGTCTTGTAACATAAGAATTACTAAGGCCTTAAGACAGGCTCTGACTTGGGCAGGGCACCTCCGGGTTCGCGGTGGCCGCCGGATGAATGGATGCGGGTCGATGGTCCCCAATTTTCCCACAACGCCCCGAATACGTCGAAAAAGCTGTTTGAATGCTGTTGGCTTCCCCCGAACGATGTCGGGCTGCCCACAACTCGGGCATCCAACCGCTTGAAACCGGGCAAACCGGTCTCGACACTTTAGTCTTGTCCATCCGTGAACAGGCAACGAGCGATTTAACGGGAGCCGCAGCCCGTACCGAACACTAAGCAAAGAGCTCAAGGAGTTCAAGGAGTTGCAGGAGCCTGCTAATGGCGGTGCTAAGCCGATCTTGGATTCTCGGCAAAGGGAGCTTTTGCTTGCAATTTTGTGCTACTGCCCACCCTGAACTCCTGAACTTCCGACTTCGCTACCTACAGAACTCTCACCTGACATATGTAAAGCTACGTCGGACAAGCCTGAACTCCTGAACTCCTCAAACTCCTCAAACTCTTGTACTCCTTTATCGCGACCGTTAACCTGGCCTCACATTTGCGGAATTAATTTATCTAGAGCTCGCGCTTTGACCCTTATGATCAGTACCAGAAATAGGCCATGCCGGATCATCAATTCTATTGGCGTTGCCGCGTGCACGTTCTTATTCAGTAGCGTCATCGCTTCTGTCGTGAATGCCCAACCGAAAAATGTTGTGGTCGCTAACATCACCGTTGGGCATAACCCCGGTGCCGTCGTGGTTAGCCCCAACAACGCTTATGTATATGTCGCTAACTTCGACGACAATACCGTCTCAGTGATTAACGCTGCTACCAACGCAGTCATCGCCACCATCGGCGCCGGTACTAGACCGGACAGTGTTGCCGTCACGCCCGATGGTAGTGCCCTTTATGTAGCGGATGATTTTTCAGGGAAGGCCACGGTCATAAACACAGGTACCGATACCAAAATTACTCGCGTTCCTGTCGGGGCTAGTCCTCTCAGTCTCGCGGTCAGTCCGGATGGCACATCGGTGTTCGCCTGTTTTTATTCCGGGATCAAGGTCATTGATACCAAGAACCATCGCATCACCGCGACGATTCCCCTAAACATCTCCATAGCTCCTATCCAAGTTTTGTTTAACCCGAATAATAAACTGGCCTATGCCCTGTGTTACGATGGTTTTGGTCCTGGCCCTAACCAAGACAAGCTGGGCGGTATATTGCAAATTAAGACTCAAACCTTACGAAAGAAGCGACTTCTCTGGAAGCAGTTGCCTAACGCAACAAGCGTCGCGGCGAGTCCTGACGGCTCGAAACTCTATATAGTGGATTTTGTTGATAACGTGCCGACACCGCATGCCGACTTAGTCATCTTTGACACGGTCTCTCAACAGATACAGACAGCCGTTCCGCTGGATCCGTCACTAGGTCCGAGGGCATCGGCAATCACGCCTGATGGCAAGTATCTTTATCTGACGGCGAACTTTGATAGAGTTCTCATGTTCGATACCGCAACCAACACGATCGATGCATCAATCAGTGTAGCAGGAGCTTCGGCGATCGCCATCTCGCCCAACGGTAATTATGCATACGTCGCGTCGACTGGTCCGAATGGTAATCCTGGTTCGGTAACGGTGATTGATATAACCTCGAACTGAGGCGTCAGGTGCGTAAAGCTGGCCCGGCTTGCTCCAATTCGCCGGAAGACGAAACAAGGAGCGCGCACAAGGTAGGGGCGAAAACCACGCCTGCAACGCTTCACGTAGCGATGCGGGCGGGGTGGTTTCGCCGTACCGTATTTTGCTTTACTGTACTCACCGGCCGGTTTTTTTATTCTCCTTGTATGAGTCAATCCTCGACAGCCGCTCCCGCGTCACGCAGGCGTAAGCGGAAAGATTCTCGGGAAGCCATTCTTCACGCCGCGGAACGAATCGTGGCCCGTCACGGGCCGGCTTCACTGACGCTGGAGAGCGCAGCCGCGGAGGCTAACGTAAGTAAAGGGGGCCTGTTCTATCATTTTCGCTCGAAAGAGGTGCTGTTACAGGAAATGATCCGCCGGGCGCTGCGACAGCTGGGCGAGGAACGAGAAAAAGTAGCAGATTCACTCTCTTGTGAGCGGAATGCTGCCATGAAAGCCCACATCATCGGTACCCTGCGCCATCTTGAGGGCCAACAGCCGGTTCTTGCGGCGGTAATCGCGGCCATCGCGAACAATCCGAAGCTAGTCGATCCGATGCGGGAATCATTTAAGGACGATTTCCAAGAGCTCTGCACGAATTTGTCCCTGAGCATGGAAGATACCGCCATCCTCTTCCTCGCCGCCCAGGGCTTATTACTGCTCGAGTTGCTGCATCTCTCGTTCCTGACTCCCAGCCAAATCCGCAAGGTAACCGAACGAATGCTGCAACAAGTCGAACGGCTGGGGTGACGGTTGGAGTTTGGGGTTTGGCGTTCGGCGCCAATCGTGCTCGTACTCGTCCTCATCCTCGTCCTCGACCGCGTTTGGTAGGGCGAGGCTCCAAAGCGTGATGGGCCCCCAGTCTACCTTCTTTGTAGGGATGGTCCCGGTCTACACGTGAATTAGCATGGCTGAGCCGGGGATGGGCGTGACAAACAAATTGAGTGCGTTTCTGTCTTTTCGGTTGAGTTGTTTGGTGGGGAGGACAGAAGTCGTCGGAGCCTTAGACAGCCCAATTTGTCTGCCAAGTCGCAGCCCCCGCTCGGCCATACTGCTTCGTCTTTACGCGAGCCAACCCTTTGAGACGAATAAACCGGCGGTTTGTCGCGTTTTGCAGCCTCGCCCACCAAAGATGTCGAGGACGACGATGATTAGCGCCGAACGCCAAACGCGATTGACACGACCAGGCAACCGAATAGTATACCGGTTGGCTGGTTTAGTTTCGGGGCTGCTATTCTCGGCTCCGCGCTTTACCTGGGTCGTCGTCCTACCCCCCTAACCTATGAAAAAGCTCATCAATTCCCCCGAGAACGTCGTTCTCGAGTCTATTTCCGGCCTCGGTGCCGCATTTCCCGACCTAATCAAGGTGCATTTCAATCCGAACTACATCGTTAGAGCGGATGCCCCGGTCCAAGGCAAAGTCGGCATTGTTTCAGGCGGTGGCAGCGGCCATGAGCCGATGCACGGAGGTTTCGTCGGCAAAGGTATGTTGGATGCCGCTTGTCCCGGTGCGGTCTTCACGAGTCCTACGCCGGACCAAATGCACGAGGCTACCAAAGCGGTCAACGGCGGCAAAGGGGTGTTGCACATCGTCAAGAACTACACCGGTGACGTCATGAACTTTGAGATGGCGGCAGACCTTGCTCGCGGCGAAGGCGTCGACGTTGAAGCAGTGGTCATCGACGACGACGTCGCCGTAAAAGACAGTCTTTATACCGCCGGCCGACGCGGGGTGGGCACGACCGTCTTAGCGGAGAAAATCGTAGGGGCCGCCGCCGAGCAAGGATGCACACTTAAAGAAGCCGCTGCTCTTTGCCACAAGGTGAATGCACATGGCCGGAGCATGGGGATGGCCTTAACTTCCTGCGTCGTGCCCCATGTGGGCAAACCGACGTTCGATTTACCGGAGGACGAAATGGAAATCGGCATTGGTATTCACGGAGAACCCGGCCGGCAACGCATGAAGCTGAAATCAGCCGACGAGATCACCGAGATGCTGCTCAATCCGATTGTTGAGGATCTCCCCTTCCAAAACGGCGACAACGTCCTGCTCTTCGTGAATAGCATGGGAGGCACACCGTTAGTCGAACTCTTCATTGTCTACCGAAAAGCGCACGAAATGCTAACCAAACAAGGCATTAAGGTTAGCCGCAGTTTTGTTGGCCCGCACATCACGAGTCTGGAGATGGCAGGAGCATCGATTACGTTGTTGAAGCTGGACGATCAGTTAACCAAGCTTTGGGATACACCTGTAAACACGCCAGCGCTGCGTTGGGGAGTGTGATGGGGCGGCAAGCAGCTAGGAGCCACGATTCAGGAGCCAGAAGCCAGGAGGTCGTTGCGCTTCCTCACTGATTCAAAGCTTACAAGGGCGGGCTTTTGGCCCGCCCTACCGGGACAGCTACACGGCCATGACAAAGCAGATAGCAAATTTCGCACTCAAACCATTCCAACCCTTCATTCTTCCAGCACTCCAGCATTTCATTGTTCCGTTATTCCCTCTCCCTCAATCCTTTCCGCTCGTTGTAACTCTCAAACCGTAAATACGATAGGAGATCGATCACGTTTTGGAGCCCCGTCCTGCCACCGTAACCGCTGACCAAATCATTGCTTGGGTAGAGCGCTATTCGATTCGCATTGCTGAGCAGAAAGAACTTCTGACCAAACTCGACTCGGAAATTGGCGATGCGGATCACGGGACTAACATGCATCGCGGCTTTCAAGCCGTTCTCGCCAAGAAGGCTGAACTCCAAGGGAAAGATATTGGTGCGCTGCTCAAGATCGTGGCCATGACGCTAATCTCGACGGTCGGCGGGGCCGCTGGCGCTTTGTACGGCACCTTCTTTTTGCAAGCGAGCACTGTCACCACCGGAAAGACCGAGCTCACCCCCGAAGAATTTTTATTGCTGTTAGAGAAGGGATTAGCCGGAATCGTTTTACGAGGCAAAGCCGCGATCGGCGATAAAACCATGGTGGATGCGCTTCATCCCGCCGTAAAAGCCTGCCGGCACGCGATCGGAGCACACGAACCGCTAGATCAAGTTCTGGCTCAAGCCGTTGCCGCTGCCCAGGCCGGAGTGCAATCAACCATTCCGTTACTGGCCCGGCGCGGCCGCGCCAGTTACCTCGGCGAACGCAGTGCCAATCATCAGGACCCGGGCGCAACCTCAACTCTCCTACTGTTCCAATCCGCAGCGGAAACCATCGGAATGGCCAACGGCATGACAAATGACAGATGACAAATGACAGATTGGTGGCGCCGCATCCCCAATCACTTTTCACCTTCCACCGGGTTTCAGGGCAACTTCTCACATAAATGGTCGGTCTCGTTTTAGTCTCACATAGTCGTCGCCTGGCGGAAGCCACTGTCGATCTAATCAAGCGAACGATCGGACCCGATATCTCAATCGCTGCGGCGGGAGGCGTCGGCGGTGATCGATCAGAACTCGGTACCGACGCGCTGGATATTCAAGAAGCGATTCTCAAGGTGCGGTCTCCCGAGGGTGTCCTGGTGTTGATGGACATGGGCAGCGCTATCCTCAGTGCAGAGACAGCAAAAGAATTAGTCAGCTTTGAGATGACCGATCCGCTGGTTCTCTGCTCTGCGCCCTTAGTGGAGGGCAGTATCGCTGCTGCAGTCCAGATACAGATTGGCTCGGCGCTAACCGAAGTAACCGCCGCCGCCCAACAAGGTTTGGCGCCTAAGCAAGAACAGTTGGCCGACACCGCACCTTCATCCCCGGACGAGCAAGCTTGCCCGCCGGAGCCTTGGCGAAGGGGAGAGCTTATCCCTACCAGCGGAACGGAGCCGGTCCCTACCGAAGGAAAGAAGCTGGAAGTAAACATACAAAATCAGCACGGTCTTCATCTCCGTCCCGCTGCTAACCTGATAAAAACGCTCGCCCCTTTCAAAGCCACAGTGCAGATCGAAAACCTGTCGGCAAAGCGTGGCCCGATCGCAGCAAAGAGTCTGGTCGACCTGGCTCGTTTACAAATCCGGCGTGGAGACCAGGTCCGATTTGACATTACCGGCCCTGATCAAGAAGCCGCTTTCACGGCAATCAACGGGCTGGTTAAGATTAACTTTGGCGATAACGCGGGGCCGGCAGCGAGAACAGGTCCGCCCGCGGCAGTCCCGGCTGCTGGTCAGCCATTTCCGGTTTCGGCCGGTATCGCAATCGGATATCCGATTTTTCTGGAACAACTTGAAGCACCAATTCCTTCCTACACCGTGCCCGATGAACCCGCGGCATCGGTTGAGTTCGAAAAGCTTCAAGGAGCGCTGGACCGAGCTGAAAAGGCCTTCGCCAGCCGATTCGAACGTCTCCAAAGACAGCTCGATCCTGAAACACTCGCCATTCTGGAAGCGCAGCGGCTCATTCTCACGGATCAAACCATCATCGCTGAGGTCCAAAATCGGATTCATGATCAACATGAAAACGCCGCTCAAGCCTGGCATTCTGTGCTCACCGGTTTGGCGGCGGAACAAGAAGCCGTCTCGGACGAATACCTGCGAGCTCGAGCTGCTGATTTTCGCGAGATTCGCTCGTTAGTACTTAACGATCTGAGAGAGGACAAAGAAAAACTGGTCCTGCCCGACAACGGCGCGAATGCCATTTTGGTTTGTGATGAACTGACGCCAAGCCTGGCTGATACCATCAGCTCCACCGTCATCCAAGGCATCCTGCAACTGCACGGCGGCCCGACCTCGCACGGCGCCATCCTCGCTCGGGCGCTGCGTCTCCCTTCAATCGGAGGCGCCGCTAGTGCCGGCGATCAAATTCGGCAGGCTGCTCTTGTCGCCTTCGACGGAGAGAAAGGTACGCTTTGGATCGATCCGAGTCCGGAGTTACGCGCCACCATCGAGGCCGCGCAAGCTGCCAGTCGAAGCGCTTTCGAGGCCGCGCTCGCACAAAGCCAGGAACCGGCCAAGACCAAAGATGGTCTCTTAATCAATATCGCCGCGAATGCCGGCTCAAGAGAAGATGTGGCCTCGGCCTCGCGTTATGGCGCGGATTCAATCGGTTTATTCCGATCCGAGTTTCTCTTTCAAAAGTTCGACCAACTACCTTCTGAAGAAGAACAGCTCACCGCGTATCAAGATGCTTTAGCCCCATTTGGTTCGCGCCTGGTCACCTTGCGGCTCTTGGATATCGGGGGTGACAAACCGCTGCCGTTCTTATCAATCCCGCATGAAGCCAACCCTTTCTTGGGTGTACGCGGCCTCAGGCTCCTGTTTCAAAACCCGGATTTCTGCCGGTCGCATCTTCGCGCGGTTCTACGCTTGGCGGCTGACCATCAGATCCGGATCCTGGTTCCGATGGTGACCGATCACGCAGAGCTAATTCAGCTGAGGAAACTCTTCGAGGAGCTGCATCAGGAATTGGTATCGGAGAAGCTGCCTCACACCTGGCCGGCTCCGGTCGGTGCTATGATCGAAACTCCGTCCTCTGCCATTCTGGCCGATCAGATCGCAGCCGAATCTGATTTCCTTAGTTTCGGTACCAACGATCTCACTCAATATGTGCTTTGTGCCGAGAGAGGAAATCCGGCGTTGAACCAGTACGCGGATGCCTTGCATCCGGCAATTTTGCGGATTTGCCGACCGGCTATTGAAGCGGCTCAGAAGCGAAAGATCTCGGTGTCCGTTTGCGGCGAAATCGGTTCTGATCCGCAAGCAGTGCCGATCTTACTGGGGTTAGGTCTACGCGACCTTAGTATCACCTCCGCCGCAGTCCCTAAGATCAAGGCGCTGGTTCGTGAACTTGATGTTGCGCAGATCGCCGCACCCTTGGCCGAGAAGTTTGATACATTCGGTACCGCCGCCGACGTGCGGGAATTTGGGAAGACGGCGTTGCGCGAATAACAGGTAGGTAGCTGATTTGCTGGGGCGAGGCTCCCGAAAGACCGCACGTTTTACCAGAGGAAAGCGACGGATACCAACTGACTCGCTTGGTTATAGCTAAGAGCGCGCCGACTTGTCCCACATAGCTTTCACTTTGCCTGTCTAAAATTCATCATCTACTGGCCAAGTCGGAGCCGTGGCGCCCGTTCACCTCTTAGCCTCCTCTCGATGCCTCCGCCATGCTGTTAGCAACATCAAGCGTACCAGCGTTCCGACCAAGCGGACCGGCACTCTGGCCGGCTGTTGGCTGCGGTTTATCGTTGCTACCGAGCTTCAACGAAAGACAACCGCTTAATGCCAAGGCACCGCCAATCACAACGAGATACCGCACGGCACGAAGCCGGCTGATGGCGAAGACTCCCAAAACCAATGGCGCGAATCCAATCGCTAGATAAATATCCATAAGCAGATTTCCAACAGGTTTCCCGAACGTACGCCGGAACCGATTCAATGCAAAAGACTTAGCTCGCGTCTCTTGTAAACACGCGTCGATGCAAAGGACAAAGCCATCTTCCTGTCAGGTACCGTTAGCGCTCGCCATCCTTGTTCTGGTGGCCGCCGCGCTATTCTGTTTTTTCGGAGCCCTTGCTATAGGCATCGGCGCTTATTACTTCATCGAATCCGAGACCGGCAGTGTCGCTGTGGCCTCGCCAACACCTGTGGCCTCGCCAACCGTCTCCAGTACTCCTTTCACCGCCCATTCCCCTTCATTTACTCCATTCGTGTCGAGTACCCCATTCAGATCGACTACGCCGTCAACGCCCCCTGCCCTTTCCACTCGATCCGCGGAATTGGACGAAAACGGTTTTCATACCGCGCAGATCCAGATCGGAACCGAAAAGTTGGACGTCGAGTTAGCCGAAACCCCTCAACAACAGGCGAAAGGTTTACGCTTCCGTCAAACTCTCGCTGAAAACGCCGGGATGCTCTTCCTTTTTCCTGCACCGCAACGAGTCTCCTTCTGGATGAAAGATGCCTCTATCCCGCTCTCGATTGCGTTTATTCAATCGGACGGCAAAATCATCCAGATCCGGTCGATGCAACCCTACGACGAGACTGCTGTACCAAGCCTCTCCGACACGGTCGCGTACGCCCTTCTGGTTAACCAAGGTTGGTTCGAACGCCACGGAATCGCCGCCGGCACCATCATAGAGAGTCTACCCCAGTAAGAATGCCGCGAACTCCGGGATCGCGCGGGAACGTCAGCAGCCCGTACGCATATGTTTTTTTTGGTAGGGCGAGGCTCCCAAACGCAACAAGCCGCCGGTATAATCTGCTTTGGATGGTTCGCCCCCGCCCCACCCAAAAAACATCGAGTACGAGGACAATAGATCGGCGACCCGATCAATCTCGAATAATGCAAAAACCTAACCCGTCGAAGCGAATTCACGTCAATAACCAGAAACAGACGAATTCGCTTTAAGATGGAGCCTTCCTTGGAAGATTCTTAAACCGCCATGTTGCTTACGGTCTATACCACCTCTAGCCCGACCCCAGACACTCAGGCAAAAACCAGCGGCCTTATATCCTGGTTATTGTCTTGTAGCGTAAATCGTGCCCAACTAGTGAAAATTCTAAAGCGATTTAGCTTGTTGCCTGCTACTGTCGACGCACACCTCTCGAATGCTGGCTTGCACTGAGCTAGCATCCAGAACCGCTCAAGAATCCGAAGATTTAGAAGATGTCCCGTTATCTGTCTCTTTTTTGTCTCGCTCTGTTGTTCTCTGCCTGTCAAACCGTAAACGAGCTTCCCGGGCTCGCTAACGCCAAAAAACATGACGGCCAAATGCTCTACCAAACCACCCGTAGTTCCGTCGTTGGTGACGTCATCCTCAGGACTCAGCCCAGCGGAGATTACGACCTGATCTTTTCGAAGGGCGGTGCAGAAGTACTTCAGATTCAGGCGCATGACGGCCATTTGGTCGCAACCGGCTTACTTGCTCGGAACGGTTGGACCGGGCCGGTCGAGCGTGCCCCTAGCCTGCTCCGCCCTTGGGCGTTACTGAGACAGGTCGTTCCTTACTTTGATTCGAACGAGACGTCTGCGCAGAATGGCAAAATCTGGAACGCCACTTTCGAACGGAAAGGGAATCAACTTGTTGGGGCCAAGGTTCAGTTCTATCGCAGAGGATCGATGACTTTCAGCTTCGCGCATTAAGGCATGCATCAAACCGCGCCAGAACCGGTACCCGCTCTGCAGGGTAACCGAAACGGAGTATCGCTACCGCGGAATGCGTGGTACTCGCCGTTCTCTTTCGAGATCGCCGGGCGACTGGTTCGCCACCTGCCCCATTCATTGACTCGGGCGTTCGCGGCCGGAGTTGGTAGCTTGGGCTACCGCTTTTGTCCCGACCGGCGGGCCGCTCTAATGTCCAATCTCGAACAGTTGAACAGACAGGACGCTTCGGAGCTCTGTCTAGCTTGTTTCCAGAATTTTTTGCGAATGCTCCACGATTTCTGCGATGCCGCCGCCGGCGGCGTCCCCAGTATGAACAACTTGATCGTTGCTCAGCGCGGATTCGAATTTCTCAATGAAGGTCGAAGCCGAGGACGAGGCACACTGTTGATCACCGGCCATCTCGGGGCTTGGGAACTGGGTGGAATGGTATTAGCCGCTGAAGGGTTGCCGGTGAATGTGGTCACCATGCGAGAGCCGACTCCGAAACTTGACGTCTGGCGCCAGGAATATCGATCTCGATTCGGAATTAAAACGATCACCGTCGGGGCGGACAAATTCGCCTTTGTCGAGATCATCCAGGCGCTGCGGCGCAACGAACTGGTGGCGATGTTGGTGGATCGACCTTACCTTAATAGCGGCGTGGAAGTCCGGTTCTTTGGTAGACCAACCCTGTTTTCGGCCGCGGCTGCCCGAATCTGGCAACACACCAGCGCCACCATCATTCCCGCCTTTGTACTACAGCTACAGCCGGGCCGATACGGCTGTTACGCATACCCTTCAATCGAAATGGATAGCGGCGCGAGCACGGAAAGCAATACTCAGCGGGTTGCCGATGTCTTCGAGGCTATCGTTCGCGAATTTCCAGACCAATGGTATAACTTCGTGCCTATTTGGCAGCCCTGAGCCTGCGCCACTCGCCGATCGTCATCGACTGGCGAGCGGCGCAGGCTATGGCATCCGAACGATTCGGTTGAGCCGGACCATTCAGATGCGGAATAGTTTGCCTGCCTTTCAAAGTATTATCTAATGACTAAGACCATCCCCATTCCGTTATCCAAACGCTCCGGCAGCCGCCGGACCGGGATCGCCGTAAGCGCCAGGAATAATCAATTACCAATCACCAATCACCAATCACACTTAGTTCCTGTGCGCCATCACTTCGGCCCTGTACTGATTGTCCTAGCCACCGTTTTCTTTGCCACCGTTCTGCAGGCGGCGCCTCTTTCTCAGGACGAGATCACGGACCTGGTTAAGCGGCTGGAAGCGGTTTATCAAAATCGCACCTCGCTTCAGGCTAACTTTCGGGAAGAGCGGCACATGGCCATTTTGAAGGATCCAGTGGTCAATCAGGGGAAAATTTGGTTTACCCCTCCGGACAAAATCCGGCGTGAGATCACGGGCAATTCTCCCAGCACGACTGTCATCGATGGGAAAAAGATGACGATTTTTTATCCAAACCTGAAAACAGCTGAGCAGTACGATCTCGAGAAACGGCCGATTATCCGCCAATCGTTACAAGCGTTGACCGCGGGGCTAAATTTTCAGCGGGTCTCTGACTACTACAGCATTGAAGGCACCAAAGAAGACAAATCATACGTCATCACTTTGACTCCGAAAACCGCATCGATCCGCCGTTTGGTGAAATCGCTGACGCTGACGATGCAAACCGATCTGACGCCAGAAAAGGTGGATTTCCAAAGCCCCCGTGGCGAAAGAGTTTTTATCAGCTATTCCGATGTGAAGCGCGACCCAGTCCCCGATTCTGAGTACGACTTCACTCCACCGGCCGGAACGAACGTCACGAATCCGTTCGGTAGCTGAGCTACGCGAAGCTGGTAGGCGAGGCTCCAAGAACCTGATACGTCGGCGGCGTCTTTTGCCAGTCACGGGCAGGTCTGTCCGTATCGTGCGTTTGCATGTCCGAGCCGTTGCGCGTGGTTATGACAAGCGACAGATGACAAATAGCTGTCCGGAACGCGCTCACGAAAACAACCCTACCAACCTATGCCTGAAAAAATCCTCTTTACCGGTCAGACTCATATCACAGGCGGCGCTAACGGCGGCGCGCATAGCGGCGTAGCTTGTTTGGAAAGAAGCTTCTTGTAGTTTGATAGGGCAAGGTAGGAGAAGCGACCCCCAGCGTGTACTTTTTGAACTAGAGTCGGATTTTTGCGTAGTCCGCTACCAAACGGCCGCATCTGTCAATTGGGATTTGTCATTCGTCGTGCCAAACCCATTCGTGCGTTTCGCTTGCGATTTACCTACGATATGGTACCGAATTTCCCCTACTTTTGCCTCGTGGTGTAACGGTAGCACAAGTGACTCTGGATCACTTTGTCATGGTTCGAATCCATGCGAGGCAGATTGTTGAATCCGCGCCACTTACAGCGTTTGTGTCGAATCCGCATTTGGATTGCTTGGACACTTTTGCAGGTTGCTTTCTAATCGCGTGAACTGGGTATCCGAGGAATGCCCCTTCGACCGTCATTGAACGGGCACACGGCTCACTCCATGGAAATGGAAATCAAAACTACCACCCAAGACTTGAATTAACGCCCTAAAAGGGCGGTTTTCGTAATTTGTAACCACTTCACTTTGCTCCAGTTACAATAATACAATCGTTTTGTTGCTCAGTTCGGCCGATTCCATGACATTTTTTGGGTTGCGTCGGCAAATTCGTTTTAAAGCGGGCTCGAGCGAGCATCGGTCGCCCTGTACTTTCGGGTTTCAAACTCGGCTCGACCTTGGTGTCGGTGCCGACGAATGCGTGAGTCTAGTTAAGGATATGGACCCAAACCAAAACTCGACCAACGAAGTCAATCAGCAGAAAAACCATGAAGACGTCGTCGTCTTCTGCGACGAATCTGGAGCCAAAGGGTATGCTGACCAATCGGAAAAGGAACCTGACGAGATTGGCATCTTTGCCGGCTTTGCCATTCGGCGTAGCGACCGCTCTAGGCTCTGGGACGAGTTCAAAAAACGAGCTATTCGAATTTCTGAACGGCGCCCGGAAAGTGCACATAACGGACCTCTCGCCAGACGCGCAAGAAAGACTGCGCCAAAAGGTCTATAGCGTTCTTTTAAGGCGTAGGGTCCCTTGCTTTTACGAGGCGATCTACGTCGAAGGCTTCCACAGAGCCCATAGACTTCGATGTGAACATATCAAGAATTTCGCCGCTAAGCACGGAGCCAAACGGAAGAAGGAGCCGGCGCCGGAATCGCTGCACGACTATCTGTTCCAGGGATTCTACGGCCATGTTTTCGCGTATTGTTCGGCGCTTGGGATCACCGACATGAGTGTCGAGATACGGACCGATAAAGTCGATCCTCCGATCTTGAAAAGGTTTCACTCCAAAGCCAAGGCGCTTTTAAGCGATACGATAGTTCACGGGGTGAAGCGATGGGATCCAAAAACCTCTAAAGTAAACAAGGGAAATATTACGGTTAAATTTAAGGGTCACTCTCGATCGGCAAGCCCGTTATTGGCCGAGTCAACCGGACTACGAGCCGGGAAAGATACCTGCTGCAACCGATGCGCTGACTGTAACCAACGTCTGGGTTGTGTTTGCGCGACGGAAGGGAACGAGCTTTCTAATCGAAGATATTCGCCGTTTCGAGACAACGAGAGTAACTGGACCAAATATTTTTGAACAGTGACTATGTGTTCGGGATTTCGAAATGCTTTAGCCAAGCTAAATTCTCATGGATTCGAGTCGAAAAATCGTAGGTGCGAAAATTCGGACGTTGGAACACGGTTGAGAGAAGCCGCTCGCTACCCGAGGCAACGCGGCGGTTGCTGATCGGTGGCATGGAATGTGTTCCAGTGAGTCATTGAGCGAACAATAGAGTAACGGCCTCCATGGCCATGGAAAGGTTATTCCTCTCGTAATTCAATATGAAGACGCAATCGCCCGCACAATCTAACCACCAGCAATCAAAATTGATAAAACGGTCTTCTTCTTTCGGGTTGTCCCGCTTCGAGTTTCTGCGCCGGACCGTCTTGGGTCTTGCGGCCGCATTCACCCTGTCCAAAGCCCGCGGCGCGGAGAAGAACGAAGCACCCAACCAAGAAGGCTCAGTAAAAGTGCCGAACATTCCGAAGGTAAAACTTGGCCGAATCGAGGCGGACGGAATGAAAGTCTTTTATCGAGAAGCAGGGCCGGCGGATGGTCCGGTGATTCTTTTGCTTCATGGTTATCCGACCTCTTCGCACATGTTTCGGCATCTGATGCCCCGTTTAGCCTCTTCCTTCCGGCTCATCGCTCCGGATTTGCCGGGCTTTGGGTTCACGGAAGTGCCGGCGGCCAGGCAATACCGGTACACTTTCGCCAATCTGGCCGCGACAACCGATGCATTTGTGGGGGCATTGAACTTGTCGCGCTATGCCATCTATGCCTTCGACTACGGAGCGCCCACCGGATTCCGATTGGCGCTGGCTCATCCGGAACGAGTTTCCGCCATCATCAGCCAGAACGGGAATGCTTACGTGGAAGGATTGGGTGGTGCCTGGGATCCAATCAAAAAATATTGGAAAGACCCAACCCCGGAAAATCGCGAGGCGTTGCGCCACTTTGTTGGCTTTGAAGGCACCAAATGGCAGTACGAGCACGGGGCGCCTGATCCCCTGCTAATAGAGCCGGAAGCGTATTGGTTAGATTCAGCCCTCTTGCAGCGTCCCGGAAACGTGGACAGCCAACTCGATCTTTTCCTTGATTACGCAGACAATGTGAAGTTATACCCGGCCTTTCAGGAATATTTCCGTAAACATCGGCCACCGCTGTTAGCCGTGTGGGGCAAAAACGATCCTTTCTTCACTCCTCCTGGAGCCGAGGCATTTCGCCGGGATATTCCTGGGGCGAAAGTCGTTTTCTACGATACCGGCCACTTCGCACTGGAAACTCACGTGGAAGAGATTTCCGCGGAAATCGATTCCTTCCTCAAGGGAGTCGTGAAGGGATGAAAGTCCTACTCGACTGAATCAAGGGAGGAAAGAAATAATCACGGTCACGTCTTAACAAGCAACATCTAGGAGAGAGCGGGCGGTGGATGTCGGAGGCATACGCTAATGTCAACGATGGGCGTCCCATTAGCCACGCCCCGCCTTGGTATTTCCAGGTCAGGGATCGCAGATACCTCTCGAAAGATAGGCGCCGGCCGACGGCTTTAGCACGGCCGCTTTAAACCCATCTTTTCTATACGGGATATCAGCGTGGTGGGCTTCATCCCCAAAAGCTCCGCCGCACCATCAACTCCTTTGATTTTCCAACCGGTCTTCCGCAGAACCGCAAAAATATTTTCTCGGTCGCGACGACGAATTTCTGCCTCGGTGAGGTATTCGAGTTCGCCCGGGCCGCCCGGCTGTAAGTAAAAGGCATCAGGATTGGTCTCAGCAGACGCCAGGTCAAAGACCAGGGTGTCGCCCTGTGCAAGGATAGCGGCTCGTTCAACGACGTTGCCCAGTTCGCGGATATTGCCAGGCCAATCATATCTTAGCAGCACCTCAATGCCACCTTGGGTCAGTCTCGGCCTCGGACACCGGAGTTCTTTGACCGCCATCTCGACAAAATGCTTGGCGAGAAGCGGGATATCTTCCTTCCGTTCCCGCAAGGGGGCAACTTTCACCGGAACAACGTTCAATCGATAGTAAAGATCTTCGCGAAAGCGGCCCGCCGCGATCTCTTTCTGCAGATCCCGATTAGTGGCTGCAATGATCCGCACATCCGTGCGCCGTGTATTCACGTCACCCACTCGTTCGTAAGATTTCTCCTGCAGAACTCGAAGCAGTTTACTCTGCAGCTCCATAGGAATCTCGCCGATCTCATCTAAGAACAAAGTCCCGCCTTCGGCCGCCTCGAAGCGCCCAATTCGGTCTTTGACCGCGCCGGTAAACGAGCCTTTTACATGGCCAAAGAATTCGCTCTCATACAACTCTTTCGGGATACGGGCGCAATTAACCCGGACCAAAGGTTTGTCTTTGCGCCGGCTCCGTCGATGCAGTTCCCGTGCAATCAACTCCTTTCCTGTACCGGTTTCGCCCAGAATTAGAACGGTTGCGTCAGTTTGGGCTACTACTTCGATTTGGTGGATGATTTTCTGCCAAACACTGCCCTGACCAATGATATCCACTTCTTGCTCCATACAAGGTTGCTTTCACTAGCAATCTCCGATTGTCGCCGTGAGGCAGCGAGGTAGAAGTATTTCACTTTTCACTGGAATTTTGACACTTCGCTTATTCCTTCACTTAAAGGATTTGCTCGTGGCCAAGAGCGGTCTTACGGGTCGCTTCTTCCGGCCGCTTCTCCGGGTGATCACCCGTAACTGGCAAATGTGCCTGGTTCGCTTTCTATTCGGCCTCGCCTCGGTACGGCAACAGAAGAAGCATCGCACCGCAATTCGGCACGAATAAACACGCAGCCGCTTTGGTCACATATGCATTGCACGGCTCCACCTGAATCCGTCGGATCTGTCGGAAGACGCGGCAGAGGCAAGTTGAGGCACAGTGATTTCTGCTCGTTCAATTACCGTCAACGCTGACCTTGTTCTGGATATGCCCGACGACATGAATTTTCATACCCTCGCTCAGGCTGTCTGAGGGGTTGACAATGACCTGATCGGTCGCTGAGAGTCCTTTTGCAATCTCTAACTCGCCACCGAGATCCTGGGCTATCTGGATCTGATGGAGTGCCACCTGTCCGTGCTCCGTCACGACGCCTACCTGAGGTCCTTCACGCTGGAAGATCAATGTGTTAGACGGAATAAAGAGGCCCCCTAGCGAGTTATTAACGTGGAAGTGGACGCGGGTGTAGGCACCAGGCCACAATTCGTTGGTTGCGTTCGACACTTGGAGCTCCGTGAGTTGCGCTCGGTTGGAGGGGTCGACCGCGTGGGCGGTTGCGACCACGGTCGCAGGAAATAGGCGACTCGGCAGTTCGTCGAAACTTAGCTCAGCCTTAGTGCTGGGTTGTATCTCCTTGGCAAAGGCTTCTGGAACTTGAACGTAAACGCGTAGCGGGTTTTCCTGCGCGACTTGGAACAATATATGATTTGAGCCGGTGACAACTAAGTCACCGATATCCGTATTTCTGACAGTAACGACGCCATCGAACGGCGCACGGAGAAGTTTAAAATCCTCCAGGGCCTGTAAGCGTTGCAGGGCAGCCGTGAAGCTATTGACGACCGACTGCTGTGCCAGGTATTTTGACTGCATCGTTTCGAAATCCCGTTTTGAGTCCACGTTGGTTTCAAGAAGTCTTTTAGCTTCGTTGAAATTGTTCGTATCCAGCGCCGACTGAGCCTGGGCGGTTGCCAGACTAGCTTGAGCCTGGCTCAATTGTTGGTCCACCTCGGGAGTGTCAATTTCGGCGAGAATGTCGCCTGCTTTCACTTTGGCACCGATGTCATAGTACCATTTTTTCAAATAGCCAGTAGTTTGGGCGTAAATTGGCGCCTGATAAAAGGGATGGGTGTGACCTGGCAAAGTTAGCTGGACAGTAGGCGGTTTTTCGGGGAACACGACCTGGACATCCTGGACGTCGACTTTAGCAACCTTCGCGCGTCTTTTCGCATGATCGGTTGTGTGGATAACAAAACCGAGGACGGCGCAGATAACGCCGATCGCGACTAGAGCCAGAAAGAGTTTGAACCGTTTGAACAGCCGGGGGTTCGCGGGAGAAGCATCGCTACCGCTTTTCTTTGCGATTTCAGGTTCCATGACAACGTGTAGGAGATTGCTGGGCGTTCCTAGGCGGTTTGCTGAGCCGGCTCCGATTCGAAAGGTCGCTCCTCCTTGCGCTTTCTCCGGAAGCTCAAAAAGACACTGGGAACAAAAATGAGCGTGCCGCCGGTGGCGAACAGTAATCCCCCGATAACGGCACGGCCCAACGGGGCATTTTGTTCACCGCCGTCACCCAAGCCTAGTGCCATTGGCACCATACCGATGACCATAGCCAAAGCGGTCATGAGCACCGGACGGATACGAATGTAACCGGCTTGTAGAGCGGCCTGGTAAGAGTCGCCATGCTGTTGGAGTTGTTCGTTGGCGAAGGTCACAACCAGCACGCTGTTGGCAGTGGCTACCCCCATACACATAATCGCTCCCATCAAGGCTGGGACACTGAGGGTGGTGCCGGTGATAAACAGCATCCAGATAATGCCGGCGAGAGCGCACGGCAGCGCGGTGATAATGATCAAGGGGTCAATCCAGGAATGAAAATTCACTACCATGAGCAGATAAATGAGAATGACGGAGGCGATCAGGCCGAGACCGAGTCCTGAGAAAGACTCGTGCATCGTCACGACTTGGCCGCGAACATCGATGAAACTGCCTCTGGGTAAGTTGCTGCGAGCTTCCTGTACGAGATGACTAATCTGATCGGAGACGTAACCGAGATCTTTACCATCGACGTTGGCATAAATGTTAACCACCGGCCGGATGTTGTAGTGGTCGAAGACCGGACTGGTCTCACTGCGAGTGATATTGGCCATATTCCCAAGAATCTGCAGGGATCCCGTATCACTCCCCAGAATCGGCAGATTACGTAATGCGTCCAGTGAATCGATTTGATACTGGGGAATCTGACCATTGATGAAGTAGCTAACTCCATTCTTAGGATCTACCCAATAGTTCGGTTTTGTCTGAAAGGAACCACTCAGTGCATCAAGTAGACTGTCGCTGATTTGCTCCTGGCTGATGCCAAGTATCGAGGCCTTGGTGCGGTCCGCGTCGATATCAAGCTCCGGCGTGTCATTTGGCTCTGCGACTCTGACATCAACCGCGCCGGCGATGGCACGAACTTTCCGGGCTAGCTCATTTGCGATTGCCGTGTTGGCTCCGATATCTGCGCCGGTGATCTGAACGTCAATCGGGGCTGGCAATCCAAAGTTTAAAACCTGAGAAACGATATCGGCTGAGGCAAACCAGTAGGTTACATCGGGGAAGTTCTGGTGAAGGCTTTGCCGGATCAGACGGACAAACTGATTGGTCGGCTCGTGTCCTCTATTTAGCGAAACCAGAATGTCTCCATCGGCCGAGCTCACCGTTCCACTGGTATCGTAGGAAACATTAATGCCGCTGTAAGGGATTCCTTCGTTGTCGATGATTCCAGCCAGTTAATTCGGTGGAACTATTTGCCGGATCATCTGTTCGATCTGATCCACTCGTCGAGCAGTTTCTTCTATTCGTGTCCCCGACCGCAGGCGCACGTGCAGATCAAACTGACCAGCATCGATTGAAGGAAAGAAGTTTTGCCCCAGAAATGGGAGCAGGCTTACGGAAACAACAGAAAACCCGATGAAAATACCCGCTGTCCTGCCTGGATGGCGCAGGCAAACCCCCAGAAAATCGCGATAGCCTTCACGGAATACAGAGAAGCCTCGATTGAATCCTTGATAAAAGTGTCCAAAGAAACTTGTCTTCGGCGATTCACCTGGCTGGCCCTCAGAACCTCCCGCCGGGCGTTTCAGCCAGAACATGCAAAGAGTTGGAACCAGGGAACGCGACAGCAGAAATGAGGCGAGCATGGCAAAGATAACCGCTTCAGCCAGCGGACTGAACAGGTATTCGGCTACGCCTGATAACCCGAAGATTGGCACAAAGACGATACAAATGCAGAGAGTCGAAACCAATGCGGGTAATGCGATTTGGGCAGCACCGTCCCGGATGGCCTCAAGCATTGGTTTTTTATCTCCGATCCGGCGATGGATATTTTCGATGGTGACCGTGGCATCATCCACCAGTATCCCGACCGCCAATGCTAGTCCTCCCAACGTCATGATGTTGATTGTTTGGCCGAGAGCGCTCAAGGCGGCAACGGAGCTCAATATGGCCAGCGGTATCGAAATGGCGATGATCATGGTGCTTCGCCAGTCACCCAGGAAGATCAAGATCATCACCGCAGTAAGCCCGGCGGCGAGCGTCGCTTCCCGTACCACGCCGAAGATGGAATCGGTGACCAAGACTGATTGATCGGTCAGTAACTGAAGGTTGAGTCCCTCGGGAAGCGTTTGTTCCAGTCGCGGCAGCAGAGCCTTGACTCCCTGAACCACCGAGAGAGTCGATGCATTTCCGCTCTTAATGATGCTTAGCGTTGTGGCCCGGGTTCCGTTAAAGCGCACAATGTTTGTCTGCGGGATGCTACCGTTCACAACGTTGCCAATGTCTTGCATGTAGATCGTTGCGCCTCGAACGGTTTTGATCGGCAGCGTATTTAGGTCCCGAATGGCGGCCGGGCTGGCATTGACTCCCACTTGGTATTCAAACTGTCCAATTTTCGCAGTCCCGGATGGTAAGATCAGATTCTGCGCATTCATCGCACTGATCACGTCGGATGGGGTTACACCGAGAGACTGCATCGCGTGATAGTTGAGATTGATTTCTACATATTTTTCTTTGCCCCCATAGGGCGATGGGACCACGGTTCCCGGGACCGTTATCAACTGTGGCCGCACAAAGTTAAGTCCGTAATCGTTCAACTGCTGCTCAGAGAAGCCGTTTCCACCAAGCCCTAGGCGAAGTACAGGCACGTTGGTGGCATTGTAACTGAGGATTAGTGGTGGGCCGATTCCGACTGGCAACTGCTTAAGAATCGCTTGCGACACCGACGTCACTTGTGCGATCCCGGCGGTCACGTCAGCCGTCGGTTGCAAAAATATCTTTACCACCGCGAGCCCCGCTATCGACTCAGACTCGATATGTTCAATGTTATTGACCGTAGTCGTAAGTACCCGTTCGTATACGCTAGTAAGATGGTTGGCGACGTCGACCGGCACCATACCTGTGTAAGTCCAAACTACGGAGATGACCGGGATATTGATGCTGGGAAAGATGTCTTTCGGTGTTCGGAGAATGGCTAACGCTCCGCTGAGCAGGATGAATATGGCCAAAACGATGAAAGTATAAGGTCTGCGTAAGGCCAGATTAACAATCCACATATGGCAATGATTAGTAAGCTTAGTTAGTTGCTAGCACCGGTCCTTTATAGCTGGCACATCAATGTTGCGGTATTGATCCCGGCCTCTGGCTAGGATCCACCACATGCACCAGCAGACCATTTTGCAGGCCGTTCGGTGGGTTAACAATGATACGATCGGTGGCGGACAGCCCTTTGGTGACTTCCAACTGTGTGCCCAGATCTCTGCCGATTTGCACGTCACGTAACTCGACCGTTCCGCCAGTTGCAACCACGGCAACTTGAGGTGCCTGCTTTGCCAGGATGAGGGTGGCGGCGGGAACCAACAAGGGGTCACCAGTGGTAGTAAGATGAAAATGCACTACCGTATAAGCACCGGGCCATAGATCGTATGATGGATTGTTCACTCGGATTTCAGTGAGCAGAGAGCGAGTCGCAGGAGTGACAGCGTTGGCGGTCGTAGCGACCGTGCCGGAAAACAGGCGGCCGGGAAATTCGTCGAAGCTGAGGTCTGCTTTCGCGCCGACGCTAACCTCTTTTGCCAAGTTCTCCGGAACGGTAACGTAGACGCGTAGCGGATCTTCCTGGGCCACGATAAACAACACGTGGTCGGCACCTGAAACAACGAGATCACCTATATCCGTGTAACGGGCAGTCACGATGCCGGCAAACGGAGCGCGCAGCGT
This sequence comes from Verrucomicrobiota bacterium, assembly GCA_019239825.1. GTDB lineage: Bacteria > Verrucomicrobiota > Verrucomicrobiia > Chthoniobacterales > JAFAMB01 > JAFAVN01. Next base: position 7,297 of record JAFAZK010000089.1, on the reverse strand, counting down.
TTTGAAGGTCTCAAGAGCCTCCAAGCGCTGGACGGCGTCAGTGTCTCCATCGACAGTTGACTTTTGCGTAAGGTAACTTGCCCGCATCGTATCGAGATCTCTTTGGGAAGTCACACTCCTTTGAAAGAGATCCTGGGCCTCATGATAGTTTGCTTCGGCGAGAGCGAGCTGGGCCTTGCCCATGGCTAACGTGGCTTGGGCCTGACTCAGCTCCTGATCAACTTCGGGAGTATCAATTTCGGCTAGAATGTCGCCGGCTTTGACTTCAGCACCGATATCGTAGTGCCACTTTTTCAGGTAGCCTGTGGTCTGGGCGGAGATGGGCGCCTGATAGTAGGCGCTAGTATGTCCGGGAAGTTGTAAAGTTAACGAAGTCGATGATCGGACAGGCAACACAGCTTCGACATTTAATTGTGCGGACGCCTCAGCGATTTTCTGAAATTCGTTGGTGGCGGCTCCTCGCATCGCGATTCCAAGGAGGGCGATGCCGATGAAGCCAGCCAGACCGAAAAGTAAAACGAGCTTCAGTCGTTTGAAGCGGCGGGTAGCGGCGGGAGGCGTGCTGCTAGCGGTGTTTTGGGCGATTTTAGATTCCATGAAGCGTGGAATGAATTTGACGGGTCAAATTCTATGTCGTCTGCGGGGACAGCCTGGACCGAACGGAAGTGGCATCCGGCCGTTTTTTCCTGACAGTGAAAAAGACGCTGGGAACAAAAATGAGCGTGCCACAAGTGGCGAACAGTAATCCCCCGATAACCGCCCGGCCCAAGGGGGCATTTTGTTCACCGCCGTCACCCAAGCCTAGCGCCATTGGCACCATCCCGATGATCATAGCCAATGCGGTCATCAGCACCGGACGGACACGAATGTAACCGGCCTGTAGAGCCGCCTGGTACGAGTTGCCGTGCTCCTGTAGTTGTTCGTTGGCGAAAGTCACAACCAGAACACTGTTGGCGGTGGCTACCCCCATACACATAATCGCTCCCATGAGAGCGGGAACACTTAGCGTGGTGCCGGTGATAAACAGCATCCAGACAATACCAGCCAGAGCACACGGCAGCGCAGTGATAATGATCAAGGGATCAACCCAGGAATGAAAGTTGACTACCATGAGCAGATAAATAAGAACGACCGAAAAGATCAGGCCGAGACCAAGCCCAAAGAAAGATTCATGCATCGTCACGACCTGACCGCGCACGTCGATGAAACTGCCTCTGGGTAACTCGCTGCGAGTTTGCCCGATGACCCGATTAATTTGATCGGACACGTAGCCGAGATCCTTACCGTCTACGTCGGCATAGATGTTAACTACCGGACGAATGTTGTAATGATCAACAACCGGGCTGGTCTCGCTGCGAGTGATATCGGCCACATTGCCAAGAATCTGGAGTGATCCCGTGTTGCTCCCCAGGATTGGCAGATTCCTCAACGCGTCCAGTGAATCGATTTGATACTGCGGAACCTGACCATTAATTTCATAACTCACTCTATTTTTTGGATCTACCCAATAGTTAGGGCTGGTTTGAAAGGAGCCGCTCAATGCGGCCAGGACACTACCGGTCACTTGCTCCTGGGAGATACCAAGTATGGAGGCTTTGGTTCGATCGATCGTAATATCGAGCGCCGGCACATCGGTTGGCTCCGCAACCCTGACATCGACGCTGCCGGCGATGGAACGAATCTTCCGGGTAAGTTCGTTGGCTATCCTTGCGTTGGCCGCGATGTCGGCGCCCGTAATCTGAACGTCAATTGGCGCTGGCAGTCCAAAGTTCAAAACTTGGGAAACGATATCATCCGAAGGGAACCAATAAGTAATATCGGGAAAGTCTTCATGAAGTCTCTGCCGAATTAGACGAACAAACTTGTTAGTTGGTTCATGTCCTTTGTTTAACGAAACGAGAATGTCTCCATCGGCCGAGCTCACCGTTCCGCTGGTATCGTATGAGACGTTGATACCGCTGTAAGGGATTCCTTCGTTGTCGATAATTCCGCCCAGTTCGCCGGGTGGAATTACTTGACGGATCATCCGCTCGATCTGATCTACTCGCCGGGCCGTTTCCTCTATCCGGGTGCCTGATCGTACGCGGACATGGAGATCAAATTGGCCAGCGTCAACCGAGGGAAAGAAGTTCTGCCCGAGAAATGGAAGAAGACCCATTGAAACAGCGGAGAAGCCAATGAAGGTAGATGCCGTCGTGGCAGGGTGGCGCAAGCAAACACTAAGAAAGTCCCGGTACCCTTCGCGAAACACTTCGAACTTGCGATTGAACCCTTGGTAGAAAAGTTCGAAAAAACTTTCACGGTAGTGGGAATTTGCCTGGCTGCCGGCCGACACAGTTCGGCGTTTCAGCCAGAACATGCAAAGAGTCGGAACCAGGGAGCGTGACAACAGGAATGAGGCCAGCATGGCGAAGATTACCGCTTCAGCCAAGGGACTGAACAGGTACTGAGCTACGCCGGATAACCCGAAGATCGGCACAAATACGATACAAATGCAGAGCGTCGAAACCAATGCCGGCAAGGCGATCTGAGCGGCGCCATCTCGAATCGCGTCGAGAGTGGGTTTGGCCGCACTCATCTGCCGATGGATATTCTCGATAGTGACGGTGGCATCGTCCACCAGTATCCCGACTGCTAAAGCCAAGCCTCCTAAGGTCATGATGTTTATGGTCTGACCGAGAGCGCCGAGTATGGCCATGGAGCTTAAGATCGCCAGGGGAATGGAAACGGCGATGATCATGGTACTCCGCCAATCGCCTAAAAAGATCAGAATTAGCACGGCAGTAAGCCCGGCAGCAATCGTCGCCTCGCGGACCACACCAAAAATCGAATCGGTGACAAAAACGGATTGATCAGTCAGTAACTGAAGCTTCAGCCCTTGGGGAAGCGTTTGCTCCAATTGCGGCAGTAGGTTCTTAACTCCTTGAACGATATCGAGAGTGGAGGCGCCTCCATTTTTAACTACATCCAACATCGTGGCTCGGGTACCGTTAAACCGCACGACGTTTGTCTGTGGGATGTTTCCATCAATCACCTCGCTGACGTCGCGCAGATAGATGGTCGCACCTTTAACCGTTTTGATCGGCAACGCATTAAGGTCCGCTATGCTCGGCGGGCTGGAATTGATTCCGATCTGATACTCAAAAGCGCCTATTTTTGCGGTACCAGAAGGGAGGATCAAATTCTGAGCGCTAACTGCACTGATGACTTCCGCGGCCGTTAGTCCGTGAGCCTGCATAGCGTGGTAGTTGAGGTTAATTTCAACATACCTTTGTTTACCCCCGAAAGGGTACGGAACTGCGGCCCCGGGAACCGTCACCAGCTGAGGACGAACAAAGTTCAGGGCGTAGTCATTGAGTTGCTGCTCAGAAAACTGTTTGCCACCAAGTCCAAGCCGAAGGACGGCAACGTTGGTGGCGCTGTAACTCAGGACTAGCGGAGGCGTGATTCCGGCCGGCAAGTCTTTGATCACGGCCTGCGAGATCGAGGTTACTTCGGCGATCCCTGCAGAAACGTTCGCCGTAGGTTGGAGAAATATTTTAACGACTGCGATTCCATAAAGAGATTCAGACTCGATATGCTCGATATCATTTACCGTCGTGGTCACTTGACGCTCGAACACGCTAGTGATGTCGTTGGCGACATTGTTCGGCTCCATGCCCGTATAGGTCCAAATAACCGAAACGACCGGAATGTTGATGCTGGGGAAGATATCTTTGGGGGTTCGCAAGATCGCTAACCCGCCACTGATCACGATAAATATTGCGAGTACGATAAACGTGTACGGTCGACGTAACGCTAGATTGACGATCCACATAACTGCAGGGCGAGTGCGAAGATAGCCAACGCCAACTTGTCTGGCGAAGCCGGTTGGCTCCCGCGGCGATTGACTGATCGCCGCAGGAGGTTCTGGTTACCCCGCCTCAGATGAAAGAATTAAACAATGCCGCGCTTCTCGTCGGGGATCTTGGCTAAGCTGGTTTTGTCGAAGCCAAGATGAGCCTGAACCATTTGCGCCGGCAATCGTCGCAGCCATTGGTTAAGCGAAACGTCTTCGAAGTTGTCTGAAGCCAGCATCTCAAGGAAAACCGCATCGGTCTCGCCGGTGTTTTCGATGTAGTGACCCGCATTCGAAGGAACGTAGCCGACGTCGTTTGCTTTGAAGTCAACCGTGCGAGCATTGTCCACTGGGAAAAAGACAGTCATGCGTCCTTGTCCCGAGATCCAATACTGCCACTCGGATGAGTGCGGATGCCAATGCAGCTCCCGCATGGCGCCGGGTTTGAGTGTGACCAAGCCCGCGGCGACATGGGTGGAGAGCGGAAAGTTACTGGAATCAACGATCCGCACTTCGCCTCCATCCGTCGATTTAGTCGGAGCCATGGATCTCATTTTGAAGGTGTGCGGATTTGGCGAAATAACCTTAGCACCGCCGATCTCATCCTGGTCTTGGGCCACCGTGTTAGCCGGAACGGCGCCAGGGAAAATATAAAGTGGCGCGGTCGGAAGCGTTGCCAAGGCCGCGCGGCCGAGGCCGAAGTTTTTCATTAACACCTCGGCCGGCGTGTGCGCCATCCATTCTGAAAGCAGCATAGTGCCGTCCTCAGAAAAGTTACCCTGATTAAAGACGAGCAGGAACTCGGTCCCGTCAGGATCGAGGCCCTGAATGGAATGAGGGTAACCGGCGGGGAAAAGCCAGAGATCGCCTTCACTGACGTCGCCGATAAACATCAATCCATCGGGAGCCATGACCGTTACGCGGGCTTTTCCATAAAGAACATACGCCCATTCATCCGCCGTGTGCCAGTGCAGCTCACGATAACTGCCGGCAGTTAGACGCATGTTGACCCCAGAAATGTCTTTCGATGAAGGTAGTTCGCGTTGCGTCACTTCGTGGGTCCAACCGCCTTCCTCGATCCGCTTTTTGACGAGATCGAACGAGTACCAGAGAGGAACCATATCGCCATGGTCCGTTGGCGGCGGCGTATTCGAATTAGGATTTTCGTTTAGAAGCGCACTGTCTTCCGGGCCCGGATCGCTCGCGGAGCGGTCGTGCTCGGCCGCTTGTGTGTTAGCGCGTTCCTGGCCACGCAGGGTGGTTGTCGCGGCCAGCGCGGTAGCCGCTAATGCAGCTGAACCAGTTCTTAAAAAATTCCGGCGTGAAAGCCTCTCCAAAATAACATCATATTCGTTTGCGTTCATAGTTAGTTGTTCTCTAATTCTATTATACTTGTCGGATCGCTGAGACTCTGCGCTGGCTCAGCGATAGCTGTTTGGGCCGTTTGGCCACTTGTCGTTGAATTCTCCGGTTGCGGGATTGTAATAGGCCTGATCGGGCAGGCTGGAGCCGTGGCTGTTACTCGACGTGTTGGCCGTCGCTGCGCACGAAGAGAACAAAAGAGTAGAAAACCCAACTATAATCAGAAGTAGAAGCGATCGGCTTGGTTGGTAGTTAGCGTCTGCTTGCATGATATGTAATAGGTGAGGCCGCGCTCGTGGCATCGTCTTCGAGACCGACCATGTGCAAATGCTGTGCCAACCGGCAGCGATCGAGAAGCTTATCCCGATTACAGGAGAGATTAGCGTTTACTGACCGAATCTTGTAATACGGGTCTTCTGTAGCGGGTTACGATACCTCGAACGTTCTTTGTACGAAAAATACCAATAAAACTGAGATTCGTATTCGTCTCGAAAGGCTGTTCCCCAGTCGTTATTAACCACGGGTAGATCGAGAAGCCGTATCGCTCAAAGAGCGGCCTTGCGAAGAGTGAACGATCCGATCTTTGCCTCTTCTCTCGATCCGAAAACCCTCCTCGCTCTCTATCATGGTGGGACTAATCCGCTTGTTGAGACGTGACCCTGTATGGCGTTGCCGAGCATATTGGATATGGGCGCTGAAGTCAGAGTTACACTTTCGGGATTAAATGGCGACCCAGTCATATGGTGGAGTTATACAGGCTTCGATAGGTCCTGAAGTTAACTTGCCGCCGCGATAAGGACACTCTCCAGCGCGGAATCGAGATAGCGGCCCACGTCGGTCACGCGATCATCACCGAACTGCCCGAAGAAAGATGATGGTTTGTCGTATTCGAATACCCCCCTGCCCTGCTGATCCTCGAACAGTGCAACCCGCAGGGGCGCATAGAGACACGCACCGAGTTGGTAACGAGTCATCTTAGAAGCAGTCAGCGGATTGCCAATCTCGTATTGAAGCGCGCTGAACTGCAAACCCGCGACGTGCAGCAACGCGCCATGATCTCGCACGAGAAAGCTCGATAATTTGGGACCGGTCGCCTCGTACGCCTTAGCGCGCTCTCGGTCGCCGCGGCTCAAAGCTTCGGAGATGCTTTGATCAAGCCTCGGCAACAGGTCCTCGAGCTTCGAGCGTACCTCTGGGAACGGCCGTTCGGATTGGATACGGATGTGTTCAACCGAGATGGTTTGTAAGGTAATAGTGGCTTTGTTCATAACTTGTTGAGTGGTGTCATCACTTCCAGATTCAGCTGAGCCGGCGAAAACGACCGAATAAGCAGCGAAGATAAAGAGAGTTCTGAAACGGTCAGCTTCACGCAAGCGGGCAAGCGGACCTCCGATACACGAGCGATCGCCGTTTCTAAGACTTTTTAGGGCCTCAATCGCCCGCAGCCAACAACCAACCTGTCGAGGCCAAACAACTCCTTGGTATATTCATCTATCAAGCTCAGGATTCGCAGACTGCGATCATGCTCGCCAAGACGGCGAACATGATCGTATGAGCATTTTTTCAGCGCGTAAGCTTACTATCATTCTCCGCTGCAGCTCTGATTACGTCTGCGACCTCCTGCGGGTGGGTAAGCATGACCACGTGACTCGATGGAACAGTTATGGTGCTTGCCTTCATCGCTTCAGCCTCGGCTTTCTCAAGCTGCGGAGAAATGGCACGATCATTGCCTGCGATGATGAACCAGGAGGGCTTCGTCTTCCAGGCGGCGTTGGTGATGGTTGCCCCGAAAGTCTTTGCTGCTATCGGTCCTTGGGTGGCGGTGAGGAGCTGTTTCTCTCTTTCGGGAAGGTCCTGGGCAAAGTCTTCGTCAATCCCTTTCGGTGTAACCCACAAAAACCCTTCCGCATCTGGCCTGATTTCATTACCTAACGGCGTCGAAGGGTAAGACTTACTGATGCTACCCACCGATTCGCCTTCGCCCGGGGCAAAAGCGGCAACATAGACCAGGCCGGACACCTTTGGGTCATTTCCTGCATCGGTAATGACTACGCCTCCATAAGAGTGTCCCGCCAAAATCACCGGCCCATCTTGTAG
>JAFAZK010000072.1 GCA_019239825.1 Verrucomicrobiota bacterium | reverse complement strand
AATTCTCACCAAACAGTATCGATAGGCCTAGGCACCCGCCGAGCCGTGATAAGGCGCTGGGACACGGCTCGGCGCGCTTTCAGGCGTATCAACACCATTCGGCCAAAAGACCGTCTGGCCCTCCGATTCGAGGTTAAGGCCGTTCGGGAGCCTCGCCCCACCAAGTATGTCGCCCGATCGCCGTTTCGCCCCATCACCCACTCGCTTATTCCGGCGGGTACCACCACTTGTGGACGTCGCGCTCGAGCAGCTCATCGGCCGCGGCCGGGCCCCAACTACCGGCTGCGTAATTTGGGAAATCTTTCGGCGGATTATTCCCCCAGGCGTCAAGAATCGGCTGTGCGGCTTCCCAAGCCGCTTCCACCATGTCCGATCGATGAAACAAAGTGGAATCGCCAACCATGCAATCGTAGAGCAATTTTTCGTATCCCGTCGTCGGCGCTCGCTCACCAAACTGCGAGTAATCAAAATCGAGATGCACCGCATTCGTGGCCAACGTCGGACCAGGCACCTTGGCTCGCACCTGAAAGGTGATGCCTTCATCCGGTTGGATGTTAAAGATCAGGCGATTCGGAGCGATCATCTCGTTGTCATTCGATCCGAATAACGCTAAGGGCGGAACCTTGAAGCGAACCACGATTTTCGTGGTGCGAGTAGCGAGACGTTTGCCTGAACGCAGGTAAAATGGCACGCCTGCCCAGCGCCAATTATCAATCATCAGTTTTACCGCAGCGTATGTCTCGACGGTCGACTCCGGATTAACATTTCGCTCTTGGCGATAGCCAGGGACATTCTGGCCGCCGACCTGGCCCGGCCCATATTGACCCCTTACCGTGGACGCCAAAGCCTCTTCCGGACTGGTGCGCCGCACCGCTTGCAGCAGTTTCACTTTTTCGTTTCGGACCGCCTCACCCTGAAGTGAAGTCGGGGGTTCCATGGCGATCAACGCCATCAACATGAACATGTGATTCTGCATCACATCGCGGAATGCGCCCGCCGATTCATAGAACGCTCCTCGTCCTTCCACCCCGATGGATTCCGCCACCGTCAATTGAAAATGATCGATATAGCGCCGATTCCAGATCGGCTCGAATACCGCGTTACCCAGCCGAAATACGAGGAGATTTTGCGCCGTCTCTTTCCCCAAATAGTGATCGATTCGGTAGATCTGATGCTCTTGCAATGCACCAGTTAAACTTCGGTTCAGCTCCAGTGCTGAAGCCAGATCGTGGCCGAACGGCTTCTCAATGATCACCCGGCGCCAATTTCCCTCTTCTCGAGTCAAACCGTACTGAGCCAACATCTTCGCGATCGTTGCAAAGAAAGAGGGCTGGACCGAAAGATAAAAAAGGACATTCCCGTTCGTCCCCAACTTTTTCGTGGATTCCGCCAGGCGTTGCCCAAGTCTTTCGTACGTCTTCGGATCATCAAAATTTCCAGGACAGTAAAGCATCCGGTCTCGGAAACCGTCCCAGATTTTCGGATCAACCGGCTGAGTTCCGAGTTGGGCCAAGTCTTTACCTAACCGATCCTGGAACTCCTGATCGCTCATCTCGGATCTAGCAACGCCAATGATACTAAAGTTCTTCGGCAATAGATGATACGAAGCAAGGTTATACAGCGACGGGATCAGTTTACGCTTGGTGAGATCGCCAGACGCCCCAAAGATAACAATCGCACACGGTTCACCGGCACGCGGAATCGGTTGGCTAGGATTCATAACGCTTTCTTAATGAGACCCGCAAAAGAACAAAGATTCCACCGATTTTATTCGGGACTTTAAGAAGTTCGAGAAATGCGAGAAAAGGAGCCAGCAGGCAGGAGGCGTCGGGTCAGGCTGCCGCGGGAAGCGTGTCAGTCTTGTCAGATTAATCAGTAATCTGTAATCAGTGCGAAAGATCCATGGTCGTGCGACTGCCGATTCCACCAAATATCGAACACTGGTTCCTAATTCCTTCGACGAAATCGTGGAGTCCGTCCGGCTCTGTCTTTGTACTGCACCTCTGACTCCTGGATTCCGGCTCCTCTCCTCGAACTCCTTGAACTCCTGAACTCCTTCTAATGCTCAACCTCATCTGGCTCGCTTTACTCCTTTCCGGGGTCTTGGTGGCCATATTCACCGGAAAACTTGATGCGGTTGGGCAAGGGGGACTAAACGCCGCTAAATCCGCGGTCATGGATCTTGCTCTCCCCTTGGTGGGAGTCATGGCGCTTTGGCTGGGCCTGATGCGATTGGCGGAAAAATCAGGTCTGATCCAACGCCTCGGAGGATTGATCCGGCCGGTGATGCTACGGCTTTTTCCAGATGTCCCTAGCGATCATCCGGCGATCGGAGCCATGATGATGAATATCTCCGCCAACATGTTGGGAGTCAGTAACGCGGCAACGCCGCTCGGTCTGAAGGCAATGACCGAACTCAACCGGCTGAACTCTAAGCCGGGTGTGGCTACCAACGCCATGTGCACCTTTCTGGCGATTAACACCGCCTCAATTCAATTGATCCCGGCAACTGCGATCAATTTGCTGGCGATCAATGGTTCGAAGAATCCTTCAGCGATCGTCGGGTCGACTCTGCTCTCGACAGGATTTGCTACCATCTGCGCAATTATAACCGTCAAACTGTTGGAGCGGCTTGGTCCGTTTCGTTGGGAAAACCAGCCGACAACAGTGAACACAGAAGCCAACCCAGCTCAAAGCAGTAGTGAAGAAGAACCGCCGGAAACAGCCAGCAATCAGCCTCCAGAGAAGAAAGGACCGTCTTGGGCTCCGTGGGCATTGTTGATTCTGTTACTGATTTTTGCGGCCGCGTTCGTCAGTAAGGCGTTCCCCTACTTGTTCTTGTTCGGGGCAGCGCCTTTGCCCTCCAACTTGCTCTCCGGCATCATCCTCGCATTGAAGGCGCTCTCCCCGATTGCCGTACCCCTCGTCCTTACGTTTTTCCCGCTCTACGCGTTCGGACGCGGTGTTCCGATCTACTCGGAATTTATAGAAGGCGCGAAAGAAGGGTTCCAGACCGCCCTCCGTATCATCCCTTACCTCGTAGCGATGTTGGTTGCGATCGCTGTGTTCCGCGAATCCGGAGCATTAGACTTTTTGAAACTGCTGCTTAGTCCGATCTTCGGTATTCTGCAGATCCCGAACGAAATGCTTCCGATGGTCCTGATGCGACCCCTTAGTGGTAGTGGCTCGCTCGCCGTTCTAAGCGACATGATAAAACAATTCGGACCGGATAGCCTGCTCACCTATACCGCCGCCACGATCTACGGTAGCGCAGAAACGACCTTCTATGTTATCGCCGTTTACTTCGGCTCTGTTGGGATCACGCGCATCCGGCACGCGATTTTCGCCGGCCTGCTGGCGGACTTAGCCGGAGCGGTCGCAGCTGTCTTCGTATGCCGTCTGCTGTTTGGGTAGGGTAGAAATTTGGTGGGGCGAGGCTCCTGAAAGTCCGAGATCCGCTAGCTGTCCATTGTTCTCGTGCTCGGGCTCGTCCTCGTGCTCGGATGTCAGTATGTTGGATGGTCTTAGCCGTCCTCCCAAGTTTGTCCGCGGTCATTCATAGGCGCTGGCAGAAACACGCCCCTTTCGAGCACGAGAACGATCCCGAGCACGAGAACGATCCCGGACGAGCAGTAGCTCGTCCCTACGGTTTTGATTTGCTATTTGCTATCTGCTATTTGCTATTCGCGTAGCGCGCCCCCCATGAACAAAACATCTGACACCTTCCCGGAATATCGCCCGCTGGACGAAGACTCAGTGATCGACTTCGTCGGCGAAATCCAACCCGTCCGAGAAGCGCTTGGTTCTAATCCGGAAACGTGGCGAATGCGTGAAGTCGGCGACGGAAACCTGAATCTAGTTTTCATCGTCACCGGCGAGAAGGGCGCAGTAGTGATCAAACAAGCGGTTCCCTACCTGCGTTGCGTTGGCGAAGCTTGGGCTCTTCCGTTGGAGCGCGCCTTTTTCGAAAACGAGGCACTCAGTGAAGCAGCGAAGTTTGTTCCGCACCTATTACCAAAGCTTTATCACTACGATGCTAAGCAGGCTGCGATTGTGATGGAGTTTCTTTCGCCGCACATCATTTTGCGGAAAGGATTTATCCAGGGTATCCGCTACCCGCGCTTGGCTGGGGACATCGCCGAGTTCATGGCTCAAACCCTCTTCAAAACGTCCGATCTCTATCTAGATGCCGCGACTAAGAAAGCGCGCATGGCGATCTTCTGCGGTAATACCGAGCTCTGTAAAATCACAGAGGATCTGGTTTTCACCGATCCTTACCGCATCGCCAAGCTTAACCGTTGGACTACCCCGCAGCTCGACGATATCGCCCTACAGTACCGGGAAGACGCTCCTCTCAAAATCGCCGTCCAACGCCTGAAGCTCAAATTCCTAACGTCAGCCGAAGCCTTGATTCATGGAGACCTGCATTCGGGTTCGATCATGGCTACACCAGAGAACACCCGGGTGATCGACCCAGAGTTCGCCTTTTATGGACCGATGGGATTTGATATCGGCGCCGTGATCGGAAATCTACTTCTCGCCTTCTTCTCGCAAGAAGGACACGAATCTTCCCCGGGCCGAAGAAATGAGTATCGAGCCTGGCTATTCCAAACCATCGAAGAGACGTGGAACCGGTTTCAACAAAGGTTCCTCGAGCTATGGCAGGAAAACGGTACGGGCGATGCTTACCACGCCAGCCTGTTCACGGATCCAGTTTCGTTGGAAGCGTTGGCCACAGAACGAAGAACCTATCTGCGGCGTCTTTTCCATGATTCCGTCGGTTTCGCTGGCGTTAAAATGATCCGCCGTATCTTCGGCTTGGCGCATGTAGAAGATCTGGAGGCAATCAAGGATCCCGATCTTCGAGCTCGCTGTGAGCGTAAGGCGCTTCGACTCGGTCGACTACTCGTGTTAGAATCTGAAAGCTTTTCTAACATTGCTGAAGTAACCGCTGCCGCGCGTCAGGAATATTCGCATCATGAAAGTTGACGGCCAACCTTATCGAACCATTTGGCTAAGCGCTGACGGTCGATCGGTCAGCGTGATCGATCAGACTTTACTACCTCACGTCTTCAAAGTGGTTGCATGGCGGACATTGGAGGATGCCGTCTCCGGAATCCGTAACATGGTAGTACGAGGCGCACCGTTAATTGGTGCTTCTGCCGGTTACGGGATTGCCCTGGCCATGGCGGCTGATCCAAGTGACAAAGCTTTTGAACGTGCCTATGAGGCGCTGTTCGCGTCGCGCCCTACCGCGGTTAACTTGCGATGGGCACTCGATCGGATGCGATCCGTCTTGCTCCCAGTTACGCCAGGTGAACGAGCAGCCGTGGCCTTTGCCACCGCTAAAGATATCGCAGACGAAGACGTGGCCAATTGTTCTTCCATCGGTGAGCACGGGAAAGCTTTGATCCAGCAAGCCTGGGACAGTGTTGAACGATCGCGTCCGGTGAACGTCCTCACCCACTGTAACGCGGGTTGGTTAGCAACCGTGGACTGGGGAACCGCTTTAGCGCCGATCTACAAAGCATTCGATGCAGGCATACCCGTGCATGTCTGGGTGGACGAGACGCGACCACGTAACCAAGGAGCATCCCTGACGGCGTGGGAACTCGGTCATCATGGAGTTCCCCACACGGTTATTGTCGACAACGCCGGTGGCCATATCATGCAACATGGCCAGGTTGATCTTTGTATCGTCGGCAGCGACCGCACCACGGCCGGCGGCGACGTTTGCAACAAGATCGGAACCTATCTGAAAGCTTTGGCCGCCCACGATAATCGGGTGCCCTTCTATGTCGCCTTACCGGTCTCAACCATCGACTGGACGATCGACGACGGAGTGAAGAGCATTCCCATCGAAACCCGAGCCCCGGAAGAAGTCACCGTGATTTCTGGGCTGACCTCCGCTGGAAAAATCGAAAGCGTACAACTAACGCCAGAGGGCAGCACCGCCCTAAACTATGCCTTTGACGTTACTCCGCGTCGTTTTGTCACTGGTTTAGTTACAGAATTTGGGGTCTTCCCTCCTCTGCCGGAAGAAATGACTAAGTTGCGCGAGGAAGCGCAAGCGGACGGATAAGGGCGAAACGGCGAATGGGCGACTCCCGCGGTGCGGGCTGATCGAAGCTGACGAGTGGTAGGGCGAAAGACTGGGCGCGCGGTTGCTCTTTAAGCGTACTTCGCGCCGGTTTTGAGCGTTTCGGCATCTCGTCTCTGCTACGCTTTCGCGCGCGTCGAATGAATCCGTCCCTGCAGGCGGTTCACCACCATGACGGTAACTAGCAGCATGCCGTAAAGCAGATCCTTGGCGAACGTATTCACGGCCAACAAATTCAAGCCGCTCGACAAGAACTGTAGCGATAAAACCGCGAGGATCAGGCCGATTACGGTTCCCGATCCGCCGTTTGGATTCACGCCGGCCAGGATATTAATGAGCACGCTCAAAAGCAGGAAAGAAGTACCGTAGTCTGCATTTGCGCTATTAGCCGCAGACAGAATCACCAATCCTCCGACCGCGGCGGTAATACCACTGATCATATAGGTGATGACCAAGATTCGAAACGTCGGTATCCCGGCAAAGACCGCCGCCCGCGGATTTGTCCCGTAAAGCCGCATCTGTTTTCCCAGAGGTGTGCGCTGGGTTATCAAATAAATCGCCGCCAGAACGAGCAAAAACACAATCAAAGGGACGGGAATCCCGAAGAACGCTGCGTTACCGACCGCGGAATAACCGGCCGGCAGACCGGTAATTGAGCTGCCATGAGTCCAAAGAATAGAGATGCCGGCGAAAAACTGGAGGGTACCAAGCGTCGCTAGAATCGCGGGCAACCTGGCTCCGGCAACCAGGAAACCGTTAACCACGCCCGTGACACAACCTAGGAGCAAGGCAACCAGGATGGCCAAACCAATGAACCAGGGGGGACCGGCTTTCATGGTAAATGCTGCCGCGATGGCCGCGAGGTTCGCTACGCTCACCACGCTAAGATCGATCCCGCCGGTCAACATCGTCGGATGAATCGCCAGGGCCAACAACGCGAATTGCGGCAACTGGTACGCCATCGAGCTCATATTCGCTCCGGAAAGGAACGCGCGGACGTCCAGGCAACAAAACGTCGCGAAAATCACCACGGTAAATATCGCAAGCCGGAGGACGTAGCGGAAACTCTCATTCATAGGGGGACGGGAAGGCCAAATAGCCAATAGCAGATAGCCGATAGCAAATAAAGAGGATCGATGGGATGAGCCTTGTTCACCCGGAATTCTCAAATACGAAATAGCCGCAAAAGATCGCAAAGAGAAACCGCGAATGGACACGAATAAGAGACCCAACCGCAGATTTACGCAGATTGGTTCCGAGCCTTGATTACGGTTCTAGTCCTGAAGGCCAGTTTACCCCTCGCGACAGCTTGCGACCCTCGGAGCTCTTTGGATTTAGCACTAATCTACGATAATCCTAATCTGCGTATATTTGCGTCCATCTGCGGTTGAGTCTTTTATTCGCGTCCATTCGCGGTTCCTCTTTGCCATCTTTTGCGGCTATTACTAAATTTTTGGGAGTCCCAGAAAAGCGGGAGCTCATCCTTCCGATTCCATGGCGGAACAAAAGTTCAGGGGATGTGGGATTTGCTTGACCACACGTTCTTCTCCTCGCATGGTCCACTAGCGTTTCCGCGCAAGCGTAAACAATTCGCCCCCCTAGCTATGCGTCAATTCATCAGAAAACCCGTCCCTCTAATCGGGCTCGGTCTGCTGGCCGCTTTCGCCGCCACCGGCCTCGCCGCAGATAAAAAATACAATATCGCCACCGTTGTTAAGATCAGCGGTATCAACTGGTTCAACCACATGGAAACCGGAGTGAAGAAATTCGCCACCGACACCGGTAATACTACGGAGCAGCTTGGACCACCCACCACCGATTCCGCTCAGCAAAACCAGATCGTAGAAGATCTGATCGCTAAGAAGGTCGACGCCATCTGTGTCGTTCCGTTCCAGCCGCCCGCTATGGAACCGGTGCTGAAAAAGGCCCTGGACAATCATATCGTCGTCATCACGCATGAGGCGTCTGATATTCAGAACGCCGATTACGATATTGAGGCTTTCGATAATTCCGCCTTCGGTGAACACATCATGGAGAACCTAGCCAAGGCCATGAATTACGAGGGCGAATACGTCGTCATGGTAGGAAGCCTGACCTCAAAGACCCATAACCAATGGGCGG
This sequence comes from Verrucomicrobiota bacterium, assembly GCA_019239825.1. Lineage (GTDB taxonomy): Bacteria > Verrucomicrobiota > Verrucomicrobiia > Chthoniobacterales > JAFAMB01 > JAFAVN01. Next base: position 32,842 of record JAFAZK010000072.1, on the reverse strand, counting down.
ACGCTGCCATTGCTTTACAAAAGAAGAAATATCCGAAGATGAAGCTGGCAGTAGATAAGGTCGAGACCAACGACGACCAACAGGTCTCCTACGCCAAAGCGAAGGAATTGCTGCGGTCTCACCCTAATCTGCGAGGCTTTCAAGGGAGTGCATCAACCGATGCTCCGGGTTGCGGACTCGCGGTGGAAGAAGCGGGGCTCCAAGACAAGGTGGCGGTCGTCGGCACCGGTGTACCTTCCCTGGTTAAGAAATACCTTCCGTCAGGAGCGGTTCGTGTAATCTCCTTCTGGGATTCAGCGGATGCCGGTTATCTAATGAACAAAGTAGCGGTCATGGTGTTGAACGGCCAAAAGGTTACCGACGGCATGGACCTCGGCGTTACCGGCTACAACAAGATCCGCCTAACCGGCAAAGTGATTTTCGGCAGCGGCTGGACCGACTGCACCAAAGACAATATGGACAAATTCGATTTCTAACGGCGACCCCTTTGCCGCAACGACGTCCCTTAAGACCGGCTTTTCAGCCGGTCTTTTGTTGATCGTGTAGCTGCAAAGCCGAAGCCTAAACCAAAGCAAAACCGCGAATGAACGCGAATAAACAGAGCCCTATAAAAAGTAACCGCCGTTTCGCGGAACAACGTATCTGCGTCTATGTGCGTTCATCTGTGGTTGGATTTAGGCCTCCGCCTTCGCGTACATTCGTGTCCATTCGCGGTTAGATTCTTCTCACTTCTCACCAATCACTTCTCACTCCCAAGGTGGCGTCGCTCCTAGCTCAGAACATTTCAAAAACCTACGTCCGAGTCCCGGTCCTCCAGGATGTCACTCTCTCCGTCGGGGCGGCTTCTGTGCATTGTCTAGCCGGCGAGAACGGGTCTGGAAAATCGACTTTGATCAAGATCATTTCCGGTACCCTGAGCGCCGATGCCGGTACGGTGATCATCGACGGGCACGATGCGACTCGTGACAACGCGCTTAAACGCATCGGGCTCGGCCTCAGTATCATTTATCAGGATTTTTCTCTCCTGCCCAATCTGACGGTCTTCGAGAATATCACTTTCCTAGATAGCGTCTCCCGACGTCGAAAGTTCGCCAATTTCCGGCAAATGAAGCAGCACGCGCAGGAAACGTTGACGCAGATGAACGTCGACATTCCGCTCGAAACCTTGGTCGAGGATTTGCCGGTCGCTAATCAACAATTGGTGGCAATCGCTCGGGCCCTGCGGAACCGATCAAAGATCATCATCATGGATGAACCAACCTCTGCGCTCACTCGCCGCGAGGTTAAGGCCTTATTCAAGATCGTCCGAGCCGTCGGCCAGCAAGGTGTCAGTTTTGTTTTCGTCACCCATAAGCTCGAAGAGATCTACGAAATCTGCGACGAAGTAACGGTTCTCCGGAACGGCAAAGTTGTTGCCACCGGACCAATCACAAATTTTTCGACGGCCGACCTCAGCCAGGCGATCACCGGCCGCCAGATTCTCGTGGAACGATTGCAGCCTCCGGCGCCAGAACCAACCGCCGCACCGCTTCTCCGAGTTGAATCGTTGACGCTGCCACCACTTTTTTACGATGTAACTTTCGAGGTCAAAGCCGGAGAAATCCTCGGGCTAACCGGCTTGCTCGGCTCCGGCCGAAGCGAGCTCGCTATCAGCCTGTCCGGCAAAACGCCTCCAGCCGGCGGGAGGATCCTGCTCGCGGGCAAACCGATTTCGCCGCGCAGTGTGCTAGAAGCTCAGGCCCTTGGAATCGGCTACATCCCCGAAGACCGGCTCAATGAAGGGTTGTTCCTCGAACAAGAGATTTTCGACAACATCTTAATTGGTAACCTTTGGCGCAGGACCCGGGGCGGGTTGCTGGATTTCCGCCAAATCCGCAGGGACGGCCAAGGCTATATCAAGCAGCTGAATATTAAAGCTCCGGAGGGAACCGCCCCGGTACAAACGTTGTCCGGCGGAAACCAACAACGCGTTTTGATTGCACGCTATCTCGATCTGGGACCGAAAGTCCTTATTCTTAACGGGCCGACCATGGGAGTCGATGTAGGGTCCAAACGCGATATCCACCTTTTAATCGCTCAACTGGCGGAGCGCGGAACCGCCGTCATCGTTGTTTCGGATGATTTGCCAGAAGTGCTCAGTATTTGCCACCGGGTGATAGTATTGGCGAACGGACGAGTCTCGCATGAGCAACCTGTGGAGACGCTGAATCTAAACACGCTGGTTCAGGAGGTAACGCTGGAGTCATAGTGGCGGCCGGCATTGCACCACAACTCAATCTTAATCGTGCTCATGCTTGAACTCCGAGTAATCAGTAATCAGTGGGTCAGTAATCAGTTCGGATGGCCGTCTCTGATTACTGATTTACTGATCACTGATTACTTCCGTCGCTACGCCGGAAACATTGTCGGGCGGCGACACGACTAGACAACACCAGATGCGCTGGCTAACCCACTATCTCCGCACTTCCGAAGGCGTAATCCTGATAACCACGCTTCTGTTGTGCATCGTGATCGGCTTTTTAAATCCGGTCTTCTTAAGTGCAGCCAACCTCTTAGACCTGGTCCGCGACAGCATAACCACCGGTATTTTCGCGATGTCGGTTTACGTCGCCTTATTGTCAGGCGGGATCGACGTCTCGTTTACCGCCATCGCGGCAACCGCCATGTACGGCAGCGTGAAATTGTTTGTGCTAATCAACCCACATGCGCCGCTTCTTCCCATCCTCTTGGTAGCAGCCGCCATTGGTGCGATCTTAGGTTCGATCAACGGTCTTTTAATCGCCATATTTCGATTACCGACCCTTATCGTGACCCTTGGGACCCTGAGTTTCTTTCACGGTTTTCTACTCACCTTCCTCGGCAGCAAACACATCACCGATATCCCCGACTCCATGTTGGATCTATCCAGAAGTTTTCTCTATCGGGGACGCTTGGCGGACGGCAGCCTTTTCAGTCTGCCCACCACCTCTCTATTCTTGATTGCCGCTATCGTACTGATTGCCTGGCTGGTGCGGTTCACCGCTTTCGGCCGTTACATCTATGCGATCGGCGGCAGCGAGGTCGCCTGTAGCCGGTTAGGGATACCGGTGGCTCGCACCAAGTTCTTAATTTACGTCCTGATCGGTGTCATGGCCGGCGTCACCGGAATCGTCCACAGTTCTCAGGCGCGAGTAGCCAATCCATTCGACTTAGTTGGTAGCGAGCTGAACGTGATCGCTGCTGTCGTTCTCGGCGGCACCCGGATCTCCGGCGGCCACGGAACGGTGTTCGGCACGATCCTCGGCGTGTTCCTGGTCACCGTTATCAATAATTCCCTGGTCCTGATCGGTATTTCCTCCTACTGGGAACGGTGCGTCATCGGCGCCCTAATTCTCATTGGTGCCGGTGTCCCCTTACTCCTACAGCGTTTACAGGCCCGCCGGTCAGCCCTATCGCATGTTGGCCAGAACCCAGTTCCCCAAGTCGCCAACCCACGCCCGGAATCCAATCGTTAGGGCTGGATTTGCTTTTCCAAGATCGATAACGCCCGGCGTGCACACTGATGGGTGAAGGTGATCAGCTCCTGTGGCAAATCTCGGACGTCCCCAAGATCCAGCGATGATTGGCTCCAAAAGTTAATTTCGGCCCGAATGATCAAACAGTACCCACGCGTCCTCCTCCCCGGAACCGAGGCGGTAAACCCCACTGCGGCCGTTTGTTGGCTGTTTTGGCAGTTCCGGAAAGGTTGATCTCATATTAATAATCTCCTAGTAACGTCCGCCCGTTGGCGACGGGAGCTCATTCAATGATGCCTGCTCCTCTTTGGTCAATTGTACAAGAACGCCACCTAAATTCTCTTCAAGATGATTTCGTTTCGACGCCCCAGGAATCGGGACAACGTTTTCACCTAACGCCAGGAGCCAGGCGAGAGCGATTTGGGCGGGAGTAGCCTCTTTTCGCTCCGCCAGATCCTTCACGGCATCAACAATCAGCACGTTGGCTTTCAAAGCTTCCGGTTGAAACCTTGGCAGAAGAGAACGGAAATCCTCCTTTTTGAAATTCGAGGTTTGATGGAACTGACCAGTTAAGAACCCGCGCCCTAATGGCGCAAACGGCAGAAAACCGATCCCATGCCCTTGGCAAAATGGCAGAATTTCTAACAGTGCATCGCGTGTCCAAAGCGATAGCTCAGACTGGACGGTCGCAATTGGGTGTACTTGGTGAGCGCGCGATAGCTCGTCCAGGGTGCATTCGGATAGGCCGATATGCCGCACCTTCCCCGCTTTCACGAGACTCGCAAAAGCGCCTACGGTTTCTTCGATAGGAACCTGGGGATCGACGCGATGAAGTTGATACAGGTCGATATAGTCTGTGCGTAACCGGCGCAAGGACTCATCACAAGACTTGAGAATATGCTCAGGACTACCGTTTCGGGTCAGGGAGAACTTGCTGGCGTCCTCATGAAACACCGACGCGTCCGGGACCTGAAGACCACACTTCGTAGCCAGAATCACCCCTTCCCGATGACCGGCTAAGGCTTCACCAACTAGTTCCTCGTTAAGAAAAGGTCCATAGATATCAGCCGTATCGAAAAGGGTGACTCCTAAGTCCAAGGCACGATGAATGGTGGCAATCGACTCGGTGCGATCGGCTTTCCCATAGCCCCACGTCATCCCCATACAGCCGAGACCAATTGCGCTAACTACTAATTGATCGGGTCCGAGCCGTCTCGATGGCATTGCCAAAGGCTCGTCGTTGATTTGTGGATTCATAGCCTGAAGCTAGCGACAGCCTCGGCCACCGGTCCAACACCATAGAAATGTGGCTCAACACTTTTCGGTTGTGACAGCCCGGCAATTCAGCAGGATAGTTCTGCGAAGGATTATTGGAACATGGAGTTACGCCATTTACGCTATTTTGTGACGGTTGCTGAGGAACTCCATTTCACGCGCGCGGCTAAGAAGTTGAGAATCGCGCAGCAGGCGCTGAGTGCTCAGATTCGCAATTTAGAGGTTGAGCTCGGCTTCGATCTTTTCGTGCGTAGCCCCAAGGGAGCGGAGTTGACCCCGGCCGGCCAGGCATTGCTGAACGGCGCCCGGGAAACTCTGGCGACCGCAGCCGCCAGCGTCGAAGCGGCGCGCCGGGTGGCGGCGCGCGATACCAACCTCCTACGGCTCGGTTTTTGCAGTTACGCGATGAAATTCGGTGTGGGCGACGCCATAAACGCATTTCGTAGCGCATGGCCTGACGTCCGGCTGGCCCTTAATGATTTACCGGGACCCGAGCAACTACAGCGGCTGGAGCGCGGCGAACTAGATGTGGCTGTTTGCAGCCAGCTCCTTCCCGATAGCCCATTTTTCTCCGGACTCGAAACGTTGACGCTAGCCACGGAGAAGTTAGTCGGATTGATCCCGCCAGAGGGAGTATGGACATCACCCGTTCCTAACCGTTTGCAGGAGTATTTGGATCTTCCTTTCGTCGGTCTCGATAGAAACGGCTTCAGTGAGTACTGGCGGTTTCTTGATCGAATTTGTGAGATGCGTGGTAGACGTATCCAGCCAAGTTTACAGGTCAATTCGAAACATTCTCTGATGATGCTGGTTGCAGGCGGGATGGGCGTTTCTGTAATGCCCGCGCATGTCGCCGAGAGTGTTCCCGGGACCTTACGCGTAGTACCCATTTCCGATCTGACAGAAGAGATTCCCATTGTTGCTGCTTTCCAACGCCACTCACAGAACTCGATGCTTCCCGCCTTCCTACAGGTCCTGAAAGATTGCCTGGAGTTACAAACCGCAAGCCCGAGCGCGCAGAGAGTAGAGCTGGCTCCATAGCGGCAGGATCGTTGTTGTGGTCGCTTCTACTAGCAACTGAGCTAGTAGGAGCGTAGTGCTTACAGACATCGATCAAATCGGCGGCAAGCTTCGCAATAGCGACATATTGTTGGCTAATGTTTTGGTCGTCGGCACTGCAATCTCTGCGCCACCACCTGGCCCACCTACCCTGGCACGTGGCGGTCCCCCCGCGGTTAATGAAAGAGATGTCTTGCAGTAACTGAACAGTCTCCCCTAGCCTAGAGGAAGGCCTGTCAATCGACAGATCGTAACAGCATCACAGCTACTATGGACCAGATAGTAACAGCCATTGCGCAAAAGCTTGGGATCCCCGAGGCTGTCGTTCGCTCGGGACTGGCAGTATTGTTGAACTTCCTGAAGGAGAAAGCGGCAGGAAGTGAAGTCGGAGCTCTTCTAAATCAGATTCCGGGCGCAAATGATCTTGCCAACAATGCGCCAACGCCCGATTCCGGTGGTGGGAATCTTCTTGGTAATCTTATCGGGAGTGTCAGCTCGATGTTCGGCGGCCAGGCTGCCGATATCGGTAAGGTCGTAGCGGGTCTGGAAAACGCTGGGCTCCAGACCGATTTAATCCCTCCATTTGTAGAAAACTTTATCGGCGAGGCTAAGAAAGTTGCCGGAGAAGACACGGTTAACAACGTGCTTTCCAGCGTACCGGCTCTGGCTGGCCTGGTGAAAAAATAGCGCCTCAGAAAAGCGACTCGCTGATCGAAACACGTGCGGTTAATCTGTTTCGAGAGCGGCACCTGCAAGCCGGGCGCCGCGAAGGATACCCCGTTCGCAAGACCAAAAAGCCTGGCTCAACTGTGTAATCCTGCAGGCTCGCTTGAGGTAACGGCAAGGACGGGGACGTGGGACCAAAAAACTAGGGAACTCTCTGAGGAAAACGCGAGAGTGAAATTCCCCGCGCGGTTAGTCGCTCGACTGACCGCCCCACTGCGCCTTTCAAGGCCAGTGTTCGCCGGCGCCCTGCTCTACACCGGCGCTATTCTGTTATAGATTTTTTTTCCTAATCTTTACGGTCGAACAAATGGTTTCATGACCGAAGGATCCATTACCAACTCTCCGGATTTAATCCCGTAGACCGTCACTCGGTTATGGGGAACATACGGACTAACCACGATATCGTGATTGTTGGTACGGGTCGCTACCGGAAACACACTACCTTCCCACAAGTAGATAACATCCTTCCCGGCAAAGTGGACAGTGAAGCCGAGAGCATTTCCTACCAAACTGCTATTGACACCGATGGGAGCGATGCCGACTGCAGTCGATGACAGACTGCCATTTGTCTGCCCAAACACCTTCGAAGAGGCTAACCCGAGAACCGCCAGAATGACGATCCCAAGGTGGATCATTTTTGTCATATAAGGACTCCGCAGACTCCCTAGCAGCAGGTTGCAGACCTGGTCCCTGCTAAAGACAAACCTTATTATGTCAGACTTGTGGCAAAATGCCGAGAAATAATCCAAAGTTTTTCCGGGTGGCTAAGGCGGTATTTCTTCTGAAATACTCGAAATTGATCGTTTTCGATCCGAGTAAGCAGCTTGAAATACACCGCCCGCATCAATTCAGCCGCCTTCATTGACCGGTGATCCTCGGCTGGCAACGATTCTGTCGCTCTTTGAAAGTATGCGTGAGCCCGTTCCGCCTGGAACCTCATCAGGGCGACAAACCGATCATCGTACTTCCGTTGGACGAGTTCTTCCTCCGAGTAGTTAAACTTGGCTAATTCATCAAGCGGCAGATAGATCCTGCCCCCGTTGGTCAAGTCGGAGCCTACGTCCCGGATAATATTGGTGAGCTGCAACGCCAGGCCCAGGTAATAGGCGTAATCCCGGCAGCGTTGATTCTTATACCCGAAGATCTCTATACTAGTCAGGCCGACCGCGCTGGCCACCCGATAACAATATTCCGACAGTTCAGCAAAAGTCGTGAAGCGGACCTGGCGCAGATCCATTTCCACGCCATTAAGGATATCTTCAAAGTGCAGGACTTTGAGAGAGTATTTCCTGATTAGCTCACGGATTTCGGCGGCAAAATCCGGTTCCCCCGGACTGGAGCGTCGGATCCACGACCTCCAACTTTCTAGGCGCGCCCGACGTTCTTCGGTCGGAAGACCGGGATCGTCTGCGATGTCATCAACATGCCGGCAGAATGCGTAGAAGATCGAGATGTCCCGGCGTTTCTCTTTCGGTAAGCAGAAGAAGGCAAAGGCAAGGTTCGACCCACTCTTCCGGGTTATGTTTTCGGCATTGCTCATATTCTCGGCTCCTTCCGAACTTCTCGGATTCCAGCCGCCCCTATTTCGAGTACGACATCCCCGCTGGCGAAGTCAATCCCTGCCGAGAGCGTCGCAATCACCGTGGTTCCGAGTCGTTCGGGGATTCGACGTGCCACATCGAAGACACGAAGAGCCGCTTCGGGCTCCAGCCCCAAGCCCAGCTCCTCAATGATCATCAACCGAGGATTATGTACGATTGCCCGCGCTAGCGCCGTCAAGTGTTGCTGCAACGGTGACAACGTGGAAGCCGTTAATTCGACCAACTCGGAGATTCCTACCAGATCAAGGATCATTTCAGTAATGCTCTTGGCTTCTCGAGCATCAACCTGTGCCACTTTGAACAGGGGCATTGCGACGTTCTCCAACACGGTAAAAGACGGCAACAGAAAAGGCGCGGCAAAGAGAAAACCAAGCTTCCGGTTTCGGATCTCTCCCAGTTCTTCAGGATCCAAACCCGTGACTCGCCGTCCTTCCAGCAAGATCTCTCCACAGACCGGTTCATCGAGCAGGCCAAAGAGACGCAACCAAGAATGTTTGGCCTGCGCCTCGTCACACTCGAGCACGTAAAACGACGCACGCTGAAAACCATGACTGATTGGGGGGACCTGAACTCCGGAATCACTCGGACTACACCAACTGATTTGGTTCGCCACCAAAATATCTTCTGGCTCAGGGTTTACCAAAGCAGCTTGTCTTTCTCAAAACCGGATTTCTTTCCGCGGGCGGCGTGTATCCCGATAAAGACAAACCCAGCTCGTCAGAAGCCACGCCGCTACGACCCCTTTAGCGAAACTCACAAGCAGAGACGCCAGCACGTTTGGGACCGACATAACGGGATAGCACGCTAAAGCGGCCTCGCCAACCCAACAGACTGCGTAAAGGTGGAGTGCTGCCACAATCACAAACCAGAGGATGCGATACCAACTCGTTCGCATCAGGTTGGCATGCTCTTGCAATCCCTTCTGCAGCGTCTGGTTATGCAGCACTAAGGTAATCTGTACCGAACAAAAGAAGATCAAGACCATGGCAAACAACGGACGCACCGTCTGATCGACATACTCAACGGCTGCGCTGGTGAAGTCGGTGAATTGTCCGATCCATAGATAGCTGATCAGAAGCGGTAGATGAATGAACAGGGCACTGATCAATAGCATTAGTCCTGCCCATTTCGCGACATGCGGCGTCCGCCGGAGCGCCAGCGCAAATACGCGTTCCGGATCCGACTTGATGCCTCTGATCCACACGAAGGCTAATAGGATCAGGTAGATCTGGACGACCAGCCCAAACAGGTATTCGAACTGGAAAGAGAGCCAATCCAACACGGCTCCCACCCTCAGGAGAAACAGTCCATCGAAGAACTGATTCAGCCAATGAATCGAGATCGCGAAAAGCGGCTTAGCCACCGCGGCGAAAGCGCAAATCACCACTCCCAAGTAAACCGGCATCCACCAAATCCCTAAGCGCACTCGGGCTTCCGCTATCAAATTGAAATGAGCGCCGCCCCAGTTCATCAAAAACAAAATTGCAGCTAGACCGGAGGCCGGGAAACTCACCACCACCTGATTGAAAAGTCCGGACAAAAGCTCAAGCGCCGGCAACCAACAGCGTTGAGCCGCCAAATTTAAATCCACGGCGCGAGCCGCTGGCCAGTTAACGAGGTCGTAAAGCGACAGATGGAACTCGCCCAGCCGCCAGGCGATCATTGCCTGAAATATCGAGTAGGAGCAACTTAGTACCGCCAGCCAGATCCAAATGCGGGGATGCCGGTTCACGATGGACAGCCCGTCCCGGAAAAATCGGGCGACCGGGTTGCACAAAATCAGCAGCACATAACCCACCACGCCGGCGCTAGCCTCAATAGCGACGTGAGTCCAATCGATTCCTGTCAGTTCAGGAATTGGCCAGCTCACTCGGCACAGCTTGAGGCGCGGTTGATTGATTGGTTCCGTCTGTGTCGCTCCCCCGCCGGTATTCAGTCGCTCGCCCAATATTCGCCACCGTGAGGAATTGAGGTCCTCCCAGCAAGCTGGCGCCAACGAATACCTCAGCCGCACGAACCATCTTTTCGACGGTTTCCACGACCTCCTCAGGAGAATCGCCCAGCACAATCATCCCGTTGTTTTGGAGCAGGATCACTTTTGGGTCGGTTCGGGCACGATCTCGCCACAGGTTGACTTTGGTTCGCACCTCTTTTGCCAGCGCCGTTCCCGGGTCAGCATAAGGAACCAACGTCGTGGAGAGCCCACAACTGAACACCTCACTCAGGGTAATCCGACGGTCAGCAAACTGTCTGGCCCTTGGAGAAGCCAGAATTTGATTAATCACCACCGGCTGTACTTGCACAATCATACGGCTCCCGCACCGCTCGAAAAGATCCGCGACCACGTAAGCATCGGAGCTCGGGATCGGCGCATCCTCTTGCAGCCGGGAAGCCAGCAGCGCTTCTTCTTCCGCCGGGCGTTTAGGTTGATCCGCTCTCAACAACTCGAGCAATGGAGCCGGGTTAAAATGAATCAGGTCGCCGCGGTCCAAACTTCCTAGTCGGGCGCCGGGACGGCTGATGACAGTGTGGCCGTGCACTTTGCCGCCCACAAACCCCTCATCGAGTGCGACTACTTTGTCGGGGTGAGTTCCTAGCAGCCTTGCGAGGTCGACTAAAACGTCTACCAAGTCCATGCCCTAGATTTAGGCAGCTTTTCTCGAGGAAACACAACTCAGAATTTCGGCGAGGGGTGAGCGGCTGGCGTTTGGTGGTCGGCGGTCATGCGAGCGAAACACATAGAGTCCCACTACGGATAGGACTTATAGGACAAATGGGACTTATATGTGCGCCGTCGTACCGACCGCGGACTTTGAACGCCGAAAGGCAAACGCCAAATGATGAACGCCAAACGTTACCTACCATGAGCTCCGTAGGAGCGAAATCTTTATAGCTGCGGCATGAGAAAATTGGCACCAGCTCCGTAGGAGCGGCATCTGAGCGCTTCGACGGACGGCAAGGCATGAAGATGCCTCCTGCAAGCGCAACATCCACCAAAGCGGCCCTATCGCGGAAATCCCCAATGGCTCGTAAACGGCCAATAGACAAAAAGACCGCGGCCTACCACATTCTCTGCCGGCACAAAACCCCAGTACCGGCTGTCGAGGCTATTCGCGCTGTTGTCGCCGAGCGCAAAGTACGAGAACGGTGGAATGGTCACAGTTTTGTCGGGAGTCGCTAGATACTCCATGTAGTTACCATTCCCGTTCGTGTAGCCGGTGTATCCGTTTTGCCGGGATGCGACTCGCTTAAACACGTAGTCATTCGCGAGTTCGCCATTAATGAAAAGATTGGGCTCAGCAATCCGTAGCGTATCACCCGGAATTCCCGCTAAGCGTTTAATAAAATGTTCGCTGGGCGTGCCTGGCCTCTCCAAGTCTCGAATTCCGTTGGTCTTGAATACGAAAATGTCGCCCCGATGGGGCCCCATAAAATTATAGCTCATCTTGTCGACAAAAACCTGGTCCCCAAGGTCCGCGTAGGCGCGCACGATCGGCTCTCCCTTCTGATACTTTTTACCGAACACTGGACCTCCCTCGTAGAAAGGCGGTAAAACACCGAGTTGCTTCAATTGGTCCGGTGCAATCCCTACTGTATAACTCTTTCCCGAGGTCATCTGGATCAAAGATCCATCCCACAACCACTTCATTTTGACGGCGCTGATCTGCGCGATGCTATCGTTGTCCTCCTCGGAAACTACATCCGCGTAGGTGCGCCCGATCGTGACAAATTGAAAAGCTTGTACCAGGAAATTAGGAGCAGGCCCATCGATGGGCTTGGCGATGATGCCATTCAACGTGGGTTGCATCGATCCGGTCGGGATTTTGAAAGGCTGCAAATAAAACGCTCGTAGGCCGAGAGCAATTGCTACCACCACCACAATCAATTCGACGTTGTCCCGGATCCAACTGTTAGGCTTTGGCGGATCAATTTTCGTCAAAACCTCAACCAAAGGTTTTTCCGCTTCTTTAACCGCTGGCGCAGATCTTTGCTTGATCGCGTCGCGTACTTTAGCTATCCCCGCCCGAGCCGCCGCCAGTTGATCGGCAGCAGCGACGTCTTTGCGATAATTCAGTATTCGTTTTGCCGCTTTGATTAGTGTCTCAGAATCCTGGACGTATCTCGGTGTTAACACAGTTTTAATTGGTTTTCAGAACTTCAATGAAGGCTTCTTGCGGAATATTCACTTTACCGATCGCCTTCATTCGTTTCTTCCCCTCTTTTTGTTTCTCCAAAAGCTTCCGCTTCCGCGTGATATCGCCGCCGTAACATTTCGCGGTCACATTTTTGCGGAGAGCAGAAACATTCTCGCGCGCAACGATCTTTCCACCGATTGCGGCCTGGATCGATACTTGGAAAAGCTGTTGAGGAATCACTTCCTTGAGTTTTGCCGCCAGCAACCGGCCCCGACCCTCTGCTTTGTCTCGGTGGACAATACTGGAAAACGCATCGACCGGCTCGCTGTTCACCAGCATGTCAAGTTTCACCAGATCGGCAGGCCGATAGCCGGCGTACTCGTAGTCCATCGATCCGTATCCATGGGTCAATGACTTAATCTTGTCGTTAAAATCGACCAAAATCTCGTTTAACGGCATGATCGCTGTCAACATCACCCGGCGGATGTCGAGCGACTCGGTATGCTGGACCTCGCCCCTCTTTTCCATAATCAACTGCATCATGTCGCCAATGTTCTCGTTCGGACACATCACGAAGCACTCCACTACCGGCTCCCTGATCTCCGCGATCACACTTGGATCAGGCAGGTGGGCAGGGTTATCTACCTCGACTTTCTCACCATTGGTCTGCGCCACCTCGTAAACCACGCTCGGGTAAGTCGCAATAATATCCATATCGAACTCCCGGCGCAGTCGCTCCTGGACGATCTCCATGTGCAGCAACCCAAGAAATCCGCACCGAAAGCCGTACCCTAGCGCGACGGAACTCTCCGCCTGATAAACAAATGCGGAATCATTGATCTGCAGTTTCCCCATGGCGGTCTTCAGATGTTCGAAATCCGCCGTGTTGATGGGGTAAATCCCGCTGAACACCATCGGATGGATCTCCTGAAATCCAGGCAACGGCGCAGGCGCCGGGTTGCGCTGTTCTGTCAAGGTGTCGCCGATTTTAATTTCCGCTGTCGACTTAATATTGGCAATAAAATAGCCGACGTCGCCTTCCTGGAGTTTTTCCTGTGCCAGCGGCTTCGGGGTAAAGATCCCGACCTCTTTGATTTCGTAGCTCTTCCCTGTGCTCATCAAGCGCACCGACTGCCCAGGCGTGATGGTCCCAGAGAAGACCCGGGAGTAGGCAACGACCCCACGGTAGATGTCGAATACCGAGTCAAAGATCAAAGTACGCAGTTTTTCGTCCGCTTGGGTCGGAGGAACCGGAATCCGCGCCACGATCGCTTCAAGAATCTCTTCAATACCGATCCCGGTCTTGGCGCTGGCTAGGATGGCTTCATCGGCCGGAATAGCCAAGATTTCCTCGAGCTGTTTCCGGACCGTTGGGATATCCGCATTAGGAAGATCGATCTTATTAATAACCGGCACAATGGTCAGCCCTTGCTTCAGCGCCAGATGAACGTTTGCAACCGTCTGCGCCTCGACACCTTGAGCGGCGTCTACGACCAGGATTGCTCCCTCACAGGCCGCCAAGCTTCGCGATACCTCGTAGGAGAAATCCACATGCCCGGGTGTATCCAATAGATTCAGCCGATACGTTTGACCATCCTTGGCCGAATAACTCATTGTGACCGGATGCGCTTTGATCGTAATGCCGCGCTCCCGTTCAAGATCCATCGAATCCAGCAACTGATCCTGCTTTTCCCTGTCGGCGATCGTGCCGGTGGACTCGAGCAACCGGTCAGAAAGTGTCGTCTTACCGTGATCGATGTGAGCAATAATGCAAAAATTCCGAGTCGAAAGTCTTCCCATGCAGAGGGCGCACTATACAGGAGGCGAACGGAGAAGCAAAAAGGTGAAAAGTGAAAGGTGACAGGCCCAATTTGGTAGGGCGAGGCTCCCGAAAGGCCTGAACACGATAACGAAGGGGTTGGTATACGCCCGACGATGGATTTTGCTACACTTCAGACACGCCGAGCCGTGGTCCAGCGCTCGTCACCGGCTCGGCGCATTTTGAGGCCTAATCCATCACGTCCATTGGTGTGTGCCGATTTCCCTGGTTCAACCTTGTGGCCTTTCGGAAGCCTCGCCCCCCCTGCTCACTGCTCACCGCTTACTGCTTACTGCTTACTGCTTACTGCTCACTGCTCACTGCTCACTGCTCACTGCTCACTGCTCACTGCTCACTCCAAAAGTACATCTCTCCTTTTCCAGCATCTCTATATCTGATACGAACGACTCGAGATGCTCGCTGACCTCCTTTCACCGATCTACCTGGATCCACCAGGACTGCTTTTTTGTTCGGTGATTAGCTTGGCCATCATCGTCCTGATCGAGGCGACAGTTTTCCGCCTTCTTAAATGGGCATCCTGGAAAGTCGCTTTCCTGCATGGGTTCATCATTAATCTGGTGACCTCCCTGATTGGAAGCGGCATCGTCTTTTTGCTTGGGACAGTAGGACTCGGCTACAGCATCCCGCTGCCAATCCTATTGATCGCAACTTTCCTGCTCACCGTCGTTATTGAAGCGATCGAACTAAAGGGACTACGGTCAACCGCGCCCTTTTCCCGCGTATTCTTGAATTCGGTGGTGGCCAATCTGTTCTCTTATGCCTTCCTGGGCGGTTTCATTTATCTCGCGCTGTTTCCTCCCATAGTTGGTTACCAAGGCGGCAACCGCCGCCCGCACTGGAGCCCGACGCCTGTGGTGTCTCCGATTACTACTCCGCCAGCGGCTCGCAATTGAATGAACCTCCAGACCTCGTTGTCCTATCGTTTGCCCTTCGCTCTCGGTATCGCCCATGGCATTTCCGATGGCGCCGCAGGATTACTACTGGGCAGTCTAGCCACAAACTCGTCCGCCACGCAGACAACGCTCCTCGTGCTCATCTACAATGCGCTCGCTTTTGGTAGCCAACCTCTGATCGGCTATTTTGCTGATAGCCTGCGCTCTCCTCGAATTTTCGCTTCCGGCGGCATGGTGCTTTTGGCAGCCAGCTTGGTCACGCGCGGTCTAGGTTTTGGCGAGGTCGCGGTTCTTGTGGCCGGGGTGGGATCTGCGGCGTTTCATGTGGGCGCCGGTGCCTTGACCTTGCGATCGTGCAACGGACGTTCGGATGCAGCCGGACTTTTTGCGGCTCCGGGAGTAATCGGGCTCGCTATGGGCGGCGCCCTTGCTGTCAGTGGACACTATCTTTATCTTCCGTTTTTCGTTTCTTTGCTCGCCTTTGTTTTCCTGATTCAGGCTTGGCCACTGCCCCCTCGCCAAACCTCTGTCTCGAAACCAATCAAAGAGCCTATCTTCGAGTCTCATGATTGGATCATGATCGGACTGTTGACCGCCGTTGCCTTGCGCTCGTTGCTCTGGACAAGTTTTCAGTTCGCGAGTGCCGGACAGATCACTGCTTTGGTTGCATTGGGAGTTGCCGCCGGAACCGGTAAGATTGTCGGCGGCTTCGCCGCGGAACGTCTTGGCTATCGCCGTTGGACCATGCTTTCGCTCCTTATAGCAGCGCCGTTGCTCGCTTTCGCCGGAAAAAAACTTGCCCTTCTTTTACCCGGAGTCGCTTTGCTCCAATCCAGTATCCCCTGCTCAATTGCAGCCATGGCGCGTCTTCTCCCGGCTCGCCCGGCAACCGCTGCCGGCCTTGTCCTCGGCCTGGCTGTCGCCCTCGGCGGCCTTCCCACCCTTCTAGCTATTCCCCCTGCGCTAACACCTGCAGTCGCTCTCGTGATCATCTTAATTGCTGCGGTTGGGTTCTGGTTCACCACGGAGCCGAAGGGACGAGCAATCAGTAACCGGTAGGCCAGTAATAAGATAGAAGCCAGGAGCGAGAAATCTAGGAGCTAAGAGAGACTGGCGCCTCAGCGGCTGCTATGCCTGAAACGCCTTCGCCCCTCCTAGCTCCTAAATTCTAGCTCCTAACTCCTGAACTAATTACTGCCTCACTGTTTACTGATTACTTCAGTGGAGGCTTCTCAAAAACCCGATCAACGCATCCTTGTCCGCGTCCTGCAGTTTCTTACCGAAGGCCGGCATTTCACCTTTGACACCGTTTGTGATAATCGCCTTGATCCGTTCGTCGGACTTCGTCAGTCCGTGCAAGTCCGGTCCTTCGTCGCCGGTAGCGTCATCGGCGTGACAGTGCGAACAATTAACCGCGAAGAGCTTTTGCCCGTGCGCGACGGCCACCGCAAGCGCCGGCTGATTTCCGTTGGCCGCAGACTCGCTTCTCGATTTCTCCATTGCCGCTCGCACCAGGGTCGCTGAACCCAAGGCACTCCCAACTACGATGGCAGCGACGACAATGGCCACGACGCCGGCGATAAATTCCAGGCCGAAGAACACTCGTTTCATGAGCCTCCCAACAGAATTTCCCCACCCCAGAATCCAGCCGCACTCACCAGGAAGGCTGCCGCAAAAGCCGCCAACAGATAGATGACAAAACCGGTTCTTGAGCGACGCCCTCGAACAATCAACCTCCAGACCGACAACGCAATCAGCAGAGCGAATGAAGGCCAAAGGAAAACATGATGCCAGAACAGCGCGCCGGTTCCTGCAATCTCCCAACGCGCCAAAATCAGCCCGGACAGGACCGCTGGAAAAGCACCCAAGGTGCCCGCGATCAAACTAAAGAGTCCCGCTGCGTGAAATCGGTCTTTGAGACGATCCGATCTGATCACGCCGCCTAAAGCATCGAAAACCGCCGACACCAACATCAGTGCAATGGGCAGATGCGTACTTCCCCCGTGCATCATCTCCCAAATGTTAGCAGCCAAAAATAGTTCCATTTTAAATCAGCTAGAAAATCGCCCTCTCGTATGGGTTCCGTCTTTTCGTCCTTGTACTCGTCGCCCCGCCGAGCTCCCGTAGGACCGGCATCTTTATAGAAAATCTGCGCAGCCTTTCCGTTCACACAAACCAGATGCCGCTCCTACTGAACGCTCGGAGGTTGATTTCCGTGTCGTTTTCTACAGAGATTTCGCTCCTACGGAGCTTGGCGAGACGACCAAGTACAAGGACGATTCAATCGGTTCCTACCCAATCAGAGGCTTGTCGATGACCGCCAAAGAATGAGGCGTCTCAACGTAATTCACCGTGGTAATACCTAGAACTTTCTTGAGCTGGTCTGCCGGTACCTTCATCGGACCTGACTTCGGCGCAGTTCCAGGCGCAGGTTGGGGAAAAGCGGTCGACATCGCGGTGTGGAACGAAATGTTCCCTTCAACCTTCTGAACAATCTGGTGGATGTGGCCGTTAAGCACTGACACCGATCCGAACCGTTTCAATAGCGACAAGGCTTGAGACCCATCTTGAGTTCCCCAGCCCCATTGCGGGTAAACCTCCCACAGCGGCACATGAGCAAATACGATAATCGGCGTCGAAGTAGACAAACTGCTTAGGTCCTTGTCCAGCCAGGTGAGTTGGTCTTGGCCTAATGAGCCCAGCGCCGCGTCCGCCTTACCCATCACGTTAACCAGCCCGACAAAATGAACGCCGCGGTGCGTGAAGCTGTACCAACCATCACCATTTGTCCCCTTCGCGAATCGGTTCCGGTATTGCTCTCCGTTATCGTTGAGAACGTCGTGTTCTCCCGGAACGTAAAAAATATCGCTGACCCCTGTGCCCTTTAAAGCCTGGTCCACCGTATCGAATTCATCGGCTTCAGCGAGATGAGTTAAATCGCCCGTGTGGATAATCAAATCCGGCTTAGTAGGAAGCGCCTTGATTCGGTTAATCGCTTCCTGCAAAGTTCCGATGACATCTTTATTGGCATCCTTGTTGAAGCCGATGTGGCTATCGCTGATCTGGACAAAGGTAAAATCGGTACCCGCCGCGGCACCTTGATCAGAAGCAGGTGCTAACAGCATCCGCGACCTGGCGATCCCTGCGCTCATGGTAAATACCAACCCCGTACCGGCCCAGGCCATGCATTTCAAAAAGCCGCGCCGATCGACACCGTCATCATTCAAATTCTCGTGGATATGGTCTGACATAGTTAGTTTTGGTCTGTTTAGCGGTGAATACCGATTGGCAGCGCGATTTATTCCCGCGAAGAGACGATCTTGCTAGGGCGAGGCTCCCGCACGACCTAGACGCACCTGCGAAAGCCGGAAGTCTCAGGCGTCACCTTAATATTTTAAGCCGATCAATGTGCCGAGCCGCGGGTCTGAGTATTGAAGCAACGGTCGGTTGGAATTCGAAGGGCCGCGTACAGAATCGGGTCAAATGCTGCTGCAGCCGCACTGAATACGCACGGCTCGGCAGCGGTTCAGGTATAGCAAAACGTCAGGATCAAAGCACACCAGCGGCTCCGTTACCATCACATGGCCCTTGGGGAGCCTCGCCCTACCAAATATGGCCCCGACCAAATTACGGGAATAAATTCGTTCCCTTCCCGGTATTCTTTTGTGATAGCCTCGGTCGCGAACCGATGAACGAAGAGGAGAAGCTGAGACGCTTTGAGGGCGAGATGTTGCCGTTAATGAGTGACGCCTTTAACCTCGCGCGCTGGTTGATGCAGAACGAACCGGACGCGCGCGACATGGTACAGGAGGCGTACCTGCGTGCGTTTAGGTTTTTCGGCGGAGTACGCGGCGAAACGGGCCGAGCGTGGCTACTCCGCATTGTTCGCAACGTTTGCTACGACCATCTTAAGAAACGAAAAGTGCATTCTTCCGACGAAGAGCTCGAAAATATCCCCGATGATAATTCACCTGAAACCCAGCTGCAGGTGAAGTCGGAGGTCGAGGCCGTGCGTTCGGCACTAGCGAGTCTGCCGGACGACTTTCGTACGGTTCTGGTGCTAAGGGAGATGGAAGAACTTTCCTATCGTGAGATCTCAGAAATAACGCAGGTCCCGATCGGCACCGTCATGTCACGACTAGCACGTGGCCGCCGGCAACTTGCTGAGGCGCTTAAGCAAATGAGGGAAAGGGATCTAGTATGACCTGCGACGAACTTCATCAGCAGCTCGATCCCTTCTTCGACAATGAGCTCGGACTGGCCGAGGCCCAGAAAGTTCAAGAACATCTTGAACAATGCACGGCCTGCGAAGAGGCTTTCGCCCTTCGATTGGCCGTGCGCGAAGCTCTCCAAAAACCTGAGGTCCGGTTTGCTATGCCAGACGATCTTCGTGCTCAGATCCGGGGCGAGCTATCGAAAAAGATCTCCCCCACGCGGCGGCGCTCCTGGCGCGTACCGGCATTCGAATTTCCTAGTTGGCTACTACCGAGCTTGGCCGGAGCCGCCGCTGTCCTCGCCGTATGGTTTGGGTCCAATCTCTTCCTAGGCGAAAACCGATCCCCCGACGGCCTCTTAGCCACAGTGACCGCGCAGCTTGTGTCCGATCACATGCGCTCGCTGCTGCCCGATCATTTGATCGACGTGGTTTCAACCGATCAACATACGGTAAAGCCTTGGTTCGCCGGAAAACTCAGCTTTTCACCTCCGGTTTACGACCTAAGCGACCAGGGGTTTAAACTGATCGGTGGCAGACTGGATTACCTCAACAATCAGGAAATAGCAGCGGTCGTTTTCCAGCATCATCAACACTATATCAATCTGTTTGCTTGGCCCAAGACCGATTCCTTGCATTTCCCTGATACCGCTCTGCAAAAAGAAGGATTCAATGTTTACGGCTGGGAAGCCAACGGTCTGATCATGTGGGCGGTGACCGACGCCGCCCCGGACGCACTAAAGACCTTCGTCGATCTCCAAAAACAGAAACAGCAGCAAGGTGGGACGGAGTGATTTTTGGTGGGGCGAGGCTCCCCAATGGCCTTAGAATATTAACGAAGCTGCGAACGTTGGTAAACTCCAACGCTGTGCCAGATCGATACGCGCGCCGAGCCGTCGGTCTAAAGTGTCGCTAGTCTTTAGATTTTCGAGAAACGATCGTGCTCTGCCGACGCAACCCGCTACACTTTGTTCACACGATGACGGCGGCTCGGCGAGCTGATTAGTATAGCCAAATCATTTCGGACCTAATCAGCCCGGTACCTTCGTTCAAATCATCAGGTCGTTCGGGAGCCTCGCCCTCACCAAGTATGCCTCGTGAAATATTTCACTTGCTCCTAATGACCACGATCATACTGTCAACCTATGGTCACAACGGCGCCCGCCGCATACGATTCCAAAATCGAAGGCAACATCATCTTTTCGCGACTCGATGCCTGTATCAATTGGATGCGCAAGAACTCACTCTGGCCAATGCCGATGGGATTGGCGTGTTGCGCCATCGAGCTGATGGCCGCTGCGTCCGCCCGGTTTGATATCGCCAGGTTCGGAGCTGAGGTCATGCGGTTCTCGCCCAGACAGTCGGATGTCATGATCGTTGCCGGCACCGTCACCTACAAAATGGCTCTGGCCGTCAAACGAATTTACGATCAGATGCCCGAACCAAAATGGGTGATCGCCATGGGCGCTTGCGCTTCTTCCGGCGGCATGTACCGGAGCTATGCGGTCCTCCAAGGAATCGACCATCTTTTACCGGTGGACGTTTATATCAGCGGTTGCCCGCCGCGTCCCGAAGCTCTGCTCGAAGGCTTGATGAAACTGCAGCACAAGATCGACCACGAACGCGCACTCGGTGATCAGAGACGAGCCTTAGCGGAAACCGTCAAATGACTTCCGCCGATCTCGCTCAAAAGGTAAAAGCTCGTTTCCCGCGATTCCCTCAAACCGAGTTTCGGGACGAGATTTCTCTTTCGGTGCCGCTGGAAGAGATTGAAGCCACCTGCAAAACGTGCCGGGATGAACTTGGCTTTAATTTCCTGGTCGACGTCTCCAGTGTCGATCATATGGGAGAAGAGCCTCGGTTCGAAGTGGTTTACGGCCTCTATTCTCTAGCGGACCACATCCATCTCCGGCTCAAGACCAAAGTCTCCGAGGACAATCTAGAAGTCCCCACCGTCTCGCACCTGTGGGCAACTGCCGATTGGCACGAACGCGAGATCTTCGATATGATGGGAATCCGGTTCGCCAATCATCCCGATCTCCGGCGGATTCTCATGTGGGACGGCTATCCTTTCTTTCCGCTCCGCAAAGATTTCCCGTTGGAAGGTAAACCCAGTGATTTACCGGAGGTCGCTTTCAGCGACCGCGCGCCCCTCGCCGGTGGTCCATTCGTCACTTCGCCGAATCCCGGCGGAACCAAGGATCGCGAGCCGCGGGCACATCCGCCGGATATCTAGGCGAACAAGCTCTGGTGGGGCGAGGCTCCCGAAAAACTCAAGATGATACCAGCGCTGCTGGTGGCTCAGACCGCAGAATTAATAAGTTCGAAAAGCGCGCCGAGCCGTGCCGGTCCGCTGGCACATACGTCCCATAGGTCATATAAGTCCCATCCGTTATGCGGCTAAGCGTCTGCTCTCATCCTGACCCATGTCCGCGCCCCTGAACAAGCTCTCCCTCGACTCCCTTGGTCCTCTCGATTGGTACCGGATGATTCGCGATCAGATCCAGCATGAGGACAACCTGATTGTACAACGGCTAGCCTGGCTGATGGCGGCTCAATCCTTTTTCTTCACCGGATACGCCATCATTGCCAACGGAACGCCGACCCCTCGGAACCAGTTGCTGGCAAAGCAGCAGGATCTCCTTTTTAACATTATCCCAGCCGTCGCTTGCCTGTCCGACCTCCTGATATACGGCAGTGTCATAGCCGGGATAATCGCACTCTACCGGCTCCGTCAGACCTACTTTCAACACGTCGCTCCAGGCGATTTCATTCCGGCAATCCAAGGAAGCGGACTCACTCGTTGGCTCGGTATCGCCTCACCCTTGCTTTTGCCCCTCGTTTTCCTGACCGCGTGGCTGTGGCTATGGCTACAAGCACATCGGTGAAACAAAAAGGTGAAAAGTGAAAGGTGAAAGGTTGGGTAGCCGATCCTGTTATTGACGGCGGCGCCAGTTACCTCTCACTTTTCACCTGTTACTTTTCACCGTCCTCGCATGCCCGACCCAGCCCTAACCGACTACCTGAAGAAGTCTCGTCGCATCATGCTCTTCACTGGTGCCGGTGTCTCCACGGCCAGCGGGATTCCAGATTTCCGCGGACCAGGCGGCGTCTGGACTAAAAGAGCTCCCGTCTATTATGACGATTTCATGAGCTCGGAGAGTGCTCGGATCGAGCATTGGGATTACAAGCTCGAGGCTTGGCCTGCTTTCAAAGCCGCCAAACCAAACGAAGTGCACCACGCCATCGTCGCTTTGGAACAGGCAGGAAAAGTCCTGGCCGTTGTGACCCAGAATATCGACGGATTACATTCCTTGTCCGGAACCCGATCTTTGATCGAGGTGCACGGAACTAATGCCATGGTCGAGTGCCAAACTTGTTTGTGGCGTGGAGACCCGGAGCCTCATTACGAATTTTTTCGTGTTCACCGAAAACCGCCGCTTTGTCACTGTGGCGGCTTTCTTAAGCCGGCAACGATTAGTTTCGGTCAGAATCTTAATCCCGGCGATTTGGAACAAGCGACCGAAGTCGCCCGCGGTTGCGACTTGGTGGTAGCCCTTGGCTCGACTCTTTCTGTCTATCCCGCAGCATCATTCCCGTTGCTCGCAGCCCAACGCGGTGTGCCATACATCATTATCAATCGCGGTCCGACGGACCATGATCACGATCCCTCCGTCACGCTGCGTTTAGACGGGAGTCTCGTCGAGATTTTCCCGCCTGCGGTTGAGGCAGCCTTAGCGCTGTAGACGCCGGCAGTCGTGCTCGTCCTCGTACTCCAACTCGTGCTCGTGCTCGTACTCGTACTCGTACTCCAACTCGTGCTCGTGCTCGATCGAAGCGCCTGGCTACAACCTACCGCGCGTCTTAGTTGAAAGATTTAAACGAAGGTCTGCAGTCCGTTATCACCTCCAACTCCTCGAGCACGAGCTCGAGCACGAGGACGATTACCTTCCCTTTTGCATCCCCGACATGTTCGCCCGATAATCCTCCTATGGTTAATGAACGAGTCCAATCTCTTGCTCCGGATCTAACCAAGACCTCACCCCGAAGCCCGCGTGCATCTCTTGGGGACTATAAAGTGCTTGCTGCTCGTGCTCTGGATAAATGCAGAGCAGAACTAGCCGGTACCGGTGGCTCCTACCACTTCAATTGCCCGCTCGATCAAGTCTTTTTCAGATTCACAGGAATCGACTCCGAGGAATTCAAGGCCTTCGTTGCCACCGGCGCCGGCGACCAAGAGGTTGCAGACTGGATCTCAAAAGAATCCAGGGTCCAGGATAAATCAAAAATCGCCAATTGGGCCCTGCTCTTCCAGCTGAACCCGATCAATCTTATTTTAGACGGCGACGACTGGCTCCACCGGCGAAAACAAAGCGCACGATAGCCGTACTAACTATTTCTTTGTTGGCGGTCAATAAGCTCTTTACATCATCAGCTCTAATTCTCACAATTGCTGTAAATCTCGCTCCTGTGTGCAATTCATGCGACCCATTGTTAGTTAACAACGGCAACAATTTACCCCGCCGCAAGTTCCTGGCCCTTCTTGCCGCAACGCTATCCCTCCCGGCTTTGACACGAGCCGCCGAAAAAGGCGCACCCCCCAAGCCTCAAAATGTGATTTCCCCCGATGCAGCTTTGGACCGGCTCATGAAGGGAAACAATCGTTATGTCCGCGGTACCATGCTGCGTCATGATTTCGCCGCAGACCGAGCCGCCTTAGCGAGAGGACAAAACCCGTTTGCCAGCATTCTCAGCTGTGCCGACTCCCGGATCGGACCTGAATATGCGTTCGATGCCGGTCGGGGTGATATTTTTGTATGCCGGATCGCTGGAAATTTTGCCAATCCTGAGATGATCGCCAGCTTGGAATATTCAGTGGCCGTGCTCAATTCACCGCTGATCTTTGTTCTCGGCCACCAAGCTTGTGGCGCAGTGGACTCAACCATTAAGCAAGTAAAGGATGGTGCTTCATTTCCAGGTCATATCCCCTCCCTAACAGAAGCGCTTACACCCGCGGTGCAAGCTGTCGCTAATCAACCCGGTGATCTTCTGGTGAATGCAATTAAAGAAAACGTGGTGCTGACCATACAGAAACTGCAAACGGCCGAGCCAATTTTGAGCGAGGCTGTCAATCAAAAGAAGGTTAAAGTTGTCGGCGGCGTTTACAACCTTAAAACCGGGAAAGTCGAACTAGTTAGTCCTTAGGCTTGCCGGCGAGCTGTGTCTGGCCCGGCCGGCGGCGTTGCTCCTCAGTCCGACCGCTGTCCGTAGGCGTCAACCCAAACGGCGCAGCAAGGAATTGGGCTTTTGCACCACAGCTGGCGGAGGGGCGTTGCATTCGGCTCTGTTAGCTCGCACGGGTCTCGCCGCCTGCAGACCGTCTTAGGTGAGAGCTGAGGATAGACGCGACGCCCAGAAAACCGTGTTATGCCATGGGAGGTGGCACGTCGATGGGCCTCAGACACCCCGAAGGGAGCCGCAGCAAACAATATGATTCGGACTAAAGACGCCACACTTTGGTAGATCGTCCTGGGGTAAGAGGAAGCGGAATGCGGCTCCCCTCCGAAATGGCTCGGGATTGCGCGCCAATTCATTGCTGCGCCGTTTAAGTTGACGTCTATCGGCAGCTGCAGGACCGATCTCCCATTTTCATCGCAACGCTGCTGCACCAGCCACAGACCTCTGGTGCAACTTGTCGGAAATAGCACCAAGGTCCGATATTCAAGAGCTGGATGAAACGGTTAGTTAACGGGTATCGGGACAAGATATGAGCTATCAATATCAAGTAACCGTGATCGGTTCCGGCTCAGCTGGTAAGGACGCGGCGCTACAGGCCGCCAGAGCAGGACTGAGCACTTTGTTGGTTGAATCCGACCGGATCGGCGGCACTGGTATTCACCGTGGATGTCACGCCGTCCGCACTTTGCGTGCGTGCGCGACGCACTACGAGCGAGTCAAGGAAAGTCATCTCTTAGGCGTCTATCCGGACCTAGTAGCGACTGACTGGTCTTCCTGGTTAACGGTGCAGAAACGCGTAACCAATCGTCTAGCGACGGAGCTAAGCCGCTCACTGGATAGCGCTTCGGTCGACGTGAAATTTGGCCGGGGTTCGCTTTTCGATCTCCACACGGTGGTGATCGCGGGCGATGAGAGAAAGGAAACCGTCACCGCTGAGCATATTATTTTGGCAACTGGTTCACGGCCCCGTTTCGCCGGCAGCGAAAAGGCACGAGTCTTAAACAGTGATCAGTTCCTCCAAAGTACCTTAACCCCAAAGACCCTATTCGTTATTGGAGGTGGTTACATCGGGTGTGAACTCGCCGCAATTTACCAGAGCAGGGGGGTACAAGTGACACTGGCCGAAGCCGAGGAACGGCTGTTACCCAGCTGGGACGAGGACATCGGCAAACGGATACGCAAGGTGCTGGAGGAAGCCGGCGTCGAAGTCTTATTGAATGAACGGGTCGCTCTGCCGGAGGTAGGTTCCGGCGATCCACCACGTTTCCGCATCCACAACGGGACCATGGTCTCTCCTGAACTGACCCTGGTTACAGTCGGTCGTACCCCAAACATAGAAGGCCTGGGCCTCGAAAAGGTTGGGCTTCCTGTATCGGGCTTCATCGCCGTCAACGCGCAGATGCAGACGAGTGTCCCGTCAATTTATGCGATCGGGGACATCAACGGCATCATGTTGCTCGATAGTGCTGCCTACGCTCAGGCCCGGGTAGCGGTTCAAACCATCCTGGGTCATCCGGCTCGATTCGACGCTCATTGGATTCCGCGCTGTCTCCACACGCATCCGCCAGTCGGAGCAGCCGGCTGGACCGCCGCCGAAGCGCATGCTGCCGGTCACGATGTGGAAGTCATCTCCGAAACTCTGCCCCTGATAACGGATGACGATGCAACCATGATTGAACCGGACAAGAATCTTCTAAAACTGATCGTTCAAAGCGGCACCGGACTGATTCTGGGCTGTCAGGCTGTCGGTTCTCGCGCTGTAGAGTTGATTAATTTGGCGTCTAGCGCCATTAGGCTTGGCCTGACCGTTGATCGCTTAGCCGACCTATCTCTCGTTCATCCGAGCGCCTCGGAAGCCATGATTCGCGTTCTTCAGGACCATTTCGATCGCTTAAGAAGAATGGTAGTGTAGCAGCGAAATCAGCCTGAAGATTATGTCCAATCTATTTGTGATTGGGTTTGATGAGCCTCACAAGGCGGAGGAGCTTTGCTTAAAGGTCCACGAGCTGCAGAACAAATACGTGATTGACCTGCGGGACATGGTAGTGGCTGTTAAGGATGAGAAAGGCAAGGTCAGGCTGCATCATAAGGGGAGCCTTCTGCCCGCTAACACCCCGGTTTTTCCAGGTTTCTGCGGATCGCTAACCACCCTGATTTTCCTAAATGCGACTACCGGTGCGCTAGGGAACGAACTCGCCGCCGTAGGAATTACCGAGCATTTTATGAAGGAGTTGGCCGGAACACTCATTCCTGGCGGCTCAGCGCTTTTCGCTCTCACCGGCGTACCATCGCCGGATAGAGAGAGTGTTTTAAAAGAGCTCACTGGATTCGGTGGCAAGATCTTGACGACCTCGCTTTCGCACTCGGACGAGGCGAGACTGCAAGCAGCCTTACAAGCGGCCGGGGCGTAAGCCGCATTTCGGCTTTTGGTGGTTACGGCATAGGACCTTGGTCTGATAGCGCACCGAGCCGCGCTAGAGAAATTGGGTTCGTCTTGACTTGGTCACTAGACGAACGCTCAGATGCTTTCGAAACTCATCATCGCTTGGTGCCTAATGGCGCTTTGCGTGATGATCCACGCGACTGGTCTGACCGCTGTTTTTACCTGGATGAAAGGTAAGTCGGCGGCGATCGAAGGTCACTTCTGGTGGGCGACTTGGACGCTGGTCTGCGTGGCGGCCTGGACGATCCTGATGCATCTTCTGCAGATCGCCGTTTGGGCATTCTTCTATTTCTGGAATCATGGGATGCCGGACCTGCAAACCGCCTTCTACTTTAGTGCGGTGACCTACACCACAACGGGCTACGGTGACCTCGTATTGCCTAAGGAATGGCGTGTAGTCGGCGGCATAGAGGCGCTCACGGGCATTCTGATGTGCGGATTGTCCACGGGATTGTTCTTCGGCGTCTTCGTCAAAGTCTTTGGCCTCAACCGGGAAAACTCTCAAAGCATTTGAACCAATGACAACGCTGCTGAAAGAGATTCGTCACAACCCGCTGCTCTGGTTGCTACTCTTCGTTCCCATCGTCTTCATTGCCGGAAAGCTTTGGCCGGAAGCACACACCCTGCTCTTTGTGCTATCGGTCTTGGCGATCGTTCCGTTGGCATCGCCTTAGGCAGCGCCTCCCAGATCGCCCTTTTCGTGGCGCCGGTGCTCGTCTTGCTGAGTTACTTTATCGGGCCGGCACCGATGGATCTCCGGTTCTGGCCGGGCGCAGTTGTGATGATGCTCATCGCCGCCCTCACCGCTTCGCTGGTGACCAATAGTGGCCGCTCAGCGTGGTTCGTTGGTGTGCTCGTGCTCATGGTTTATCTGATCTTCGCCCTGACACTTTATCTGCTGCCACCGGGTACTCGCTGATCGGTTGCCCCAAAGTGCCATGGCGGTGGGTAGTCAGCTTCGGTAGCCTTCGGGAGTAAGCACAGGCGCTGACGAGAATGGCGCTCCTGTCGCTGGCGGGTTTCGACATTGTTCAGTTCCAGACTAACCAGGAATCAGCATGAGCAATAGTGACCGTGACCCTGAGACCGGGATATCGCTGGTCGATGGCCCAGTGCAGAATCCCGACGTCCCATCGACGCCACCAAAAGAAGCGAAGCTTCGGCCGGTAAAACGATGGTTATCAGGAACTTTAGCGCAGAAAAATCTGATGGCCCTAACCGGCCTGTTTCTTTGCTTCTTCCTGATCATCCATCTGGCGGGTAACCTGCAGCTGCTCTTGCCAACGGAAGTGGCTCAATGGCAGTTCAATTTCTACTCGAAGCTGCTCTCCGAAAATATCTTCATCCACATCATTTCCTATATTTTGTTTGCCACCATAGTCGCGCACTCTGTCTATGCCCTGGTAATCACGATTAACAACCGCCACGCTAATGGGAAGCGGTATGAATATGACCGCCGCGGCGCAAGCAGTAAATGGTATTCTCGCAGGATGGGGCTGCTGGGTACCGTTATTCTTTTTTTCCTGATCATTCAT
Source organism: Verrucomicrobiota bacterium (assembly GCA_019239825.1). Taxonomy (GTDB): domain Bacteria; phylum Verrucomicrobiota; class Verrucomicrobiia; order Chthoniobacterales; family JAFAMB01; genus JAFAVN01. The sequence goes on along the minus strand of JAFAZK010000072.1, from coordinate 4,389 downwards.
CTACGGGACTTCTGGTACGAAGTTCAGTTCGGCCACCTGCCGGTAGACAAAGACGGTCAGGAAGATCTCTATACCCTGGTGGTAACGGTTTACCGGAACGGCTGGTACGTTCTGATCTATGTCTTGTGCATGATCGCTCTGGGCTACCACCTGTTACACGGCTTCTTCAGTGCTGCTCGCACCATCGGCCTTTGCCACCCGCGCTATGTTACCTGGATTCGGATCATCGGATGGGTCTACAGCATCGGGATCAGCGCCGGGTTCGCACTCGTACCAATTTACGTTCACTTCGCGCTGACCTAGTTATGCTGAACGCAAAAATACCTAAGGGACCGTTAGAGGAAAAGTGGAGGCACTATCGTTCCACCGCCAAATTAGTTAGTACAGCTAACCGCGGCAAGCTACAGGTAATTGTAGTCGGAACAGGTCTGGCCGGTAGTTCACTCGCCGCCTCGCTGGGCGAGATGGGATACCGTGTTACTTGCTTCTGTTTTCAGGATACCGCTAGACGCGCACATTCCGTCGCTGCTCAAGGAGGGGTGAACGCCTGCAAGAATTACAAGAATGACGGCGACACCATCTTTCGCATGTTCTATGACACGATCAAAGGGGGCGACTTTCGATCCCGAGAAGCCAACGTGTACCGCCTGGCGGAGTGTAGCGCGAACCTGATCGATCAGGCGGTAGCCCAAGGTGTTCCTTTCGCCCGCGAATACAACGGATACCTCAGCAACCGTTCGTTTGGTGGCGTTCAAGTATCGCGAACATTTTATGCCAGGGGCCAAACCGGCCAACAGTTACTGTTAGGCGCTTACCAGGCGCTAATGCGCCAGGTCGCGGCCGGTACCGTGACGCTTTTTCCGCGCCATGAAATGCTCGATTTAGTGGTTATCGATGGAAAAGCCCGCGGCGTGATTGTCAGGGATATGGATAGTGGCGCCATCGAACGACACGGCGGCCATGCAGTGGTGCTGGCGACCGGCGGATTCGGTAAAATTTATTATTTATCGACCCTAGCGATGGGCTGCAATGGATCCGCGATCTGGCGTGCTCATAAGCGGGGTGCTTTTTTTGCCAACCCGAGCTGGACCCAGGTTCATCCCACCTGTCTACCTCAGTCTGGCGACTATCAATCCAAACTGACTCTAATGTCGGAGTCATTGCGGAACGACGGTCGTATCTGGGTGCCCAAAAACCAGAAAGAGGATCGGCCGCCGAACGATATCCCTGACTCCGATCGAGACTATTATCTCGAACGGCGCTACCCCGCTTTTGGCAATCTTTCCCCACGCGATATTTCCTCACGAGCAGCGAAGGAAAGGATCGATGCCGGTTTTGGAGTTGGCCCCCTAAAGAATGCAGTCTACCTCGATTTCTCCCGAGCGATCCGCGAGCAGGGCAAACCCAAGATTGAGGAAAAGTACGGCAATCTTTTCCGCATGTATCAAAAGATTACCGGGGTTGACGCCTACCAGGAACCGATGCGGATATCGCCGGCAGCCCACTTTTCTATGGGTGGACTCTGGGTGGACTATGAACTGATGACGAGCATCCCGGGCCTCTATGCGCTGGGTGAGGCCAATTTCGCTGATCATGGCGCCAACCGGCTAGGCGCGAATTCGCTACTCCAGGCATGTGTAGACGGTTATTTCATAGCTCCGGCCACGCTTCCTAACTACCTGGCCAACGAGATCAAATCAGGGCCGGTTGCCACTGACCATCCGGCTTTCACCGAAGCTGAAACGGCGGTACGGCGACAGCTCGAGCAACTGATAGGCATCCAGGGAAAGTTACCGGCCGATTATTTCCATAAGCTGTTGGGGTTGATATTATATGATAAATGCGGATTATCCCGCTCCCAGGCCGGCCTTAAGGAAGCGATCGCCACAATCGATTCTCTCCGGACTCAGTATTACACCGATCTGTTGATACCCGGCGGCGCTGACCTAAACAGTGAGTTGGAGAAAGCGGGCCGGGTAGCCGACTACCTCGAACTGGGCGAGCTAATGTGCTACGACGCCTTGACTAGAAACGAATCGTGCGGCGCCCATTTTCGCGAAGAATATCAAACGACCGATGGAGAGGCTCTCCGAAACGACCAGGATTTCGCTTTTACCTCTGCCTGGGAATGGGCCGGAACTGGCCGGGAGCCGATTTTGCACAGGGAACCTCTGACCTTTGAGTACGTCACGCCGGCTGTCAGAAGTTACAAATGAACGAAGCGCCCCATGCGGATCCAACTTAAAATCTGGCGGCAAGAGAATCGGGCCACGTCTGGGCAGTTAGTGAACTATGATTTAACGGACGTAAATCCCGATATGTCGTTCCTGGAGATGTTGGACACACTGAATGAACGGCTTGTCCGGCAAAGAGAACGACCGGTAGAATTCGATCACGACTGTCGGGAGGGTATTTGCGGCCAATGTGGGGTGATGATAAACGGGCGTGCGCATGGCCCGCTGGCAAACACGACAACATGCCAATTACATATGCGGGCCTTCAAAGATGGCGATACCATTTATGTGGAACCCTTCCGAGCAACTGCCTTTCCGGTAAAGTGTGATCTAAAAATAGATCGTAGCGCTTTTGACCGAATTATTCAGGCCGGGGGTTATACTTCGGCTAGTACCGGCGGCGCGCCGGAAGCGAACAGCATGCTAATTGGTCATGATGTAGCCGAGGCGGCTTTTGATGCCGCCGCCTGTATTGGCTGCGGTGCTTGTGTCGCGACCTGCAAGAACTCGAGTGCCGCCCTCTTTACCGCCGCAAAAATTACTCACCTCGCCTTATTGCCACAGGGGAAAATAGAATCCCGGCAGCGGGTGCGCCGAATGGTCCGGCAGATGGACACGGAGGGGTTCGGCCACTGCAGCAATACCGAGGCGTGCCAAGTCGAATGTCCACAGCAGATATCCGTATTGCACATCGCGCGGATGAACTGGGAGTATAACCGGGCGTTATTTTAAATGAAAGCCGAGAAGCCGTTTGTGGCGGTTTACGACACTAAGTCGTACGACCGCGAATATCTGAGTCAGACCATTGGCGCAGATGCGCTGAATTGGTATTTTCACGAATTCCGATTGGAGCCTGAGACCGCGTTCAGTGCTGACGGCGCTTCCGTGGTCTCCGTTTTTGTCAATGATGTGGTTAATCGCGATGTCCTCAAGCACTTGGCGGCAGCCAGGATTCGCTTGGTCGCTTTGCGTTGTGCCGGATTCAACAATGTTGATTTGGAAACCGCCAAGGAGCTGGGTATTGCTGTGACTCGGGTTCCGAGTTACTCGCCCCACGCGGTAGCTGAGCATACCATCGCGCTGATCCTTACACTCAACCGAAAAATCCATCGCGCTTTCAATCGAGTGCGGGAATTTAATTTCTCGCTGCGCGGGTTGGTTGGATTTGATTTATGCGGCAAAACAGCCGGTGTTGTTGGCACCGGCAAGATTGGTCGCCTAGTAGGCGAAATCTTGCGTGGATTTCAGATGCGTGTGCTCGCTTTCGACCCTTATCCAAACCTGGATTGGGCCGCCGGGAACAGCATTGAATATGTAGAATTGCGTGCGCTCATGCGAGAGAGCGACATCATCACGCTCCACACTCCTTTAACCCCTCAAACTGATCGTATGATCAATCACGAGACCTTGGACTTGATGAAATCCGGAGTCATACTCGCGAACACCAGCCGGGGGCGTCTTATTCACACTCAAGCCCTCATCAAGGCATTGAAGAGCGGCCAAGTCGGAGGTGTCGCGCTCGACGTTTATGAGGAGGAAGAAGGCATTTTCTTTGAAGATCTATCGGGCGAGATCTTACACGACGACGAGTTAGCACGCCTGCTCACCTTTCCGAATGTGCTGGTGACTGCCCATCAGGCGTTTTTCACCCATGAGGCACTCAGCGAAATTGCGCGGGTCACGGCCGAAAACATACGACGGTCGATCGCCGGTCGAAGCTTTATCGACGGGACTGTGCTTTAGTCAGCGGGCTTTAAAGGCGGTGCAAGTTCTGGAGAGGAGCCGCTTTGGCGCGTAACCGACGACCACGGTATCTTTGCTTTGACGCGTCCATGACCGGAAATCCCTTTAAACAGGCGGCTCCCGGAAACGTTTCAACGCGTGTTAGGTCTGTTGGCCTCTCACCCGGACGGAGCGATGAACAAAACATCGCGTGCGGTAATTTCCGGGAGCCGCCTGTTTAACACCCTATTTAGCCTTCCGCGCAATGGAGAGAATATCGCTAGATTTTTAAGCACGTGCTAAAGCGGCTCCCCTCCAGGTCGGACTACCACCGCCTTCCCCCTCCAGGACAGAAAACCTCGGTCCGTCGCCTGGGTCAGATGGTTAGTAAAGGCTGCCCTGAAAGGGCACCCGATGGTGGCACGGTGGTGGA
>JAFAZK010000313.1 GCA_019239825.1 Verrucomicrobiota bacterium | reverse complement strand
TCGATCCGACAAAGGCATCGACGGCGTACTGACCGGCTAACTGGCAGAGAACGCGATTGGAACGGAGTCTGCCGTCGCGACCGGTAAAGAAGATATCCGGGCGCGCAGCGATATAATCGTCCATGCCGACCTCGCTCCCAAAACAGTGCACACTCTTTACCCACCCGGTTTCAATAGCGGGCATCAGTGTTGGATGCGGGTTCAATGCCCAGTGTTGGCAAATCTTTCCCTTTAATCCCAACGATTCGCCATAGGTCGGAAGAAGCAGCTCGATGGCAGCGGTGCCGAACCCGATGCCATGGTTCAGCGATTGAACATTGTGCCGCTCGTAGATGCCGCGGATGACCATCATGCCCATGAGAATCTGCAGGTCATCGATCTTGCGCGGGTCCCGGGTAAACAACGGCTCCAGCGCGAATGGGCGGTCAGCCTGAACCACTACGTCTACCCATGAACCCGGAATATCGACGCGCGGCAATGAGTCGGTGATTTGGTTGACCTGAGCGATCACGATCCCGTCATGGAAAGCGGCTCCTTCGACGATGACCGGCGTGTCTTCTGTGTTTGGGCCGGTGTAGAGGTTGCCGTGTTCGTCCGCTTGTTCTGCGCACACCAGCACGACATCTGGGATGAGATCGATTAATAACCTGGCGTAGAGCTCAACGTAAGTATGGATCGCTCCTATCTCGATTTTGCCGTCTTCCAGTAATTGGGCGAGGCGCAGGCTTTGCGGGCCGGCAAAAGAGAAATCGACTTTCTTTGCGATCCCGAGTTCGAAAAGTGTCAGGTGTTCCGGCCGGCTGATACTCGAGATGATCAGATGCAAGTCCTGGAGCTTCTTCGGGTCGACTTTCACCAGAGATCGGGAAAGGAAATCTGCCTGCTTCTGATTGTCGCCTTCCAAAACAACTCGATCACGGCTCTTAATCAGTAATTCGAGCGCATCGACGACTTTCTCGGGCGACAGGATCGGTCCCTGCATCCAGGGCTGGACACTTTCGATCCGGCGACGCTTTTCCTCTCGTCGCGTTGCCCAGGATTTCTCCACAGTCTGCTGAATTTGGTTGCTCATTTTTTCTTAACCGCGAATGGACGCGAAGATAAGACCGGGAGAACTAACCGCAGATTAACCAGCCGTCGCTAAAGCTATGGCAGGCAAGCTGCCAGATGTACGCAGATAGATTTTCCGACAACTGGCTCATTGTGCTACGCCTTGCGTATTTTTGTCCATCTTTCTTTATTTTTATTCGCGTTCATTCGTGTCTATTCGCGGTTGGATTGGTTAGAAGTGTGCGGCTAGCTTTCTCGCAGTTGCTTTTCCTTGCTCGACACTGTTCTTGCCTTTTTCTTCACCGCGCCATGACGTGGTTTCTACCACCAAGGTTTTTACTTCCTGGACTCCGACCAGGGGTAGCCAGAACTCGAGGTAACCTCTCTGATGATCGAAGCGTGATGGCGGTGTCGGTAAGTCTTCAGCGAAGGCGCCGCCGCGAGTGAGGATCAGCAGAGCACGCGGCGTTTTGAGCAATGGGCCGTACTCGCGGCCGTCGTAGGTAAAGAGCAGGTTTCGTTGGGCCACGAGGTCGATCAATTGCTTGAGCTTATAGGGGTAAGCAAAGTTCCACATGGGCACTCCAATCACGATGCGATCTGCGCGTTTGAAGCGGGCGACCAACTCCTGGATTCGATCCCAAACGTTTTGTTCGACCTCGTTCATTGCCTCCTGGTTAATTCCTTTGTATTTTGCGCCGATGGCTTCCTGATCGAACTCCGGGAGGTTCTCTTCCCAGACGTTCAGGGTATCCACGATGATGTCCGGAGAAATTTGACAGTAGGCGTCAACAAACGCGTCGGCGACGGCGATGGAAGCGGACCGGGATCGGCGTGGCGATGATTGAATATTAAGCAAGTACATCCTTTGGGCCCTCGTATTGAAGAGCAAGTGTCTCAGCTAAAGAGCAAGTGTGCTCAGCGAACCGAGACGGTGGTCTTCACGTTGACGTTGCCCCGGATCGCATTGGAGTAGGGGCAGATTTTGTGGGCTCCTTCAGCCAGGTCTTCGGCCTTTTGCTGGTCGATTCCGGTGATGACTATCGCGAGCGAGGCGGACAGCACGAAAGTACCGGCATCGTTGCGACGGATACCGACTTCAGCAGTGACTTCGACGTCTGGGTCGGCAAATCTCAGGCCGGCTTCACGGCTTACCCGTAAGAGCGCGTTTTCGAAACAGGCGGCATAACCTCCGGCAAAGAGCTGTTCCGGGTTAGTGGCATCGCCTTTGCCGCCGAGACTACGGGGCAGGGCCAGGTTCAGATCAAGCAAGCCATCTTCGCTACGAATATGGCCGTGACGGCCGCCGGAGGCCGTAACCTTGGTCACATACAGATCATTCTTGGTTCCGGCTGAAGCGGCCGGCTGGTTAGATTCTTGTGGTGTATTCATTACGCTATTCAATTGCTGATAGTGCAATTACCGGCCTAACCTCGAATATTGGAAATTGTTTGTTTTGCGTTCTGTAATAAGGAAGGCAAATAAGCGAATGGGCGAGTGGGCGAAACGGCGAATGGCGATCCACAAACAGATTCGGGCGACAGTACGGGAGGCGAGTGTGGGAACATACGCTGCGCCGCAATCGAGGACGAGGGGAGGATGACGATGAAGGAAAACAACGACGAGAAAGGCCGACCGTTGACAATTCCGGGTTTGGTTGTGCAGAATGTTACAGGTGTCACGCAAAGAAATAGTGGTTGCGTCCGAGGTCTCCGCTTCCTGGCTTTTTTTGCTGTTCAATCTGCCGGCCAAGCACGCCAGTGAACGGGTTAAGGTCTGGCGCCGGCTAAAGAAGTTTGGCGCCGTTCAGCTCAAGACCTCCACCTATGTGCTTCCGGATGAGCTGGTTCATTACGAGCGGTTTCAGTGGCTGGCAAAAGAGATTGATGACGGCGGCGGCGAAGCCACGTTGGTGCGGGTTAAAGACATCGAGGGAATGCCTTATGCGGCGGTGGTTGCATTGTTTAATGAGGCCCGCGCTCGGGACTACGATGAGATCGTCGAGCCTTTAACTCAGCTGATTAAAGAGAGAAAGGGCCGAAAAATGGCCGCTGATACCTTTGCCGGCGAATTAGAAAAAGTTCGCAAACGCTTTCTGGAGATCCAAGAGATCGACTATTTTCAAAGCACGCGGGGCGAAGACACCCGCGCTTTATTTCAGAAAGCCGAGTCACTAGGCGCCTACAAAAAGAAGCCAGAAACCAGAGCCCGGTTGCGAGTCGAGGATTTTCGCGGCAAAACCTGGGTGACGCGGCCCCGCCCCGAAATTGATCGCGTGGGTTCGGCCTGGCTAATCACTAAGTTTATTGACCAGAACGCGAAGTTCGTCTTTGCCAACACACCGGCAGCGGCTCCTGACGCCATCCCGTACGACATGTTTGAAGTGGAGTTCAGCCATCACGCCGACGCCTGTACCTTCGAGACCTTGCTCGAACGATTCGCGATTCGAGATCGGGCGGTTTTGAGAATCGCCGAGCTGATTCACGACGCCGATCTGGAAGACGAAAAGTTTCACCGGGTCGAAGGCTTCGGAGTCGAACAAATCTTCAAAGGTTGGGCGAAGCAAGGTTTGACCGATCAGCAAATCCTCACCAAGGGCTTCGAATGTTTTGATGCCCTTTACGCTCAGTTTAAGAGGACGTGAAGAACCGAGACGGCGAATGGGCGAAACGGCGACACGGTGAAGGTGAGTGCGTTTGATGAATATGGTCGCGCTCACCTTCTCGCATCTGGACGGAGCAAGCACTCTTCGACGGTGACACTCCGTTTACACCTTATAACTAATGTCCAACGATTTCAGTAACTTGGGATCAATCCTGCCGGTGACGCGCATTCTCTTGGCCGCCTGAAACTCTTTGATTGCTCGCTGGCTGTCCGGTCCAAGTACGCCATCGATGCTTCCGTGGTAGTATCCCCGCTGGGCGAGTTTACTTTGTACGGACATCGCCAGATTACTCCAATATTGGGTTCCATACGGCGTAGAATCGTCCCCGTATGCTGAGGGTGAGTTGTCGTAAGAATAGGAGTCGCCATAATAGGCATCGGGATACGCATACCAGTCGTAAGGATACCACCACCCAGGGAATCCGAACGCAGCGAAGTCAAAACCAACAAAGAAACGGTGCCGGAAGAAGAAATCATCGCGATCGCGGAAAAAGCGGCCATCGCGAACGAAACCATGATGCAAAAATGCGAAATTCCGATGAGCGCCAAAATGGCTAAATCCATGGCTGCCGAAAGAAGGCGACCCAAATCCGTGACCCCCGAATCCTCCCCCGCCGCCATGCATCGCACGAGCGGTGCTGAACGGTGAGACAACAAGAATCGCTGCCGGCAGCAGCCGACAAATAACAGCTAAGACTTTCATAAATACACAGTTTATTCGAGGGCACGCCTGCCAAGATGCGGCTTCGTTCCCTCATATAGGAAGACTTAGCCGATGGACCATTATTCCCGGATCGGGAATAACGCACGATGGGGAGTGGGTGGGGGTTTCTCGATCGCTAATTCATCACTAGCGGAAGCGCGAAAGGGCCAAGAATTCAACCGCAGATGAACCCGCCGTCGCTAACGCTAAGGCGGGGCAAGCTGCAGATAGACGCAGATTTAGGCCAACAGCCTGGCTCACTCTGAGCAATGGGAGCTCTCTTGCTAGGAGATTTTACTTCGTTGCGAAAGAGGCTACGCGACGGGTTAAACTAAATGTGAAGAGGGAGCTATTTGACATGGATATTGCTGCGTTGTAATACCTGTAACCAGGGGCTCTAAAACGATAGTAAGAGCACCGGTAGCATTACGAATGTTTGCTCCGGGAATCAATTTCAGAATTAACCTTTGAGGATGTCTTGGGAACGACTTCTTCAGAACACAAGTCTAGTGCATCGAGTTTCGAAGAGCTTTTTCTGCCTCAACTAGATGCGGCCTATAATCTCGCCTATTGGATCGTCGGTGGAGATCAGGATGCCCAGGATATTGTGCAAGAGGCCTACGTTCGCGCGTTTAAGGGATTCTCCGGGTTCCGCGGTAATAACCCGCGAGCTTGGCTGCTAACCATTGTCCGCAACACCGCTTACAGCTGGATCAAGAAGAAGCATCGGGCGGACGAGCGGTTAGTTGCTTTTGATGAGGAGATTCACGCCGCGCACTTGGAAGTCGCCCCGGCAGAGCAGTATGGGGAAAGGGAATACCAACTGATCGAACAAGCCTTGGCCCGGCTCCCAGCACGGTTTCGCGAGGCCCTAGCTCTTTTTGAACTGGAAGGCTGGTCTTATAAAGCGATAGCAGCTGCACTTAACATCCCAATAGGAACCGTGATGTCTCGTTTGAGCAGAGCGCGTCGCCTTTTGCAGGAGGAGTTAATTCGAAGCGCGGATAGGACGATCGGCGATGAGCTGTGAGTGGTTGGCTCCCTAGCACACGCTACGCCGGAATCGAGGAGGAGGACGACGACGAGTATGAGGACGATGGTAAGGCGAACCGATAACGTCATCTTCCTTTCTTTCGTTGCGTCCTCCGCGCGAAGATTCGGTCACTTTGGTGGGACCGTGACCGAACCGGGAAGAGGTTTCTCCTGGCGTTCGATGCCGATCAGACTCGTGAACAAGGCACCACACACGGCGGGTGCTCCGATAGCGCCAAAGCTTTCACCGACGTGCCAGCCTTGACTAACGAGCAGGCCCATGGCGAGAGGTCCGACAAAAGAGCCAAATCGCCCGAGGCCCATCGCCCAACCAACACCAGTCGAGCGAAAAGGCGTGGAGTAGAGCAAAGGCGCCAGACCGATAAGACCGGAACTGGCAACGCCAAGAAAGAATCCGGCCAGTCCCAGGAAAATAACAACCAGCGTGATGGATTTGCTGGCTTCACCCATGGCGCAGAGGGTTATAGCACTGCCAACCAGAGCGGCCGGTAGAACGCTGCGAGCGGCGAAGCGACTCACCAAAAACCCGGCAAGAGGGGTACCGATCACGCTACCGAATGAGAACAGAGCCATGGCCATCGAGGATTGTGCTCCATCGATTCCAGTTCTTTGCAGCAGAGTTGGTGTCCAGGTCGCGCTGGTTACTAACATCATAAAGGTGACGAAATAGCTGGCCCACAGCAAAATGGTTCTGCCAGCTCGGCCACGTGAGAAAAGTAGCCACACTGGTACGCCCCGACTCTTTTCGCCGTCGCAGATAAATTGACAGTCGGCGGCAATATCAGCAGACGGGTTGATCCGGGTGAGTAGGTGCCGAATCTTCTGCCAGGCTGCCCCATTCATTACCAAAAACTCGATGGAATCAGGCAGCGCGTGGATCAAGACGATTGATAGGCCGAGCGGCAGGATCCCGCCAATGAAGAACAAGGACTGCCAACCAGCGGCGGCGATGAGTCGCGATGCCAGTAAGCCAACGAGGACACCGCCGAGCGGAAACCCCGTCCAGAGCAGGCCAACCACCGCCTGTCGTTGTGCGCGCGGCGTATATTCCGCAGCCAGACTGATGAAGCTGGGCATCGCGCCGCCTAAGCCGACACCGGCAAGGAAGCGGAGCAGCAAGATCTGCTGGAGCGATCCCGCCGCTGCCGTGCAAAGAGTAAACACACCAAAAGTGGCAGTTGCGCTAATCAACACGCACTTGCGCCCCCATTGATCGGCGATCGGTCCAAGCCCGAATGCACCGAGCATGAGACCGAACAGAGCGGCACTGAAAACGGCGCCAAGCTGATTCGGCGCGATGTGCAACGATGCCGCCATCGTTGGTGCAGCCACTCCGATGGCGAGTAGGTCGAATCCGTCGAGTAGGGCTACCAGCCCGCACAACACGATGATCGTGATCTGCATTCGCCCGATTGGGCGCCGGTCAATTAGCTCCGCGATGTTAACAGGAGGAGATGCTGACATAAATACAACTGCCGTTTATGTTCCTGGAATTGCCCAAGCATCGGGTTGAGATGACCCGGCAGGTTAGGACAGACAACCCCCTAGTTTCATAGATAGTACGTTTGGTGGATCTCACCGTCTTAACCGGTTAGTTTGACCGCATTGATTAATTTGCCCGTACTAGAGCTGAGTATTTGAGAGAACGGTCGTCTTTTGTCCGGACCGCCGCAATTGGTGACCCAAAGGAGGGTGATTTCAGCGGAACACAAGCCCCTCAATTACGGACCAGTGATTGACGATCTCATCTTTTCGGCTGTTAGGTTTTTCATACCGAACAGCCGCCGGCGTCCACTTCATCTGCGACGTTGAACTAGTGAGAGCCGGCAACATTGGGTTGTCCAGCAGCTTCCTCAATCAGCGCTGCCACTTCCTTTGGATGTGACACATAAACAGCGTGGCTGGCTCCCTCGATCTCTACTTTGCGGCTGTGCGGGCGCTCGGCGGTGGCCGGCTCGGTTTTGAAATTGAATTCCTTGTAGCCACTTATAAGGAAGCCAAATAAGTTCCGAAATGGAGCTCCGGCACATTCGTTCGTTCCTTTCGCTTGCCAAGACGCTGAACTTCAGTCGCACCGCAGAAATTGTGCATCTCAGCCAGCCGGCTTTGACCCTGCAGATACAGGCGCTGGAGAACGAGCTCGGGGTTAAGCTTTTCGAAAGGGATCGGCGAAAGACTGTTCTCACAGCGGCGGGTGCGGCGTTTCAAAGAGAGGCAACCGGTGGTCTGGCCCAATTGGAACAGGGGATCCAAAACGCGCGGTTGGCGGCCGAAGGCAAGCTCGGGATGGTGCGTCTGGGGTTTGTCTCGACGGCCGGACAGTCGCTAATTCCCGAGCTGATCAATCAGTACCGCGCAAAAAATCCCTTGGTAGAATTTTCGCTGCGCAACATTCTTACGGCCGACCAAGGTCAGATGTTGGAGGAAGGGGCGCTCGATCTTGGTTTTTTGCGCCTGCCGTTTAATGCGGGACCGAACTTAGACGTGGCGGCGATCCATAAAGAAGACTTTGTGTTGGTGGTTCCCTCATCTCATCTGCTGGCCAGGAAATCTGCTGTCTGCCTGCGCGAAACCGTTGACCAAACCTTTGTTCTCTACGACCGGCCGCATGCTCCCGGATTTCACGATTTTGTTCTCGGAATCCTTACCAAGGCTGGAGTGATTCCCGCGGTATCACAGGTTGCCGGCGAGATGCCGACGTTGATTTCTTTGATCGCGTCGGGTGCAGGCATTTCGCTGTTACCGGAATCTGCAGTGAAGAACTGCAGAGCAGCCGTGGTTGGTTGCAAAGTCTTGGATAAGATCCCCATATCGGAGATCGCTTTGGTCTGGCGGAAGAAAGCGGCGCCCGCGGTGGTTGAAGAGTTTAAGAAGTTTGTTTTAGCGAACAGAGCGGAGCCACGCGGAGAATTGGTTCACAGCGAGGCCGCGAAGGCCACGAAGGGATACATCCAGAATGGCCGCGAACAGACGTCGCCAAGGCCATGTCGGTCAAGAAAGGCGCAAAAGGCACAAGAAAAAGAAGCCTCGCGCGGAGGGCGCAAAGGACGCAGAGGTATAGCTCCGTAGTAGGAGCGGCAGCAAAGAGCCGTACCTAGCCAATCAACGTTCCAACTAGATGTCGCTCCTACGGAGCTGGACGCGCTTTTTTTGTGTCGTCGCTATCAAGATTTCGCTCCTACGGAGCTATAGGTGCGCTCCGCGGAATCTAGCGTACGAGCGCTTATGGTTTCGCCAGTCGCGCCATTTTGGTACGATGCCATTTCCGCTGCGTCCTTTGCGTCCTCTGCGCGAGGCTACGTCTTTGTGTCCTTTGCGGTCTCGCTTTGCAAATCATTGTTCTCTGTCGGTGTCCTTGCTGTAAGCTGGTCTGGCATGAAAGTCGCAATCTTAGGCTCAGGAGAAGTAGGGCAAGTTTTGGGAGCAGGCTTTTTGAAGCATGGTCATCAAGTGATGATGGGGACACGGGACCCCAAAAAAACGGAAGTAGTGAACTGGATAAAGGAAACGCCGGGAGCAACTGCCGGAACGTTTGCTGAAGCGTCTGCCTTCGGAGAACTGGTCGTGTTGGCGGTTCTAGGAACCGTTGTGGAACAGGTTATCCGGCTGGCTGGCCCGACGAATCTCAAAGGAAAGACGCTGATCGACGCGACGAATCCGATCCAGGATGCTCCGCCGGTCGACGGTGTGTTGCTATTCACCACCGGTCCGAACGAATCGGCGGCAGAAAAGCTGCAGGCGTTAATTCCTGATACACATGTGGTCAAGGCCTTTAACAGCGTCGGCAGCGGTCAAATGATCAATCCGCATTATGAACAGGGCGTGCCAACGATGTTTTTCTGCGGGAACGATGAGGGCGCCAAAAAAGTGGTTACCGGTGTTATCCAGCAATTTGGTTGGGAACCTTTTGACTGCGGCAAGATCATCAGCGCCCGGGCATTGGAACCCTTATGTATCCTGTGGTGTCTGCCCGGCTTCCGGCAGAATCTATGGACGCACGCGTTTAAGGTTTTGACGCACTAGCAGAGACGCAGAAGGCGAAGCCTCGCGCGGAGGACGCAAAGGACGCAGAGGCAAAGCTCCGTAGGAGCGAAATCTTTATAGCAACGCAAATTTAAGCACCGATTAGCTCCGTTAGGAGCGACATCTAAAAGCGCGTGCTTACAGCTAGCCAGGTTCTAATTAGATGTCGCTCCTACGGAGCTCGCTTCGTTTTTTATCGTTGCGAGCTATAAAGATTTCGCTCCTACGGAGCTAGGGATGCGTTCCGCGTGATCTGGAGTACAAACGTTTAGGATCTTGCTATGTTCATACCCTTCCCCTCTGCGTCCTTTGCGCCCTCTGCGCGAGGCCCCGTCTTCGTGTGGTTGCGGCTTCTGCCCGGCTTCCGGCAGAATCTATGGACGCACGCGTTTAAGGTTTTGACGCATTAGCGGAGACGCAGAAGACGAAGCCTCGCGCGGAGGACGCAAAGGACGCAGAGGCAAAGCTCCGTAGGAGCGAAATCTTTATAGCAACGCAAATTTAAGCACCGATTAGCTCCGTTAGGAGCG
>JAFAZK010000286.1 GCA_019239825.1 Verrucomicrobiota bacterium | reverse complement strand
AGTCAGCGAGTTAAGGACAACCTAAGGAACGCCGGGAACGAACCAGTCACCCTCCGCCACCAATCACCAATCAAATCTGACCCCTTTCCTTCCCCTCGACTGCCGCCGTCTCCTCCTCTATCCTCCCTTGAGAATGTCTTCTCAATTTGATGTCGCAATCATCGGTGGAGGTCCAGCCGGCAGCGTTGCTGGATCGGTATTGGCCAAATATGGACGCAGCGTCGTCATTCTTGAGCGCGAGAAGTTTCCCCGTTTTCAAGTCGGTGAATCCACCATTCCCGCCAGCCTGGACACATTGCACAGGATTGGCGTCAAAGAGAAGATCGATCAAGCTGGCTTTCTGACCAAGGACGGAGGCGAAATCGTTTCGGCTTGTGGAGGCGCTCGGGCAAAGTTCTTCTTCCGTAACGCGCTCAATCCACGTTGGAAAACCGCCTATCAGATCGACCGAATGACTTTCGACGATATCCTGCTGCGGCATGCGCAGAGCTTAGGATGCGAGGTTAGAGAAGAAACCCGGGTAGAGTCGGTGGAGTTCGATGCCGATGGAGTGACACTCCATTGCAGAAACAACTCGGCGCCCACTCGCGCCAGTTATGTCATCGACTGCTCCGGAAGAAGCAGCCTGCTCGCCAACCGGTTTCGCCTCAAACAACCGATTCCTCATCTCAAAAAATTTTCCGTTTACTCGTACTATCAACGAAACAATAAATCGAACGACCCGGAGGACGGTTACACCCGCATGATTCGAGGCAGCGACGCCTGGTTCTGGGTAATCCCGATTGCCGATGGAAAAATAAGCGTCGGAGTCGTGATGGACTTGGCGAGATTCAACCAGCTCAAGCTCTCTCCTGAGGAGGCGCTCAATCGAACCATCGAAGAACAGCCCGAAGTCCGGAAATGGGTGGAGAACACCACCCGGTATATGCCGGTTTTTGCCACCGCGGACTTCTCTTATGCGGTGAGCCAACTCACCGGAGAGCGATGGATTTTGGCTGGGGATGCCGCCGGCTTTCTCGACCCGGTATTCAGCAGCGGTATCTACCTCGCCATTTATTCAGGCGAAAAAGCCGGAGAAACCATTAACCTAGCGTTAGCCAATCCCGCAAAGAAGGGCATGGTCTATCGACGATACGAGCGCGCCGTGCAAAAACGGCTCGGTTCTTACCTTAAGCTCACTTCGGGTTGGTACACGAAAGAGTTTATCGAGATCTTCCTCCATCCGCGAGAAATGGTGAACATGGTCGCGATCGTTAACTCCGTTCTCGGCGGTAACCCGCCAAGGACGCTCCAAGAGAAGCTCGTGATGGGTTTATTTTACTTCCTGGTTTTTATGCAAGGTCGCACGCGGAAATTGGTGCCGGAGCTGACCTTTCAGCCTAAACCGGCACCAACAGCCGCTCGTGCGGAAGAGCTAGAAGCTAAATTCTAAGAGCTGGAAGCGATTTTTGGTAGGGCGAGGCTCCCAAACAATCGTCGGCGCGCTCACGCAAAGAGAAGGATAACTGCCTCCCGGAGGCGTTGGCCTTAAGAGCGCGCCGAGCCGGGTTGCGGCTCGGCAAACGCTCAGGCCTAACCACACCGTGCCACCGTGCGGTGCTGATCCCTTCGGATATATCCTGGCTCATTCGGGAGCCTCGCCCTACCAGTTACGACGTCGCTTTACTTGACTGTGTCAACTAATTAGTTGACTGTAGCAACTATCTATTCGCCCTATGAAAGACTCCGCACCTACCTCACCCGGCTCGGACACACGCATCGCTGCGTTCCGTCGGTTCAACCGGTTTTACACCCAGAAGATTGGGGTCCTGGATAGATGCTACCTGCAGAGCGAGTTTTCCGTTGGTGAAGGACGGGTGCTCTACGAGTTAACTCAGCGCGATGAAACTACCGCCAGCGAGATCAGTGCCCATCTTGGGCTGGATATGGGTTATCTCAGCCGGATTCTAGCTAAACTGGAGAGACAACAATTGATCCGGAGAGCGTTGGCCGAACAAGACGCCCGGCAGCGTCTCATTCAAGTGACCCCCAAAGGAAGGAAAGCGATGAGTACACTCGAGTCACGATCTGAACAGCAAGCTGGATCGCTGTTAGCCGAATTAACCGACCCACAACAAACCAGCGTCCTGCATGCAATGTTGCAGATCCAAGCGACCTTGGGAGACTCCAAGGCTATCAATGAGCCCTACATCATTCGAACCCATCGTACCGGCGATCTCAGCTGGATCGCTCACCGGCACGCGATTCTCTACAGCAAGGAATATGGATTGAACCAAGCATTTGAAGCCTTAGTGCTGGAGATCGCCGCCCATTTCCTGAAGCATTATGATCCCGACGCCGAGCGCTGTTGGGTGGCTGAAAGATCCGGCGAAATCCTCGGCTGTGTCCTCCTAGTGAAGAGTTCGAAACAGATCGCCAAACTGCGCCTCCTGCTGGTCGAACCATCTGCCCGCGGTCTAGGTATCGGCAAACGCCTGGTCGAAGAATGCATCCGCTTCGCCAGAGAGAAAGGCTATAAAAAAATCGTCCTGTGGACTCAAAGTAGTCTCACCGCTGCTCGAGGCATCTATCAGAAAGCCGGTTTCGAGCTCGTCACCACCAACAGTCATGAAGACTTCGGCCCGCGACTTACGGCCGAGACATGGGAATTGCGGCTAACACATCACGCGTAGAGGCGAGCGGTTGGACCGAAAAAGCCGTCAACCCGAAGTAATCAGTGATCAGTGTGTCAGTAGTCAATACGAACAATAGCCTGGTGGCTTTGCCGCCTTCGATCTGATTACTAAGTCACTGATTACTTCCGCCGGCCGCGGCCTACGGTACCTTTACAGGACCATCACTTGCCTAATCGATTTCCCATCAGCGAGGCGGTCAAAGGCTTCGTTGAGCTCTTCCAGGCCTACAGTCTCGCTTAGCAATTTGTTAATCGGGAGTTTGCCTTGCTGATAAAGAGATATGTACCGGGGTATATCGCGGGCCGGCACACAGGAGCCAATATAACTCCCTTTCAACGTTCTCTCTTCGGCCACCAATTGGGTTGGTGAAATCGATAACTGCTGCGTCGGATGCGGCAGGCTCGCGGTGACCGTGGTGCCGCCTCTTCGAGTGACATCGTAAGCGAGCTTCAACGCGGGCACGGAACTCGCCATTTCAAACGAAAAATCGACACCGCCTCCGGTTAAATCGCGCACCTCAGCTACCGTATCTGCGCCAACCAAAACCGTGTGCGTTGCGCCCAGAGCGGCTGCGACCGTGAGTTTGCTGGAGTTGGTATCAATCGCAATAATGTTAGCCGCGCCTACCACCTTGGCTGCTAGTAGCGCGCACAAGCCAACCCCGCCAAGTCCAACTATCGCGACGTTGCAACCGGCGGGCACCTTCGCCGTGTTGACCACGGCGCCGACCCCTGTCATCACGGCGCAACCAAACAGAGCTGCCTCATGCGCTGGCAACGCCTTATCGACTTTCACGGCAGAACGCCGAGACACCACTGCGTATTCGGCGAAGCCGGAGACGCCCTGATGATGAAACAGTGCTTCTTTCGAACGTGACAACCGCTTTGCTCCGGATAAAAGAGTGCCGGTTGCATTGGCTTTAGCACCCGGTTCGCACAGCCCGGGACGCCCTTCCATACACGGGACACATCCCCCGCAGGAAGCAACGAACGCCAGAACTACTTGATCCCCAGGGACGAGGTCACTGACGCCGTAACCGCACTCAATCACTTCACCTGCCGCCTCATGACCAATCACAATAGGAACGGGCCGAGGCCGATCTCCGTTTATCACCGATAGATCTGAGTGGCAGAGGCCGGTGGCCTTAATCCGAAGCAAAAGCTCGCCTGGCCCGGGCGGCTCCAAAGTTACGTCTTCGATGATTAAGGGTTTCGACTCGATGTACGGGCGGGAGCGGCCCATTTCCTGAAGGACAGCGGCTTTCATAGCAATAATGAGATCAGTTATCAGTAGTCCGTAGGTCAGTAGTCAGTCCAGCGACGATGAAGAACAAGCGACTACTCATTAACTGATTGCTGATCGAGTGCCCGGAAAGGAAGCGATCCTCGTACTTCTTCGCCGTCCTCGATCGACCGTTCCGAGATCGGAGCGGCGTGAACACGGTCTAACGCGCCACGTAGGAATTCACTCCATCGGTCCGCCAGCTCGACTTCGACGACGAGAACGAGGACGAGGACGATGCGCCCAAGCGCGCCTATCGCTTTATGAACTGCGACGCCAAGCTCAGCGCTTCCGTAAGCAACGCGCCTCCATTTTGTCCTCCCAAGAAACTGCTGAGAACCGGGTTCTGGGCCTGAGGATTCGCTTGGTTCGTACCGCCGGACAGCAGCTTCATTATCACCGGTATCACGATCGGCAGCGCACCTAGAATCACTTGCTGATCGAGACCGGTTCTGCTCGCGATCTCGCCGATAATGCTGTTGAAGCGATCGGCACCGAAAAGATTCTGCAATTCCTGCACCCCAACCCCTGGCTGAGACAAATTAGTCACCGTCTGCTGGGCAGCAGCTTGTCCCTGGATTTGTTGTTGATTATTTAGAACGTCTTGCAGATGAGGTCCTAATACGTCGAGAATTGGCTTAACGTGCTGCTCCGTATCCTGCACACCCGGGATCAGCTGGGCGAGGTTCAGTAACCCTTCCAGATCCGAATTGCTGCCGGCGTGCTGGGGGTTCGAGATAGAATCGACAATGGCCTGGAAAAGACTCATACGAGGTTCTTCTAGAGGGTCACACGTGAGATCGCAAGTGAAGTGTGGAGGAGCTAGAATCCAGAAGCTAGGACAACACACGATGGACGGAGTGGACCTAGTGGACCGAGTAGGCTAGTGGACGCAAGCTGCTGCAATCGCTCGTTCGCGTCCACTAATTCTACTCGGTCCACTAGGTCCACTCCTTCCACTTGGCTTTCTGCCTCAACCGCTCGACATCTCAAATACCCGAATAATTGTCCACAGCGTCCACTTGCATCGGCGCCACTCTGCCTTTATAAAGGTGGGCGATTTCCCAAACGGGTCACTTTTGCTTTGCGGCAAAACCGAGATCCGAGCGGGGCGCGAAAAACGAAAGATGTTGACCCTCAATTGTTTAAAACAAAGTCTGTTGCTCGGAGGCAAGGCCGGGGTCTTTTTCTTGTTAGCAGGCAGCGTCCTCGCTCAGGAAGCAACCAACCGATTCGAGAACGAGATCGAGCGACTCGAAGCGAAAATTTTTGATCCCCCTCCAGGCCCAATCGTTTTTTATGGCAGCTCTTCGTTTCGCCTTTGGAAGTCGCTGGAACAAGACTTTCGATCTTACGAGGTACTGAACTGTGGGTTTGGCGGGGCTTGCCTAACAGACTGTGTCGCGTTCGCGCCTCGCCTGGTCCTCCCTCTTAAGCCCTCTGCCGTCGTTATCTACGCCGGCGACAACGATCTGGCTTTGGGTACATCCGCCGAGCAAGCATTCGACTCTTTCTGCCAGCTCTTTCATATTCTGCGAGATGGGAGCGCCGACAAACCTCCCTTCATTGCTTTTGTTTCGGTAAAGGCATGTCCGGCTCGGATCCGGTTTCTGGCCAATATTCAACGATATAACGCATTGGTCCGGGAGTTTATGAGTCAACAACCCCGGTGCGATTTTATCGACTTATATTCCGATCTCCTTGGTCCGGATAAGAAACCTCTGATCTCGCTCTTTCAGGGTGATCAGATTCATCTCAACACGGACGGCTATCAGATTTTGCGGCGAGATATCGCCCAGTTCTTGCGCGACGACTTTCCTAAGAGCCTTGCTACTCAGTAGGGTTGCGGTTCACCGTTCCGACTCGGCCGTTCACCATCCGATATGATCCTTTCGGATCATTGGTTGAACATCCAGTAAGGTCTATGCGTCGTATAAGTCGTATGCGTGTGGTATATTGTGGTGATTACCACCACGGGATGGGAAACGCCGAATTGAACTCTCTTGTGACCTGCTTTCGCTTGCTGCGTCAAAGTGAGTACTGGGCTACGAATCTATCGGTGGCAAAACGCAATTGAAACAAGGACTTTTACAACCTGACCTGCCAATTCAAGACTTGATCTGCGAAGAGAAAGCTACTCAAGAGAGTTGGCGCGAGATCTGCTTTATTCAATAGTTCTGATTGCTATGAAACGGATGGTAGAACTTGATGTTCTGCGCGGGTTTCTTCTGCTGATGATGGTGGTGAACCATTCGCCGTCGCCGCTCAGGCAGTTGACAGATCAACCGATTGGTTTCTTTTCCACCGCGGAACCATTTGTCTTTATTTCGGCTCTGCTAGCTGGCCTCCTTTTCCAAAAGCGAAGAGAGAAATTGGGCTTCGCCGCTGCCCGAGCCGCCACGTTGCAGCGAGCCTTGAAGATCTATCGGGCCCACCTGATCACGCTTTTTGTCGTGTTTGCCCTTGGAAGCCTGTTTCTGGCTTGGGTACCAGGAATTCAGTATGAACTCGGCAAGTTCTTCGATTCCCCCACGTCGGCGGTGGCCGGCTCCGTAGCGCTCCTGTTTCAGCCACCTTTGCTTGATATCCTGCCGATGTACGTGGTTTTCTCGCTGGTGACACCACTGGCATTTTGGACTGCCGATCGAGTCGGTTGGAAGGCAGTATTCGCCACCAGTGCCGGCGTATGGGCTCTATCTCAGTTTAATATGCGAGAGTTTCTCACCGCGCCCATCCGCGACCAGGCATTTGTCCAGATCGGGCCTTTTGATCTGTTGTCGTGGCAATTCTTGTGGATCGTCGGTTTGATGTGCGGGCGTTCGCTTCAGCTGGAGAAACCGATGCTCCGTTTCTCAAAACGTGCCGAGACCGTTCTGCTTTCGTTGGCCATTGGTTTTACTCTCAGCCGTTGGATCTCTGGGTACCTTAACCTGAATCCCAGCGCCGATTTCTGGTTCCTCGACAAGTGGCACCTCGGTCCCCTGCGATTGCTCAACTTCTTTGCAGTCGCTTGGTTCGTGGCCAAGGCGATGCCTTACCTACGGACCTGGAGAGAATATTTGCGTCCGCTGAGCGCGGTCGGCCAAAACATGTTACCGGTGTTCTCGACCCAGATTTGCCTATCTATTTTAGTGATTGGCTGGGTCAGTGTTCGCCACCACTCGGTCGACGCCTTTGCCACATTCCTGCTCCTGCTCCAGGTCGTCCTCGCCTTCGTAGTCGCCCAGTTTCTAGAATACTGGAAAGATCGAAACGTAGCCCCCCGGGCCATGTCGTCGGTGCCAAGCGCTGCTTAAACACAACTTTTTTTCTGGCGGCTATCGCTTAGCAGACCTAGTTTGCGGGCCTTGCTATGTCCTGGAAACGCGCTCAGACACATGCCGAGTCCATGCTGGAAAACCTTGGTTTACCCCCTGCAAAAAAAGGCCGCAAAGATCTTCGAGGCAAACGGCTCGTCCTTGTTGATGACGGGCTCAACCCGTACCGGACCATGTGTTTCACTGTCGCTGCTAAAATCGTCCGGAGACGTGGCGGAGAAGTAGAAACGGTCAAACCAGCCGAAGGCGAACCCTCGCACGCTAAGGTCGTTGATGCTGCCGAGTCAGCACCGGCTCCACGTTCACCGAACTCTCCAACGCTCCGGGCCCGAAAAGCACCGTACCAGAGGAAGTAAGCAGTAATCAGTGGGTCAGTAATCGGGTTTAGGAGCTAGGGGGGAGCGCTGTGTTGGGCGAGGCTCCCGAATGGCCTCGCGATTTTCACGGAGGATTAAGTAGTCGCGGCAGACATCATGTGGCTACGCAGATAGACGCGCCGAGCCGTGGCCCAGCGCTAGACCACGGCTCGGCGCGGGTTTTGTCCTAACAGCGCGATCCGTTACGAGAAAATCAGCAGCTCTGCGAAGCCGTTCAGTGATTCGGGAGCCTCGCCCTACCAAGTTACGCCATTCCTTTTTGCTCCACGAGCAAGCTTTCCGGAGTAATCGGCAGGTCCCTGACCCGGGTTCCAGTCGCGTTAAATATCGCGTTAGCGATCGCCGCCGGCACGCCTGAAATCCCAATCTCTCCAATCCCACGAACGCCGAGCGAGTTAAACGTGGTGTCGGGGATATTCAGAAACTCCACGTCAATGTGAGGGACATCAGCATTCGTCGGAACCAAGTACTCGGCCAAGTTGCGGTTTGCGATCCAACCACTGTTGGGGTCGACCTTAGTCGCCTCGAGCAACCCCATGCCAATACCGAAAACAATGCCGCCTATCACCTGACTACGAGCGGTCTTTTGGTTCACTACAGTACCGACGTCCATCACGCTGGTGAAACGCGTTACCCTGGCTTCGCTCGTCCACTGATTTACTCGCACCTCACAGAATTGCGCTCCGAAGGAAAGAAAACCGTACTTATGTTCTTCTTCGCCTGGAGAAGCAGTTCCGGAGCCCTCGACCGCTGAACGATCCAAGCCCGACAGGACACTCTCAAAAGAAACCGATTTACCACCCGCCTGAAGCACGCCGTTGGCATACGAAACGTCACTGACCTTCATCCCTGAAAATGGGGATTTTGTGCTGCTCACGGCCAGGGAAATCAGCTTTTTAATAGCTGAATCAACCGCCGCTACCACTGCAGGAGAAACACTTGCGGTTGACTGCGACCCACCAGCGACCGGAGCAGGCGTTAGTCCTGAATCTCCTAAGACCGGCCGTATCCGCTCCACCGGGATACCGAGGGCCTCGGAGGCGACAATCGCTAACACCGTGTACATACCGGTGCCAAGATCGTGGGTAGCAGAGGATACCGAAACATTTCCGTCGCTTTGAAACCTCACCTTTACCTCCGCATAGCTCCGATGGGCGGGATACAAAGCGGTCGCCATTCCATGTCCAATCAACCAATCTCCGTCCCGGGTCGATTTTGGTTCCGGGTTCCGGCGGGACCAGCCAAACCTGTCGGCCCCGACACGATAGCATTGGTCTAGATGCTTCGATGACCACGGCAATTTATGGACCGGCTCGACGGTGGCATAATTTCGCAGGCGAAGCTCAACCGGATCCACGCCAAGCTTCACCGCCAGTTCGTCCATGGCCGACTCCAACGCGAACATGCCGGGTGCGACCCCCGGTGCCCGCATAAATGTGCCGGGTGCGAAATCAAGAGGGACAACCTCGTGCGTTACCAGGATATTTGGCGACTTGTAGAGTGCTAGCGAAGTCCGATGGGCAGCAGCCTCGGCGAAGAACTTTACCCGGGAACAGGAAGAGAACGCCTCGTGTTTCACCGCCGTCAACTCGCCTTGGGTTGTGGCTCCCAAAGTCACTATCTGTCTGACGCTGGGCCGATGCCCAACGCCGGTATACATCTGTTCTCGAGTCAGAACGGTTTTGACCGGCCGGTTCAACACCCGCGCCGCCGCAGCGGTAAGCGGCGAATGCATCCACATCGATCCTTTACAGCCAAAGCCACCGCCCACAAAGGGGCAAAGGACGCGCACGTTGGCTTCATCGACACCCAATACCGCAGCCAGGTTACGTTGCTGACCTTGAACCCATTGAGTGGCGTCGTAGATCGTCAGCTGATCGCCATTCCACATCGCCGTCGTTGCATGCGTCTCCATCGGATTATGGTGTTCGATCGGGCTGTTGTACGTCGCCGAAACCAAAACCTGGGCGCTGCGCAGAGCCTCATCAATTGAGGTTACACCGTCACCGAGGATGGATACCGTAGCACCCATACCGCTGACGGATTTCGGGGCGTATGCTTGGCCTAGGCCGGCTTGTAACTCAACGATTGCCGGTTCCATTTGATATTCCGTTTTCACCAGGCGCGCTGCGTCTCGGGCCTGTTCGAAAGTTTCTGCAACCACGAAGCCGATCGTCTGACCGAAGTAATCGACGGTCGGATCCTGCAACAACGGAATCACGTCTCCCGAAATCATGCCTTCTTCCCCAGCTTGAGCCGGAGAATAGATTTTGACTGGATTGAACGGCGTAAAGATAGCGATTACACCCGGGCTGCTTTTAGCCGCGGAAACATCCATCGATTGGATCTTTCCTTTCGCAATCGAGCTCTGCAGCAGGTAACCGTAACACAGCCCAGGAAGCGAATGATCCCCCGAATAACGGGCGCGGCCGGTTACCTTCAACTTACCATCAACTCGATCGATCGATTGGCCGAGGTTGTTCATGCTACACCTCCTCCTACATGCACTAGTGCGCGAGTAAGCGTACGCTTCAGCAAAGTTAGCTTGAAACTGTTTTGACTTAATGGCCGCGCGCCCTTGGTTGCGATCTCTGCCGCCTGTTCAAAGGTTCCTTGACTCACTCGTTTCCCGATCAACGCCTGGGCTACTTCCGGTAACCTCCAAGGCTTCGTCCCTACTCCGCCAGCGGCAATTCGTGCATCGCGAATGTTAAGCCCGTCCATATCGAGAGCCACTGCGGCCGAACAAAGCGCGAATTCGTAAGACTCCCGGTCACGAATCTTGAGATACGCAGATCGCCGATACCAATTCGTATGCGGAACCGTGACTCCAGTGATCAGCTCGCCCGGTTCAATGGCATGCTCACGACCGGGATTGTCCTCCGGCAACAGATAAAAATCCTCCAACTTGATCGATCGGATTCCTTTCGGACCCTGAAGATTGATGCTGGCGTCAAGTGCAACTAATGCGACCGCCAAGTCGCTTGGATGCGTGGCGCAACAAGCATTACTGACTCCCAGGATCGCATGCATCCGATTTTCTCCGGCAAACGCGGGGCAACCGCTCCCGGCGACGCGCTTGTTACATGGCATAACGACATCTCGAAAGTAAGCGCAGCGCGTTCGTTGCATAAGATTACCCCCAATCGACGCCATGTTCCGAAGTTGGGCCGATGCGCTTTTTAGCAAAGCTTGCGAAATGACCGGAAAATTCTGAACCACCTCCGATTGTTCGGCGACATATGCCATTTTCTCTAAAGCCCCGATCCTTAGTACGCCGTTATCAATGGTGACTCCCCGCATCGGCAACTGGTTGATATCCACCAGTTCTTTGGGATCCATCACATCGATCTTCATCAGGTCGACGAGATTGGTGCCACCGGCAATAAAGGCGCTTTGTGTTCCCGTGCCGATCGCTTCGTCAGTCGATCCAGCCAACTTGTACGAAAAAGCTTTCATGGCTCAGATAGACTCCTTTCCTTGCGCCGCCGCTAACTTGATCGCATCCACGATGTTCGGATAAGCGCCACATCGACAAATATTACCCGACATGAATTCTCGAATCTGCGTGTCTGACTTCGTATGGCCTTCTCGGATACAACCGACAGCCGACATGATTTGGCCCGGAGTACAGTATCCGCACTGGAATCCGTCACAGGTAATGAAAGCGGCTTGAACTGGGTGCAACTGATCACCCTGAGCTAAGCCTTCGATCGTCGTAATCTCTTTTCCTTGTGCCATTACCGCGAGCGTTAAGCAGGAAACCACGCGAGTGCCATCTAACAACACGGTGCACGCGCCGCAGGCGCCTTGGTCACAACCTTTCTTGGTGCCTGGAAGATCAAGCCGCTCCCGGAGCGCATCTAGCAAAGTTACCCGCGGATCGACCCGCAGTTTTCGAGCGGTTCCATTTACGCGGAGAATGATGTCAACAAGGGCGCCTTCTCCCGGAGTTTGATCCGGTCCACGCGTTGACTGGGTTGTCTCGGCAACCCCGCGGGAAATGGGAGTGACTACGCTCAGGCCGGCAGATAAAGCCGCTAACTGAGAAATAAAACGGCGCCTGGAGGAACCTGTTTCTTCAGAAGCCGTAGAACACGGAGCGGACAAGGGATCTGGTTTGCGCTGCATAGAACATCCTTGCAAAATTCAATCCCTACTGACGTCCTGGCGGCCCCGAAACCCCTCGAGTTCAATCGAGGACAATTTCATCCCCACTGCTTCGTGCAGAAATCCACCCGTCTCCAGGTCTTCAGTCCCAGCTACCAAAGCCGAACAAACAATGGTTAACAAACACGGCACAAGCATCGACACAAGGGCATGGGGCCTTATGAGAATCACTCTCATCAACGTTCGGTCGTTTCCGAACAATAAAGTAATCAGTGTGTCAGTAATCAGTGACCGGCAATTGATTCGCTGTTTAGACGTCTGGACTGATCACCGAGATACTGATTACTGATTACTGATTACTTCCTTTCCCAGGCCGAGGAACGTTTTGCTACAAGTAGTGCACCCTGAAGGATTAAGAGCGACTGACTCGAAAGAACACCTAGAAACCCTCATCAGGCCACGTAGATTTCTTTCATGAGTACTCCAATTCGAGTAGGCGTAATTGGGCTCGGGATCATAGGGTCGCGGGTCGCCAAGAATCTGCGAAAGAAAGGATTCGAGGTCTATGTGTGGAACCGTACGCCAAAGGCCGAACCAAATTTTGTGGGTTCACCGGCAGAGGTAGGGAAAGCCGCCCAAATCATTCAAGTCTTTGTTTCTAATGATGCTGCGGTTCTCGAAACGCTGGCGGCGCTGCGCACCGCGCTGACATCGGATCATCTGATCTTGATCCATTCCACCATCTCTCCGGAGACCGTGCAAAAGGCAAGAGACGCGGTCAAGTCGACCGGCGCACACCTGATCGATGCTCCATTCACCGGAAGCAAAGGAGCCGCAGAGAACGGCCAGCTTGTGTACTATCTCGCGGGCGACAAGGCTGACCTGCAGCGCGCAGAACCTGTTTTGGAAGCTTCACGCAAAGGGCTCGTTTATTTCAGTCGTTTTGGAGATGCCAGCCTTATCAAAATCGCAACTAACATGGTTACAGCCGCGATCGTTCAAGCGCTGACCGAGGCTCTGACGATCACAGAACGCGCCGGGATTGATCCCCACGAATTAGTTACCGCCATTGAAAACAACGCTTGCCGCTCCGGGGTCAGCGATTTCAAGCTGAAACCGATCATCGCTCGAGAGTTCGATCCCAATTTCTCGTTGATGAACATGTTGAAAGATTCACGTCTGGCTCTCGGCCTGGCCAAAAGTCTCGGCGTGCAGCTTCCGCTAGCAGAAGCCGTCAACGAGCTGCTGACCGAAGCCGACGCCAAAGGCTGGTCCCAACAAGACTTCGCGGTGGCCTCGAATTTGACTCGAGACCAAGCGTAGGCGAAACGGCGATTGGGCGATGTACTTGGTGGGCGAGGCTCCGGAACAAAATGTGATTTTTACGAAGCCGCCAGCGCGCTAAACCCAACGTCCGGCTAGACCGATAGGCGCGCCGCGCCGCGGTCTGGCGTGTCGCAAGTCTCGGAGTTTTCGAGATGCGTCTATCGAATGAACTGGCTTCAACATCACTCACTGCGGCACGACAGACCCGCGGCTCGGCACGCCTATCGGCCTAGCGCGGCCAGATCCTCCAATGCCAGTGGCTCGTCAAAACTATGAGGTCGTTCGGGAGCCTCGCCCCTTCAAATTAGGGCTCCACCCCACAACTACGTCCTCGACAGCGCCGAGTAGATCACGTTCAACACGGCAACAAGGGCAACCAGCAGAAGGCTGTGACCAATCACCTTGCGAAACAGCCGAGGTTCGTCCGTAGTTTTCATTCCGGTCGCAGCCACAGCGACGGCTATGCTTTGCAGGCTGATCATTTTTCCCATCACTCCGCCCGCACTGTTAGCAGCCGCCATCAGCGTCGGGTCGAGATGAAGTGTATTCGCGGTAATAACCTGCAAATTACCGAATAACGCGTTGGACGAAGTGTCGCTCCCGGTTAGGAAAACGCCGACCCAACCCAGTAAAACACTGAATACAGGAAACAGGCTACCGCTAGCCGCAAAGGCCAAACCTAAAGTGGCCGTCGCACCGGAATAATTCATCAACAACGCCAGCGCCAGGACCAAGGCAAAAGTCAGAGCCGGGACTCCGAGCTGCCTCAGGGTCTTGCCTAAAATGATCACGAACCTTCCCGGAGATACCTTGAGACTGATCGCCGAAAGCAGGGCCGCGAGAAATACCGCACTACCCGCAGCGCTCAAATAATTGACATTGTAGGTTGCCGCATAATTGGTGGCTTTGGTTACCACCGGTGGCATGCGTTGAATCAGGTTGTGTAAACCGGGCCAAGGAACCTTAATCGTCACCAGTTCCAGCCAGTCGTGAACCGCGGGAATCCCCCATAGAATCACGATCACAACCAGGAGCAAATACGGCAACCAGGCCAACATTATCTGAGCCGCGCTTAACTTTGCCATCGGCTTACTAGCGCCCGGGTTCTCGCCCGCCAAACAATATTGATCCGAATCCTTGGGTTTCCATACTCGCAGCAAGCTCAGCAAAGCAATCATGGCCAGCATCGATCCCAGGATATCCGTCAACCAGGGCCCCATGTAGTTTGAAACGAGAAACTGGACGGCTGCATATACCACACCGCAAACCGCGGCTGCGGGCAATACCCCGCGCAGAGCCTTGGGACCGCCCAGTGTTAGCACCAGGTAACATGGGAGGATCAGGGAGATCGGCGCGCACAGCCGGCCGGCCTGCGCGCTTAACCCCAACACTCCCAACTGGGTCGTAGCAGCTAAGGTTACAATCGGGATCCCAATTGAACCAAAAGCGACCGGCGAGGTATTGGCGATCAAACAAAGAGTTGCTGCTTCAAAGCGAGCAAAGCCCAGCCCAGCCAGCATGGCAGCAGCGACTGCGACCGGGGCGCCAAACCCAGCTGCGCCTTCCATGAAAGCGCCAAACGTGAATCCGATCAGCAGGAGCTGTAGACGCTGGTCGTTGGTTAGCTGGACAACGGAGTTCTTAATGACCTCGAACTGGCCAGTCTCTTCAACAATCCGGAACAGAAAGATTGCGGCAAAGACTACCCACCAGATCGGAAAGAGGCCGAAGGCCGCGCCAAACAGAGTGGCGCTCACAGCCAAAGCCGGGGGCATATGGTAAGCCAGCAGAGCCACCAGCAGTGCTACCACGACTGCAGATACCGCCGCCAGCCAAGCGGGACGGCGGAGGACACCCAACAAAATCAGAATCGTAAAAATTGGAAGCGCCGCCACTAATGCGGAGGCCAGGAGATTATCCCCGATCGGGGTATAGTTTTGTTGCCACATGAGTTCTTGGGGGAGACAAAGTTTTCGGGTAATTCGCTCTCCGCTTTTCCGAGCGTCCCTTACCTTAAAAATACACGGTGACCACAGCGCGCTCGTCTAAGGGAGGCACATACGCTTAGGGAGCTTTTACCACGAAATCAAATAAGATCGCTCCTCTATTGATACTCACCGAAGTACTGTCGGAGAATCTCGTGCCACTCGGGTTGGGCTAATCTTTCGAGTAGAGAACGATTGATAGGCTCCCGCAAACTGCTCCCCTCCTTGACACAAAATCCGTAAAATTCTTCGTCCAAATGGATAGGCAGGACGACCAATTCGTCTGGATATCGAGAATGAACCTCATAGGACAAGATCGGCCCATCGTTGATCACCGCATCAATCTTGCCACTTTTCAGAGACGGTAACAGTTGTTCCCCTGGTAAGACCCGGAACTTCAGGTGATTTGCCTTCACATACGCCAGCGCCGTGGTATCTGCTCCGGTTCCGATAGTTAAGCCTTTCAGATCCTGAGGCCCCTGGATCACTTTTTCCCGGCCGAGTTTTTCCGCGGTTAGCAAGGATGCCATCGTCGCCGTAAATATCGAAACCAGCACGAGGCTGATAAGCATCCAGGTCACCGCCACAATGCGACCAGTGA
>JAFAZK010000069.1 GCA_019239825.1 Verrucomicrobiota bacterium | reverse complement strand
CGCCTTTTGACCGGCGCGCACCAAGTCGCGCAA
Organism: Verrucomicrobiota bacterium; assembly: GCA_019239825.1. Lineage (GTDB taxonomy): Bacteria > Verrucomicrobiota > Verrucomicrobiia > Chthoniobacterales > JAFAMB01 > JAFAVN01. The sequence goes on along the minus strand of JAFAZK010000069.1, from coordinate 7,660 downwards.
TATCGGGACCAACGGCTCACGGTACGGTTCGTGCAAGCGGTCGTTGAACGCATCGTGGAGAGATTCGTAATCCTGACTGGCAAATGCAGCGGCGATCAGCGCGACATTAGCGAGATTCTCCACGATATCGGTCCTCGGATAGGTTGCGGGCAATACTTTCCTGGCCTCCGAAGTGGCTACTTCGAAGTCCGGAATGAATAACACAAAATGGAGATCTGCCGATACATCAAAACGTTGGACGACGCGTCTGCGAGCATTGACCACGGTGAACCCACCGTGCAGTGCGGCCGCGGTGTTGTCGGGGTGACCTTCCAAATGGTCACAAAGTTGCCTGATCTCCGATGTCGAATAAACATTGCCGGCTAGCCGGTTGAGTCCCAAGAGTACGCCTAACCGCAAAGTAACACTGCTGCCCAGACCTCGCGCTGGAGGCACGTCTCCTTGCAGGCTCCAATCAAATTCGAAAGGAGACATCGTCGAATGCGAGAAAAAGGCGTGGGCGGCTTCATCGACCATCTTGGGGCGGGGGCTAGCTGACGGGCCTGAACCATTGACGCGGCTGACCCGGGTCTGGTTCCATAATTGTAAGGCCACACCAAGGCAATCAAACCCAGGACCGAGATTGGTTGTCGATGCCGGGACCTGAACGGTTACTTCCATTAGCGGGAGACTGCGAACCATAGGAGAGGAGTTCAAGGAGTTCAAGGAGTTCAGGATAGGGCGAGTCGCAAAATTCCAGACAAAGGCGCCTCTGCCGGAGAATGACATGGCCAAAGCGGGTCGATAGCGAGCTTCTGAACGCCCGAAATTCTTGAACTCCTGAACTCCTGCCCCTATGGTTGCCCGCTTCGCGCTATGGATGAACAGCAGGCTGCCACGGTAACTCCAAGATCTGAGGATCGAGCTCCGGATCAGGCACGTTCATTCAAAATCGTTCCAAATATCGCTCCCCACGCTCATGGATCGGTTTTGGTCTCGACGGGCAATACGCAGGTGATTTGCGCAGTTTGCCTCGAGGAGACTGTGCCCCGCTGGATGAAGGAGCAGAACGTTTCTGGAGGTTGGATTACGGCAGAATATTCGATGCTCCCTTATTCGACCCTTACCCGCCGGCCACGAGATATTTCAAAGGGAAAGCTGGACGGCCGTGGGGTTGAGATTCAACGGCTGATTGGGCGCTCTCTCAGAGCGGCAATCGATCTAGATTTGCTCGGTCAGCGCACACTTTGGATCGACTGCGATGTGTTGCAGGCCGATGGGGGAACTCGCACCGCAGCTATTTCAGGGGCAACCGTAGCAACTGCACTCGCCTTTGCCAAAATGCTGGCGGCCGGCACCTTGCAACAATGGCCTTTGCGTTCCCTGGTGGCTGCCGTCAGTGTCGGGATGGTGGACGGTAAAGTATTTGTTGACTTGGATTACGAGGAAGATAAAAGAGCCGCCGTTGACCTTAATTTGGTAATGACTCACCGCGGAGAATTTATTGAGATTCAAGGGACGGGCGAAGAAGCGACCTTTTCTGGAACTGATCTTTCCGGGATGTTGGCTGTCGGTCAACAAGCGATCGCAGGGATCATTGGGCATCAAAGACGGATCCTGCACGATCTGGCGCCCGAAATTCCCGGAATAGAATAGTACAGAGGCAAATACTTAGTGAAACGCGCTTTAATCACTGGAATCACTGGCCAAGACGGTTCGTACCTGGCGGATTTTTTACTCGGCAAAGGGTACGAGGTTCACGGAATCATTCGTCGGGCCAGCACCTTCAACACCGCACGGATCGACCATCTCTACCAGGATCCTCATGTGCACGGGGTCCGGTTATTTCTACATTACGGCGATTTGGCAGATTCGGTGCACTTGGTAAAACTGCTCTATAGTTTGCAGCCGGATGAGATCTATCATTTGGGTGCTCAGAGCCATGTTCGCGTCAGCTTCGACATCCCAGAGTACACAGCGGATGTTACGGGGATAGGAACGATCCGTATTCTAGAGGCCGTTCGTGAAGCTGGTGTTAAACCCCGTTTTTATCAGGCTTCTAGCAGCGAGATGTTTGGCAAAGTGCAGGAGGTGCCCCAAACGGAGAGAACGCCATTTTGGCCGCGTAGTCCGTATGGCGTCGCCAAGGTTTTTTCTTACTGGGCTACCGTCAACTATCGGGAAAGCTACGCGTTACATGCCAGTAACGGGATCCTTTTTAATCACGAGAGCCCTCGGCGAGGGGAGACTTTTGTAACCCGAAAGATCTCGCGGGCAGTTGCTCGAATTAAATGCGGCTTAGATAAGGAGTTGTATCTTGGGAACCTCGATGCCAGACGCGATTGGGGATACGCGCCTGAATACGTCCAGGGAATGTGGTTGATGCTCCAGCAAGATCGTCCCGACGATTACATCTTGGCAACAAACGAGACCCACAGCGTCCGGGAATTTGTAGAGGTCGCTTTTGAGCGGGTTGGCCTGGACTGGAAAGAGTTTGTCAAACACGACCAGAGGTATGAGCGCCCGGCCGAGGTTGACTTGCTGATCGGGGACGCGACCAAAGCGAAAAAGATGTTGAACTGGGAGCCGCAGGTCAGGTTTGAAGAACTCGTTCGCATCATGGTCGATGCCGACTTGGCTTTGATCGAGGCCCAGCACGAGACGGCGAAGCCGGAAGGGTAGGGGCTTCGTCAATTTGGTGGGGCGAGGCTCCGGAATAGCTGCTGACCCTCGCAGCGCGACTGAATGTGTCGTTGGTCTAAAGAGCGAAACGCCTAAGAGCTGCCGAGCCGTGGGTAGCCACCTGCCACGGCTCGGCAGGTTTAAGGCGTCGCACCCGATAGACCAACGAATTGCCCTCTCCCGCCGCTCTCCCTCTGCAGCTATTCCGGAGCCTCGCCCCACCAAATAAGAGGCCGTTTCGCTCCAACTACTTGGCCAAACACTCTTCGAGCTTCTGCGCGAAGGTTTCTTGTTTCAAATCCTTGCCGATAAAGACGAGTTGGCTGAAACGCGGTTCTTCCTTTTCCCAGAGCCGATCCCAATAGATCGTGAACCGGTTGTTAACCCCATGGAACACCGCGCGTCGCGGGTTACCGCTGACCCAGATGATTCCTTTAGCCCGATAAACCTGGCTTCCTTCGCAGATCGACTGCAGCTGCGTATCAAACTCTTCGATTTGGAATGGCCGATCGAACTTGAACGAGAAGGAATTGATGTCGGAATGATCGCCGTTCTTCAGCTCGTTTAAAAATTCCGGATCTACAGAGAGCTTATGATCAAGGTTGAAGACTTCGACATCGAGCAACTCCTTCAAATTCACCTTTGATTGCTCCGTCCGGAAAATCCGCGCGAACGGATTGATCGCCGTTAACGACTCTTCCAGCACTGTAAGTTCCTGGCGGCTAACCAGATCCGTCTTGTTTAACAGAATAAAGTCCGCGAGGGCAATCTGCTCTTTCGCGACCGCCGTTTCCTCTAGTTGTTGGAGGATGTTCTCTGCGTCGACCAGGGTGATGATCGAATCGAGACGCGCGTATTGTTGAAGTTGGGGGACGTTCAGAAAAGTTTGCGCTACGGGACCGGGGTCGGCAATCCCGGTGGTCTCGATCAGGATATAGTCCAGATCGGTTCTTTTGAGCAATTTTTGAATGCCTTTAACCAGGTCTTTTCTGATGGTGCAACAGATACAACCGTTGCTCATCTCGACTACATCTTCGGTCTCGGTCTGGACTAGTTGGCCATCGATGCCAATCTCTCCGATCTCGTTGATGATTAGACCGAATTTGTATTCCGATTGCTCTCGGAGAATGTGATTTACGAGCGTCGTCTTTCCGGCTCCCAGGAACCCGGTCAAGACGCTTACCGGAATGATTTTTCTCTTGTCCATAGCCTGTATCGTTCCTCCTTTAGACCTCGGGATGAACGATGCAGGCGGTGGATAGAAAACTCAAACTAAGCCGGCTGCTTTGAGCGTCTGATAGGCACCGTTCTTGGCGATGGTTTTGAGCGCTCGTGCACTCAACTTCACCGTAACGAAACGATCGAGCTCAGGCACCCAGATCCGCCGAGTCTTAAGATTCGGAACGAAAAGCCGTGGTGTGTTGGCGGTGACATGTTGACCCACCCCGCCCTTTTTCTTGGCCATACCACGACGATGGATGACATGTCCCTTCGTGGGTTTCGCGCCGGTGATGCTGCAGACTCTAGACATAAGGACCCCTTTTGGAAAAGAGCGAGAAGATGCTGTTCTCTGCCTGGGGCGTCAAGTGGAAATGAGTTTTTCGGCAGGTCGAAGGCAAACCCCCGGGTTGCCCGCCTGTAACTATGGCGTCATCGGTCGCGTCTGATTAAGTGGCCCGCCTGTACGGTCGAGGCTAAGCCCTCGCCCGCAGGCATGTGTAATGTTATATTTGCGTTGAAATAAGAGGAGTAAATTGATGAAGAGGTTTCTATTATTGATCCTCGCTGTCGCCGGTCTTTTTTGCTTTGTGTCCACAAAAGCTGACGCGGGCGTAGCTGTTGCGGTCGCCCCTGCGTATTACGGAGGTCCTTATTACGGTCCTGCGTATTATCCATATTGGTACGGCGGTTGGGGCTGGGGACGTCCTTATTGGGGCTACTGGCATGGTGGCTGGGGCTGGCGTGGCGGCTGGGGGTGGCGTGGCGGTTGGGGTGGCTGGCGCGGCGGTTGGCACGGTGGCTGGCATGGAGGTTGGCACGGCGGACATCGGTGATCCATTGCCCTATTTAACTTAACAAAGAATTTGCTCCCGGGGTGTTTAGCTCGGGAGCATTTTTTTTTGGGAGCTAGCCTCCCGGCTTGCCCTACGAAGCCTCTCGGAGTCTAACGACGAGGCGAAGTCGGGAGGATGACGACGAATACGAGGACGATTTGCGGAGCGACGCCTCTCCTAACCCCTCCCCGTTTGACGTTCTCGGCGCGACATCTTAGAGCTTCACGGCGAGGGGATGATGATCTCAGTCCAGAATTTGACTAAGCGTTTTGGGGATTTTCCTGCCGTTCAAGACGTTACGTTTAACGTTAAGAAAGGGGAGATTTTTGCTTTCCTGGGCCCAAACGGAGCGGGAAAGAGCACCACGATTAAGATGTTAACAACTTTGCTGTCACCAACCAGCGGGTCGGTGCAGATCGATGGTCTTGATCCGGCAAAGCACGCCAATCAGGTGCGCAAACAGATCGGGATTGTGTTCCAGGATCCGAGTCTGGATACGGAACTCACTGCTTATGAGAATATCGAGTTTCACGGCGTTTTCTATCATGTGCCAAAGCGCGTTCGGCGGGAACGCATTCCTCGCCTATTGAATGTCTTTGGCCTTTGGGAACGCAGAGATTCCTTCGTTAAAGAATTTTCCGGCGGTATGCGGCGCCGTTTAGAGATCGCGCGTTGCTTGCTGCATACGCCCAAGATCATCTTTCTTGATGAACCAACTCTGGGACTAGATCCGCAAACGCGGCATCAGCTCTGGTCTCAAGTCAGAGTACTCAACCAAGACGAGCAAGTCACTGTCTTCTTGACCACTCATTACATGGAAGAGGCGGAACGAGTTGCGGATAGGATCGCGATCATCGATCACGGCCGCATCATCGCTGAGGGGACCGCCGCGGAGCTGAAATCAGCCACGAGCTCGGAGTCCCTTGAGCAAGCTTTCCTTAGTTTGACCGGATCGGCGATTCGGGAAGAAGAAGTTTCTTCGCTCGACCATATGCGAAACATGGCAAAGATGTTCCGCAGGTGACGCAGAAAAAATCTCACGCAAAGACGCAAAGGCGCAAAGAAAAGACAGATTCGGAGGAAATCTAAATCGGTTGAGCGATTTTGCGGAACGAAGCAGATACCAATTGACGCCCTTCCAATTGACCCAGTTTCTACCTGTCTTTTCTTTGCGCCTTTGCGCCTTTGCGTGAGTTTTAAATTCCAGTGAGCTCCATTTACATACTCTGGATCCGACAGTTGAAACGGTACGTGCGATCGCGTTCGCGGATCGTGTCTTCTCTAGGCCAACCTGTCCTGTATTTGATCGCACTCGGGTTTGGATTCGGGCCGATCTTCCAGAAAGCCGGTGAGGGCAGCTATTTGCAATTTCTGGCTCCAGGCGTGGTCGGGATGACGATTCTTTTCACTGCGATGTTCAACGGGATCGAGCTGATCTGGGACCGGCAGTTTGGGTTTCTCAAGGAGACCATGGTCGCGCCAGTGCCAAGAGTCATGATCATGCTCGGCCGGACATTTGGAGGGACAACTGTCGCTGTGATCCAAGGTCTGATCGTGGTAATCGTTTGCGTCGTTGCGGGATTTCGGCCGGTCAATTGGACGTTCGTCCCGGTTGCGTTCACTTTTATGGTTTTGATCGGGTTCTCATTTACCGCACTCGGGACCGCGATTGCGTCGCTACTGTCGGATTTCCAGGGATTTCAGCTGGTGATGAATTTCTTGGTGATGCCGATCTACTTCCTTTCGGGGGCGCTTTACCCGTTGCGGAATGCTCCGCCGGTTTTGGAAGCGATCGCGAGAATTGATCCACTCGCCTACGGAATCGATGGTCTCCGGGCTGCTTTTTTAGGATCCTCTCACTTCGGCCTGCTCACAGATTTTGCTGTTCTGGGCTTTGCCGCGATTCTGTTCTTAGCGCTTGGTAGTTACTTCTTCCACCGGATCCAGTTATAGCAAGAAACGGGTCGGTTAGTTGCTATGGGCTGATAGCGTCGACTATGACCGAATCCAGCCAGTCCAAAGAAAATCGAGCGTCTGCCGGTTTGGATGCCTCCATAAGCAGAATGAAAAATCCGTCTTCTCATTTCGGAAAAATGGAGCGGGCGATTCAGCTGCTGGTTAGCCGCTCCGAAGATCAACCAGCGTTGGCTGAAGTAGCTCGGGAATTGGGGATGAGCGAGTTCCATTTTCATCGTCTGTTTGTTGAATTCGTGGGTTTAACGCCCAAAGAGTTTGTGCAGTTCATCACTTTGACGAACGCCAAAGCGCTCCTGCGAGAGTCTAATTCGCTGTTAGCCACAGCCGCATCTGTCGGGCTTTCTGGCCCCTCCCGGTTACACGACCTTTTCCTGACGGTAGATCACATGACGCCCGGAGAATTTAAGAATTCGGGCGGGCTCCAGATCCATTGGGCCCTGGTCGAAACTGTCCTTGGCTCGGCTCTTCTAGCGACGACTGCGCGCGGGATCTGCCGATTTTCTTTTGTGCAGAGCGCCAAGCAGGCGTTGATCGAACTTAGAAATAGTTGGCCAGAGGCAGATTTGCGCCATGATCCGGCGGCGGTCGCAGAAATTCGCGATGAAATTAACGTCCGCTTGAATGGCGACGCACCGAAACGCCGGCTCGGCCTATTGTTGAAAGGATCGTCGCTTCGACTCCAAATATGGCGAGCCCTGATCGATGTCCCGTCCGGCCTCGTGATCCCATACCACTCGTTGGCGGAGAAAGTAGGCACTCCGTCGGCCGTGCGCGCGACGGCGACGGCTGTGGCTGCAAATCCGGTGGCGATATTGATTCCGTGTCATCGGGTAATTCGAGCCAGCGGCGACTTCGGCCGTTACCAATGGGGAACGGAACGGAAGCTAGCCATGCTGGCGCGGGAACACGCGTTCAAAGGGCAAACCGCGAACAGTCGCCGATAAAAAACCGCGAATCGACGCGAATGA
>JAFAZK010000013.1 GCA_019239825.1 Verrucomicrobiota bacterium | reverse complement strand
TTAGACCAAGTGGCCTCTTCCGGCAGCCTCAAGGGGATATTCCGCGTATCGCGCACCGGCGACGTCTCTCAAGCGTTGCAGGTCTTTTTGAACGTCAACGACAATTCAAGCGCCGATCCGTCATCCTCTAATACCCAGACGTCGGTTACGATTCCCGTCGGAGCTTCGTCTGCCACGGTCACGGTAGCGCTTGACTCAAAGAGTGATTTCAAGGAGGACGGCTCTAAACAGAGCGTTGTCGTGAGTATCCAGCCTGACCCGAACTACGAGGTCCAACCGAACAACCTGCAAACCGGCGTCCAGGTTTTATCGCTTCCTCTGCCGAAATAACTTCGCGCACACGGATTCAGTGGTTCAACGTCCGGCAATTGTAGGCGATTGCCGGACGTTTGTTTTTTTTCGCGAGGAGCCCGTTCGCGGCCGGACTCTGTCCCTACGGGACAATATGCTCATCCCGTCAGCCCCCAAACGCCGACCGCCGACCGCCGACCGCCAAACGCCCCTTCGTCGCGTCCCGGCCTAGATTCTTAAACAAGGCGGGTTAGATTCCCTTTATGCGGATCGATCGTTTCACGGCAAAAATGCAAGAGGGTCTGCAAGAGAGCCAATCTTTGGCTTCTGGGATGCAGCACCAGGAACTGACTCCGGAGCATCTGTTTCTTGCTTTGCTGCGGCAACCGGATGGGTTAGCTCGGCCGCTACTGGAGAAACTGAATGTTCAGCCGAACGCGGTAGAACAACAGCTCGAGGACGACCTCGGGCGTAGACCGAAGGTTAGTGGTGGGAACGCGGGCCAAACCCTGGGAACCGACCTGCGAAACGCCCTGGATCAGGCCGAGAAAGAGATGTCGAAGCTGAAAGACGACTATGTCAGCGTCGAACATTTTCTTTTGGCTTTGGTCGATTCGCCGGCGAGTGCGGCAGGTAAGATTCTCCGAGCTCAAGGGGTCACCCGGGACAAGATGATGCAAGCGTTGCAGGCCGTCCGCGGAGCTCAGCGGGTTACTGACCAAAACCCGGAAGGCAAATATCAAACGCTCGAAAAATATGGACGCGATCTGACGGAAGCGGCGCGGAAAGGGAAGATCGATCCGGTCATAGGGCGGGATAAGGAAATCAGACGGGTGATGCAGGTGCTTTCCCGGAGAACCAAGAACAATCCCGTCCTGATTGGAGAACCGGGCGTCGGGAAGACCGCGATAGTGGAGGGATTAGCCAGGCGGATCGTCAGTGGCGACGTGCCGGATTCGCTAAAGAAGAAACGGATTATAGCGATGGATCTCGGCTCCATGATCGCGGGGGCGAAGTTCCGGGGTGAGTTCGAAGATCGTTTGAAAGCGTTCCTCAAAGAGGTCACTGAATCACAGGGAGAAATTATTCTTTTTATCGATGAGTTGCATACCATCGTGGGGGCTGGTGCCGCCGAGGGCGCCGTGGACGCTTCGAACCTGCTTAAACCTCAGTTAGCGCGCGGCGAGTTGCGGACCATTGGTGCGACCACGCTGGACGAATACCGGAAGCATATTGAGAAGGATGCTGCTCTCGAACGCCGGTTTCAGCCGGTGATGGTCGATGAACCTAGCGTAGAAGATACGATTGCTATCCTGCGTGGATTAAAGGAACGCTATGAGGTTCATCACGGGGTTCGAATTCAAGACGCAGCTTTAGTGGCCGCGGCCACTTTGAGTCATCGTTATATTTCCGACCGGTTTCTTCCCGACAAAGCGGTGGATTTGGTCGACGAAGCTGCTTCTCGCTTGAAGATCGAGCTCGATTCCTTGCCGACCGAGATCGACCAAATCGAGCGCGAAGTTATGCAGCGGGAGATGGAACGCCAGGCGTTAAAGAACGAGAAAGACGAAGGGAGCCGGCGCCGGTTAGAGCGACTCGACAAAGAACTGTCTGATTTGCGGGAGCAAAGCGCGCAGCTGAAAGCGCAATGGCAGAACGAAAAGCAAGTCATCGAGCAGTCGCGCAAGCTCCAGGAACAAATTGAGAACCTCAAACTGGAATCGGAGCAGGCCCAACGCCGGGGCGACTTAGCTAAAGCGAGTGAAATTCAGTATGGACGGTTGCCCGAACTGAACAATCAACTGGCCGAAGCCAATAGCCGGTTGAGCGAGCTCCAGAAGTCGAAACAAATTCTGAAGGAAGAAGTCACCGAGGAAGATATCGCGGAGGTGGTGTCGAGTTGGACCGGGATCCCGGTTTCGCGGCTGCAAGAAAGCCAACGGGAAAAGCTGGTGCATATGGAGGACCGCCTCGGAGAACGCGTTATCGGCCAGCGTGAAGCGATCAAAGCGGTTTCAAACGCCGTACGGCGAGCACGCGCCGGGCTCCAGGACGAGAACCGCCCGATCGGTTCTTTCATCTTTCTTGGTCCGACCGGCGTGGGAAAAACCGAACTCGCTCGAGCGCTGGCTGAATTTCTGTTTGATGACGAGAACGCGATGATCCGCATCGACATGAGTGAATACATGGAGAAGCACACGGTGGCCCGTCTGGTCGGGGCGCCTCCAGGCTATGTCGGCTACGAAGAAGGCGGACAACTGAGCGAAGCCGTGCGCCGGAAACCGTACAGTGTAGTGCTCTTCGATGAGATCGAGAAAGCGCACCCCGATGTTTTTAACGTTTTGCTCCAGGTCTTGGACGATGGCCGGATCACCGATGGTCAAGGTCGGACCGTCGACTTCAAGAACACGGTCATCATTATGACCAGCAATATCGGTAGCCAATTCATCATGGATGCGACCGATAAAGAAGTTCGAAACCGCCGGGTGATGGAAGCGCTGCGCAACCATTTCCGTCCCGAATTTTTGAACCGGGTCGACGAGATCATCATTTTCGATCGATTAACTGAAGATGAGCTAACCAAGATTGTGGATATCCAGTTGGCTCGGGTGCTGCGACGGCTCCATCAACAGGGCCTGAAGCTGACGCTTAAAGAGAGCGCCAAACATGTATTGGCCAAAGAAGGCTATGATCCGGTCTACGGCGCCCGTCCATTAAAACGGGTGATCCAGCGCCTGCTGCTGGATCCGCTTAGTCTCGCGGTGCTGGAAGGGAAGTTCAGCGCCGGCGACACGATCGCGGCGGAAGCGAAAGGGGAGGAGTTAGAGTTTACGAAGGGGTGACGGGGGATGGAGTGATGGGGTAATGGAGCGATGGAGCGATGAGCTACTGCAATACTCCATTACTCCGCCACTCCAACACTCCTCGGTTCGATTCCGAGTGCTTCCTTAGTTGCAAAATCCGCTAAGGCCCTACAATGTTTTCGGAGACCCTATGAAATCGGCTTATGAGCTCGCCATGGAGCGTTTGCAAAAAGATGCACCGTCTGTCCCTCTAAACGCTGAGCAACGCGCTCAGATTGCCGAGATCGATTCTGTTTACACGGCGAAGATTGCCGAAAAAGAGCTGCTGCTAAAGAGCGAGATCGCTCAAGAACAGGCCAAAGGAAAATTCGATCAGGTCGAACAACTCCAAAAGCAATTGGCCTCTGAGCTACGTCGTCTAAACGAGGAACGGGAAGAGAAGAAAGAGAAGGTACGACAGGGGAAAGCGTGAGAAGTGATGGGCCTGCCCTGAGTTTCTCGACGGGCTCGAAACAGGCAAGCATTAACTTTCGACAAGCTTAAGTCAGGGCGCGTCGAAAGGTGACAGGTAATTGGCCGGTCCTTACTTTAAGTACAAGGTGCGCGCGCCAATATCGAGGTTTGCCTGGTGAGCCCAGAGAAAATCTTCTCCGATAATCCCGCCAAAAGGATGGCTGAAACCGAGCAACGACCCGGCTAACCTGGCGAATTCTACGAACTTCTTACTAACATCCAGTGTTTCGAGTTTGAAATTCTGCAGGTCTCCCATCGCGGTCGGGACCATCTTATCGACCAATCCAAAATAGAGGATGCCGCTTGGCCTGATCGGAATCTGGTTTGCTTCCTTGATCTTCCAATCGATCACGGACCGGTACGAGCCGGTATCGATGAGAAAACTGTAAAGTCGTGAACCAACCAATCCCAACACTTCGATCCGAGGCGTGGCGGTTAATTGGATGGGCACTGCGGTGAAGGCCCCGGACCTCGTGGGCCCGGCTTCTGATGATCCGCTGTCGACGGTGAGGAATAGGCTTTGCGCTGGAAAATCGAACCGTGCCTGATGTTGGACAAGGAAATTGAGTCCGAGAACACCGCCGGTGTGAAAGGGTCTCTCGTAGCCAACGTGCGAGTTACGGTTCGCATCAAGAGCCCCAAGAAAAGGATATTTTACGAAATCAAAGGACCCCATGGCTTGGCCGGCAATATTTATTCCGATGCCCTTCAGGACCGGGAGGGTTCGTCCGCCCTTTATAGTAACTTGACCTCTAGTACCCGGGTTAGATTGACCAAGTTCTCGAGCTTGATCCGCATTGACCAGGGACCAGGGAGAACCCGTGTCGACCAACCACCAACTCGGTTGTGCCTGACCTTGCAGCGCGGCTCGGAGGTAGAGACGGCCATGCAAGACCGTTAATGGGCATTGAACCGTATCCGACAAAGGTGCGCCTGTACTGATTCTGCAGGAAAAAGCTGCCACGGCTAGAATCGTACCCACGACAATCGAGCGGGCTTTCATAACGCAGCAGGGTCGCCAGGTGTCGCAGCGGCGAAGCCGTGACTCATAATAATCCGTCGGCTGCCCAAAGAACAGAGCATAAAACGCGTTTAGCCCTGAAGGCGCGGCTCAAGACCGTCAAAACCAGGGGAGTCCATAACATCTCCGGTCCCCTAAAAGCTTCTTGCGCCGAATCTCTATAAGAGCTAACTATGCCGTCCGGCTTTTCAGATGGGGGTATAGCTCAGTTGGTAGAGCGTCTCGTTCGCAATGAGAAGGCCAGGGGTTCGAATCCCCTTACCTCCATGTCGTTGATAATAAAGGATTTACAGCGGCAAAGCTTAAAAGGTAAGAACACGTCGATTCTTTTCTAAGGTTTTCCAGACGGGCCACGGCCCAGGATTTCTTCCACCTTATTTAACACGCGTGTTAATGTGGAAATGGGTCTAGATCTAATAGGGAAAGTTCATCCGCACGGAATGCCTCGTACTCAGAAAATGCTTATCGGATCGACATGTCCGCTGAATATGTCGATAAAATGCAAAAATATGTACACGTTTCCTTGATGTGTCGAATCAACTTTGGGTCACCATTACCGGCAATTTTTTGAGGCCGTTAAGCGGAAATCCCTAACTCCAGATTGGCGTTTTTACGACACCGCGCGGGTTATTTATTGAGACTTCAGGTTTAGTTCCCTCAGCAAGGTCTGCAATGGGCTGGCAATTTTGCCCCGCTGCCAGACAACGAACAAATCCCAGGTTGCACCCGCGTCAGCGATGGGAACCATTACGACGTTCGGAACGTTCAGGTGAGAAATGAAGGCTGGTTGAATCGAAATCGCTTCTTCATTCGCTGACAGGGCGAGAGACTCCACAAGACCATTTGCTTTGTCAATGGTGGCCAAGCGGGGACGGAAGCCGCCATACTTGCGGCAGAACTGAATGATCCTCTGGGCGTATCCGGGCACCACATCGTCCGATCCCCGCACGAACGTTTCGCCCTTTAATTGTGAAAGAGACACCTGTCTTTCGTTCGCGAACCGGTGGCTGACGGGAAGAGCAACAAGGCTCCTAACAGTCGCCAATTTACGAGCATAGAAATCGCGCGAGAGCAGATCTATACCGTGCAAGGTCAATGCTAAATCAATTGTACCTTGCCGTAATCCGATAATCATCTCGCCGGGCGTTTGATCGAGCATTTTGACCTTCAGCCTCGGATAAGCGCGCCGCAGCACGGCCAGAGCCGGCCCAAGATATTCCTGGGCGGCAGACGCAATATAGCCAATACGCAATCGTTCACTTTCTCCGCGAACCAGTCGGCGGACTTCAGCCATGGTGGAATCATAATCTGCCAGAAGCGCTTTTGCTCGTTCGGCAAGGGCGTGTCCTCCGTTCGTGGGACGCACCCCGGCCGATGTTCGTTCCAAAACGCGCCCACCGAGATCCAGTTCGAGTGATTGCATCTGTCGCGTGATGGCGGACTGAGAAATGCGCAGACGGTCAGCCGCACGACGGAGGCTGCCTTCCTCGAGGACCACTAAGAATAAGCGAAGCTTTTCCAGCACGATTTAAAATGGTGATGTCAAATTCGCATCACGGCAATCACGAACCAGCATTTTCCGCAAGGCTCAAGAAGACCTACGCTGGCAATATTAACGAGGAACAAAACAAAGCAGAAAACATATGAGCAGTAACAACCGGCAAAAATTGGCGGGAAAAATTGCTGTTATCACAGGTGGTAACAGCGGGATTGGCTTGGCCACGGCTAAGCGCTTCGTGGAAGAAGGCGCCTACGTCGTGATAACTGGCCGACGAGAGAAAGAGTTGAAGGAGGCCGCAGCCTTGATCGGGAGAAACGTCACGACAGTCGTGGGCGACGTAACGCGTTTAGAAGATCTGGACCGTCTTTTTACCGTCGTGAAAGAGAAGCACGGTCACATCGACGTACTCTTCGCCAATGCCGGCTGGGGTGAAGTCGCACCGCTCGAGACGGCTACCGAAGCTCATTTCGACAAAACCTTCGACTTAAATGTGAAGGGAACGTTCTTCACGGCGCAGAAGGCTCTTCCCCTCTTTAAAGATGGCGGCTCGATCATCTTGAATTCTTCAGTCGCGAACGTAAGGGGAGATTCGGCGTTTACCGCTTACGCCGCTAGCAAGGCAGCCGTGCGCTGCTTCGCTCGCGGCTGGACGGTGGAGCTAAAGGACCGCAAGATTCGGGTGAATTCGATGAGTCCCGGCCCAATCGAAACTCCGGCTTTGGAGAAAGCGGGCCTCACCGCTGAACAGGTAGAACAGGCGGCAGCTCAGTTCGCCTCGCAAGTTCCGCTCGGCCGCAGAGGCAAGCCCGAGGAAATCGCTGCTACCGTCGTGTTCCTCGCTTCCGATGAAAGTTCATACATCACCGGCGTGGATCTCGCCGTCGATGGAGGCATGGCGCAGGTTTAACGCGAAGAAGAAACCTTCGTCTTCGGACAGAGGCTCGCTGAAAGCTTTTAATCAAGCAGACACTAACTGAACGAAGGATTTAATATGAATGTTAGTGAACACATCATCAGAGAATGGGAAGACTAAATCATTTCACTGCTACAATGAAGCTTCCTTAATGCTGCAACAACTTGGCGTTGGTCCTAGCTGAATGACACACACCACGGAATCCGATGTAAGAGAAATGGAGAAGGTCCGATGAGCACACAAGAGAATGTTCAGATTGTGAAGGATTTTTTTGCAGCACTCGGCCGCGGCGATGTGCAAGGTCTGCTGGCGTTGTCTGCCGAAGACATTGAGTGGATCATTCCGGGCGAGGACTGGCCGCTGGCCGGCACGCACCGCGGACACGCGGGACTGGCGGATTTGCTTCGGAAGGCTTCCGACACATTGGATACTTCTTACCCAGAGCCCCCCGAATTCGTAGCGCAAGGCGACCGAGTTCTGGTCGTCGGCTTCGCTAGGGGGACAATCATAGCTACGAATAAGACGTTCGAGGACGATTGGGTCTTTGCCATTACCGTTCGAAATCGCAAACTGACGAACATCCGGGAGTATATCGACACGCAAGCACTGGCGCGAGCCTCCGAGATGGACGCGAACCCTCGAGGCTATCCCATAGCTGAGCGATGAGCGAAAGCCGCTCATCGGCCGAAAGGCGGATGAGCCCCCATGATCGATAGCCCAGCTGCGATCAACCGAGATGAAGTCGCATGTAACTCTGGAAAAACAAGCCGAAGCGCCCCGAAATTGGATCCGCAGATTACACAACGCGACATGGCGGCAACCAAATACCAAACAATCAACCACGAATGGACACGAATGGACGCGAATACGAAAAAGAATAGATCCAACCGCAGATTAACCAGAGGTCGCTAAAGCTATGGCGGGCAAGCTGCAGATGTACGCAGGTAGATTTCTTAGAGAAGCCGTCTCCGTGATTTTACTACACCTTATCTGTGTGCATCGCTGCTCATCGGGTTACCTTATATTCGCGTCAACTCGTGTCCATTCGCGGTTAAATGCTTTGGGTGTGGCTGCGGCTCTACGGCGCCAAGCAATCAACCAAAATATCCGCTAATTGTTTTCACTATCTCCGTCCTTCTCTCCTGTATCCTCTTTTTCTTTGGTGGCGTCTGTGATCGTGAACTCGGGTGAGACGGCGAGTTTATCGTTTAGAATGATGTCCACGTGATACTTGCCTGCGGGCCAACCTTTGGTCGGTTTTGTGAGCGAGAACGCGCCGTAGAAATTATCGCTATCCGCAGTCAAGGTGGTTTGATCAATTGTGGTCCCTTTTGGGGCTGCGTTGCCTACATCATCGGCGATCCAGACGCCGCGGAGCTTGTCGCCGGCGTGCGTGCCTTCAGATCTAAAGAACGCGTATAGCTTTGGTGCGTCCGGTGCAAATGCCGTGGCAGGTTTGCTGTCTTGACCTTCGGCAATAACCGCTTCCACTTTTGGTGATTGTGCGTGCAGCACGGAAGCTGACACCGCAATTAGGAGAACGAACAGGTGTTTCATTGGTTGGATAGTAACGGTACTGAATTGAGAGTTAAATCCTGGAATGCGAGCCTATGATTTATTTAGCCTCACTCACCAACCTACTTGCACGCCGCCAGTGATCGCATTTGAGTCATAGCGTGTGCGCCCGAGCTGGCCGTCGTACTCAGCATAGGTTGACACTCTCGGGGTCCAATTTACAGCAACCCCGGCGCTCAGTACTGCGCTATCATGGCCTTCAGCAGGACCGACAAAAGTCGCCACTGGCCCGGGGACGTCGGCCAGTCCCGCGGTAACCGGTATCGCGGAGTACTTGAACTCATGTTCCCAGGCTGCTTTCAGATAGGGCGCCACCATCACGGCACGGATCTGCCATGCATAGGAGGCTTTAAAACCCAGATCGGTCCGAAGGGATTCTTCTGAATCCGAATGGACCTGTAATGGCGCTGCTGAACCGGTCTCATTGAAGCCGGTCACATAGACGTTGGTGTATTGCAGGGATGCAGCTGGACCGATTGTCAGGTTCCCAAAATGAAAGTCCCGTCCGCCACTGACGAAGGCGCTCCATTCCGCGCCATCGGTGTTTCCGGTAGCGTCTCCGCCTAAGCCTCTCCGGCTGGTATCATAAGTGTTGTACCCGCCGAAAATCCCGCCGTTGACATAAAAATCGTCGTTAAAATAGGCCCCGTATAATCCACCTCGGCCGCTATTCACTCCAATGGTGCCCGGACGCAGATCAGTCCAGGTATGCCCATAATTACCCACCACACCGATCGCAAAATGATCTAGAAACCGATAGTCGACGCCCACATCAAATCCGCCACTGGTGAACCTGTACCCTCGCGCGTCGGAATCCGAGTTCAGGTTGACAAAATCGCCAAACCCGCTTGCCCAAAGCGCAAAAGCATATTGAGGGCTCGGCTGCAACACCGGTGGGTTCTTCGTGTTTTTATCGTCCCCGGATCCTTTTCCCAAGCCAGCATTGCCGCCGGAGCTCGCACCCAAACTCGGCAAACTGCTGCTTGCCCGGATCGCATCTAAGCGGTTTTCAAGCATCAAACGTTGAATATTCGCGTTTGAAAAACTGATCTCATAAAAGGCGCTGAGCGCTTCGGGCGAGAAGAGATCAAGCTCAGCCGCTATATCCGGTAATGGGTGAGTAAGGAAATAGCTGATCAGCTCCGACGCGCGTGGATCAAGTTCTACGGCGTTGAGCAATTGAGCGCCGACCAACTGGTTTGGGGTCTGAGCAAATGACGAGAAATTAATCGTAGTGATTTGAGATGGCGCAGTAACTGATGCGAGGTTTAAGAATTCGAGCGCAACGGATTGTCGGTTATAAACTAGATCGATCGTGTTGAGTCCGGGACGAGTCGTAAACGGATCAATGAAGTGTGAGAAGGTACCGGTGATAACTCCGCCGGTTTTTATCAGGGTTAAGGATTGCCCGGCCTGAGGCTTAAAGTTCTGGCTGATCAGCTCCAGAGTGCCGCCCAAACTGGCGTCTCCAGTAACGTTAAGATAACTGTATTGACCCGGGTTAGCCCCTGTGACTTGAAGCTGGAGCGTCCCGTTTGGACTCTGGAAATAATTCCCCTTCACATTGATGGGTTGAGGGTCAGAAGTTAATACTCCGCCGTTGACCATCAGGTCGCCCTTGCCCAGCGCTGAGCGGTTATCGACCACTAAGGCGCCTGAATCTAGTACTGTGCCGCCGGAGTAAGTGTTGTCGCCGGCCAAGGTCAGGGTCCCGACGCCGGACTGTACCAAGCCTCCACTACCGGTGATCTTACCTGAAAAAGTGTAGGCATCGCTGCGGTCGAAGGCCAAGGTGCCGTTATCGGTGACATTACCGATGATGCTGCCACCGGCGGCGCCATTCCCGAGTCGAAGTGTACCTCTCACTATGGTTGTGCCACCGGTATATGTATTTGCGCCGATCAGGGTTAATGTCCCAGTGCCGATCTTGGTCAAGGCCAGGGACGACGTTCCATCGCCTATTGTTCCGCTGAATGTGGTGCTGGTGTTATCATTGCCCACACTTAATATCGCTGCGGCCGTCGAAGCATTTGTAATTTTCCCGCTTCCTGCCAGTGAACCGACGGTG
This sequence comes from Verrucomicrobiota bacterium, assembly GCA_019239825.1. Classification (GTDB taxonomy): domain Bacteria; phylum Verrucomicrobiota; class Verrucomicrobiia; order Chthoniobacterales; family JAFAMB01; genus JAFAVN01. The sequence continues at coordinate 731 of JAFAZK010000013.1, read as the reverse complement.
TTATTGAACCCGTTAAGGTTTAGCGTGCCGTTCACGCTAAATGCAGAGTTCGGGCTGAATCCGGTTGTCGATCCTGCGGTTAAAGTACCGGAGGTAACCGTGGTGGCGCCTGAATAAGTATTGTTCCCTGATAAGATGGTGGTGCCCGATCCAATCTGTTGAAAGCTGCCGGTGCCGCTGATATTACCGGAAAACGTGAAGGTATCAGATCGATCGACCGCAAAGACGGCGTTATCGTTCACATTACCAAGGATCGAACCCGTCGTACCGCCATTGCCCAATTGCAGCGTTCCTTGGCTGATCGTCGTGCCGCCGCCATAACTGTTCGTGGCGGTGAGGATAATCGTGCCACTGCCGAGCTGCTGGAATAAACCCGTTCCTGAGATGACACCGCCAAAAGTGAAGACGTCTGACCGGTTGATGGCGAAGAGGCTGTTGTCAACGACGTTGCCTAAGATCGATCCGCTCGCGCCGCCACTCCCAAGTTGCAGTATTCCAGCGCTGATCGTGGTGCCGCCCGTGTAGGTGTTTGTTCCTGAAAGGACTAGTGTTCCCGTGCCGACCTTGACTAGTGAGCCGCCCGTACCACCGTTAGTTCCGCCATCCGCAATAATGCCGCTGACCGTGGTGCTTAAATTATTCGCTCCTACAGTTAGCGACTTCGAACCCAGCGAGTAAAGGCCGGCTCCTTCAATCGAGCCGGCCGTCATCCCTGCTGAGGTCAGTAAGGA
>JAFAZK010000010.1 GCA_019239825.1 Verrucomicrobiota bacterium | reverse complement strand
TTCGCGGTGTTCGGCAAAACCGGGGATGCGCGGAGGGATCGCTCCGGAATCAGTACCAAAAGCGACCTTAACTCCTGCGTCGTAGAGCGTCTTAATGTTTGCCTGGTTAGTTGCGACCGCTTTCTTAAAGATCGGGACTCTGGGACTTTTCGACGCCTTTTCCAAATACGCGGGATCACTCAGTTGAGCCTTCAGCGCAGGCTGCAATGCGTTTTGAAAGAAAGGCTCTTTTGTCCAAGCGGGTTGTTCCGCGAAGATATAAGAACATTCGTCGAGGTTGATCGTGGCGATATACCAGACCGAGCGAGCTTTCATCTCGTCAATGAATTCTTGGTCAACTAGTTGGTCCCGCACGCCATGGGCGATGATATCGACGCCGGCTCGAAGTACCGCTTTGGCATCTTCCAGATAGTAAATGTGAGCGGCTACCCGAATGCCGGCGCGATGCGCTTCATCGATGACGGCCATATAAATCTCCGGCTTCATTTTTGGAGATGTTCCGAGCAAATCGTCGACCCAGATTTTTACGAGATCTGGATGGCCAGCCACAGTCTCCCTGACCGCGGTCCGAGCTTCTTCGGCGGTCTCAGGCCGATAGAGTTGATCCGTAGCGACCGGAATCATGGCCGCGGGAGGAGCGCCTAACGGCGCAGCGACGCCGCGAAAAGCACCAAACAGGTCGGCGCCGGGAGACTTGCCGCTGTGTTGCCCGTCGCGTAGGTCGTAAAATATGGTGCCGTTCAGTCCGAGCGCGGCAACCGATGTGACCCCATACGCTTCGTACTGGCGCAACTGCCGAAGGATATTTTGCCGGTTGTAGTTCTCCGGTTTAATCGAGACGCCATCCACCAGACCGACATGTGCGTGATCTGTGATCAGACCGGGAATAATGGTTTGGCCATGGCAATCGATAACTGCCGTGCCGTCGGGGAATTTCACTGAGGCGGCTGGTCCGACTGCGCTGAGTGTTTCTCCCTGGATTACCAAAGCAGCGTTCTCCAAAGGAGCTTGACCACTGCCGTCAATTAGCCGAGCGCCAATCAAAGCCACAGTGGAGCCGCCTTCCTGAGCGGCCAGTAGTCGGGTCGCGCTTGAGAACATCCCAAGCGAAAAGCACAGAAGAATACAGATCTTGCAGGGCATACCTTGTATTTGAGCGGAATTGAAACAAAAGGATTCGGGTCCTCCAAATCCCATGGCCGGCGAGAACTTAGGCTCATCAATGGCAGATGCTCAATGGATTTCGCCGCACAGCCCAGCTCCGTAGGAGCGCAATATTTATAGAATAACGCGACCACATCGGCGGTTATTTGGGGACTGATTTGGTCCGCGGAAGGTATTGACCTCTGCTCGCTGATCTGAGCGCTACATGGCGCTGACGGGTTGGCGTGGCTCGTTTATTATCCTAGGGGATCGCCAGTTTATCTGGGTTGGTCCTCTAGTATTTCCTTTTTTGCGATAAATCGGCGGACCGTCCTTCGTGACATTGTCTCCGCTCAGTGGCATGCTCGCAGGAATCACCCCAAGTGTGCCTAGGAGGGCTCGATTAATGAACTCACCGGTCCAAGACTGAGACCCGGATCAGGCGCGAGACTATCTCGAAGACGCGGTGGACCTGCTATCCCAACAACCAAGCACCAGTTTTTACTTTCACGTCAAACACCAGAGAGAACAAAATCTTGAACACAAGTATCACCCCAGATTGGAGGCTGCTTTTGCGTGGCTTCTACACATCCCTGATGGCTATCGCCGCGCTTTGGGCCATGGCAAGAAACGCCCAAGGACAACATCTCTATGTCACCGACCTACGTGGAGTCAGGCTTGGTTTTGTGAGCGAATTCAACGCCAGCACGGGAGGCGCGATCAACGCCGACTTTATCGGCGCGCTAGATTCGCCCTCCGGAATCGCGGTGTCCGGCAATGTACTTTTTGTGACAAACACGGGTCGTTCAGGCAGCATCGGCAAATACGACGCCACCACGGGAAAGGTGATCAAAGCCGACTTCATCACGGGGCTGAACGGCCCCAGGGGAATCGCGGTGTCGGGCAATGTACTCTTTGTGACTAACACCGGTCGTTTAAATGGAAGGATCGGCAAATACGACGCTATCACGGGAAAGGCGATTAAAGCCGACTTCATCACGGGGTTGAACAGCCCCAGGGGAATTGCGGTGTCGGGCAATATACTCTTTGTGACTAACGTCGGTCAGTTTAATGGCAGGATCGGCAAATACGACGCCACTACAGGAAAGGCGATTAACGCTAGCTTCATCACAGGGCTGCTGGGTCCCGTAGGACTCGCGGTGTCGGACAAGGACAACAACCTCTACGTCGCAGTGGAACGCGGCCACACGGTGGGCAAATACAACGCCACCAGCGGAAAGGCGATTACCGCTAAATTCATCACCGAGCTGGAATTCCCCAGCGGACTCGCGTTGTACGGCAACACCCTCTTCGTGACAAATAGCTTAAGCCGCGGCTTTGTTGCAGAATACGACGCTACCACCGGAGCCGCGATTAAAGGCCGCTTCATCACGGGGCTAAGCCGCCCCGGTGGAATTGCTGTCAAGACTGCAAATCAGGATTAGCAGACATCCCAGAATCAGCGAGGCGTGATGGGCAACGGTGAAACGGGAAGGGCGTGATCACAAGGATGGTGAGCTACCTGCAAGCTCACATGGGGTAAAGATCGATAGTTTTTCTGAGGCGAGCAGCGGTGAAAACGGCTGCCAGTTTACTAACAAACGGACGAAGACGATTCGGACAACTAGCGCGCCATTGGGTAAAATGCTGGGACAACGATGCCTGCCCGTTAGATGAACCGCGGTTTAGGAATGTCACCGCTTCCCATCCGGCCGGTTCCGCCTCGAAGATGGGGAGAAGCTGCGCGGCGACAATGGCATTCCAATCACGGTGACCAGCGTCTTTTCGCAAAGCAGGTTCGTGCTGGCGAAACCAGTCGGCGAACGATGTTCCCGCTGGCAAACGATGTTCCGGCAACGCAAGGCGTTGCTGTGCGTAGTCGCCAAGCCAGGGAGCATAAGCTCGGAAAGCGGGGTAGGGAGGACTAACCTGCCAGGTGCGGCTCATCGCCCGAAGACAGAAAAGAGATGCCGTTTCACACAAGCTTTCCTCGAACCACAGGTTGGCGTTAGATCTGTCCGGTATGGTTTGTTGCGAGCTATTGGCGTAATTCGCAAGTGCATGGGTGAGCTCGTGTGCAAACTGAAAACTGTACTGGGCCCAATGGGTGTCGCGGGCTGACAACACCATGGCGATGCGGCCGGCTGGGGTTCGCTTGGAGTTAATTTCGGGGTGATCAGGTCGATAATAAACGTCGATTCCGGCAAGCTGAGTGTGTGGACAGTAGCGCAGGAGTTCTGAAGCGGAAGAATGCAGTACGGCCTCAATCTCGGCCGGGCTTGCGCTTCCGAAAGCGTTAGCTTGGACTCGGATATCAAGGTGCTGGTTTGGGGAGAGGATGTTTTTTTCGGCGGCTTTGAGCGTGTCGCCCGCGGACAGGGAGGGCGACCATACGACCGCTAACAAGATCGAAACAGTAAGAACTAGGGCAGGCGCGAGCTCCCTGAAGTTTCGACGTTTCGCCTGCGCAGAATCATCCTCCGTAGGAGGGAAGTCTTTATCGCTATCGACAATCAAATCCCAGCAATCTCCGTAGGAGCTGCATAGCAGTGGAAAATGCGTTGCCACAGAATCGTTTCCGCCTGGTTGGCAGCCTAAGGGTGCAAGGCCTCGTCAGTGAACAACGCCATTCCAGACCTGCTGGCGATGTCACACGACTAATATCCCCTTGTGGCTCGCTCTGTAGATGCCGCTCCTACGGAGCTTTCGCAAGCTTTCATCGGCCACGAATTATAAAGATTTTGCTCCTGCGGAGCACCTTCTCCCTTTTGCGCGGTGATCCAGAGCTCAAACGCTCAAGTACCCATGCGCCCATAGGTCGACACGCCCACACGCTCATTCCCCAGGCTTGCCTTGAACGGCCGCCTCTTCTACAAAGGTACTAGCCGTGAGAAATCATATTATCAGAGTGGCGGCGGTGGTATTGTGCATCACCTTCGGGATTTCTGAGATTTTTGCGTTTGGCGAGAATGCAACCCTGCGGATCATTCAGACCCAAACGATGTTCATCCGGCACACGGCGACAGAGTATCAACGCCGGGTCGCAGAGCAGAACGCTAAAGCTTTCTTCAAACAACTGACACCGGAAAAAAAGGCGGAACTGAAGAGAAAGAAAATCAAAACGGTCTTGATCCCGACCGTTCGGAGCAAGGAGACGTCACCAACCGCAAAAGAAGTCAGGATGCGCTTCTCCCTGGAGGGAGAGTCGCTGATCGACGACTACGCGTACGAGTTTAACAACCCGTTACAGGTCGGCAGTATCGCCAAGGTCAGCGGCCTCGATCCGGAATACGTCGGACAATAAAACGCCGGGAATCGCACGGGAACGGAAGTGAAGCGTTGCAGTGATGTCACTGCTCGTACGGCAGTTCGTTCCCGACGTTCGCGGCGGTCCCGCGCGCTCCCGGCGTTCTATTACTCGTCCGATCTAACCTCAGAGAAGGTGACGTTATTCTCGCTGCACCATTTTTCTGCAGAGGGAAGACCGGCGCTAGCGGCCTTGCTGATCAGACCTTCGGCCTCCGCGCGGCGGCCAGGTTTCTTCTCGATCAGAAGTCCGTAGAAGAACATGCTCAACACATTACCGTGCTCAACGCCCTGCTCGTAACGTTTCTCCGCTTCTGCTTCGTTTTTTGGCAGGCCGCCCCAGCCTTCCTGATAACATTGAGCGACGCGAGCCATGGCGTTCCAGTCTTCTTTGGCCGCCGCTTTTTCCCACCATTCTCTTGCTTGCCGGTCCCAATCGTTTGCCTGAGCGTTAAGCAGCTTCTTTTGTTGGGGGTTGGTAGTTTTCTCGGCTTCGACTCTTTGTAAGTCGGCTTTGTATTGCAGTATCCGGCCGGCTAAAGTCATCGCTGGAACCACCTTTTGGTTCGCCAAAGGCATGATGACTTCTTCAGCCTTTGCCAGATCCTGCTTGGTTCCTTTTCCGCTAAGATAACAATCGCCGATATATGCGCCAGCTTCTAGGTTCGGATGCGGAGCATTGAATGCCTGGTTCAGCCAGCGGAACCCTTCGGCTTCATCGTTGGTTGAGGCTTTCCTCAGGTAGGCCCTTCCGAGCTTCATCATCGCGTAAGAATCACCGAGATCGGCTGCGCGCTGGTAAGCATTAAATGCTTCGGTTCCCTTTTCGTTATCGGCTAACCAGAGAAGCGCACTCAGAATGTTTAGGTCGGCAGCGTCCGAAACGATCTGTTTATAGAAGAGGTTAAAGGCATCCTTAGTGATGGGTGGGGTCCTTTTGTGAAAATGGTCTATGATTTGGCCTAGCTTAGCGGTCTCCTCTTGGGCGTCACTGGCACCAGAGCTCGTCAAGAATTGAACCAGCCGAACGTAAGCTGATAGAAATTCTGGTGTCCCTTCATCGTACTTCTTAACTTCGCTCAGTAGAAGCTCTCTTCGATTCGGCTTCTGTTTAAGGGTTAGATGGACTTCAGATGACGTCCCGCTGCCAACTTCAATCTCCTGTTCTAGCGGTTCATAATTATCCAGAGTTGCCGAGAGCTGATGCTTCCCGAAAGGAACGTGCGAGAACGTACTGGGAGGCGAGTCTGGCGATTTGTTATCCAGTAGTATCGTGGCGTTGGGCGGCTCGGTCTGTATCGACAGCGTCGCGATTTCCTGTATTGGGGTAGGGGTGGGGCTAGGGGTAGCGACCGGCGTTGCGCTGGGTTGAACAACCGTTTGTTGGGTAGCGACTTTCTGACTCCGGTTCTGTTGTAAATAAAGGTAAACGCCAGCGCCGATGAGTGCAATCGCGGCGATCGTTAGTGTCAATAACCGCCCCTTCGGCCGCGGGGGCGGTGGTTGTGGGACTGCGGGTGGCAGTTCCGGTAGCACGGTTTCAATCGGTACCGCGGTCTCAGGCTGCGGCACGCTGGTACCCGGTTCCGCCTGGGCTTTCTCAGTGGTCGCTACGACGTTGCTAGTCATTCCGCCCTGGATCTCTCCGAGGCACTCCACTATTGCGTTCTGGAGTTCGCGAGGCGTTTGCGGCCGCTTTTCCCGGTCCTTTTCTAACATTCGTTGGAGCAACGAGATCACGCACTGAGGTAGATCCGTTAGGGGCTCCAAGGCGATCGGCTTATACAGATGTTGGCTCATGATCTGCCCAACCGACCCTGAGAACGGTGGTTTGCCGGCCATCATGTAATAGAGAGTGGCGCCGAGCGAATAGATGTCAGAACGGACATCTAACTCTGCTTCCTCGACCTGCTCCGGGCTTGCGTAGTGCGGGGTGCCGACAAATCCTTCTACCGTAAGGGTGCCGGTGTCTTCGGCTCCGCCTTTAGCGCTCTTAGCCAGCCCAAAATCAATGACTTTGACCACTGATTCGCCTTCCTGATCGACCAGCATCAAGTTAGACGGCTTCAGGTCGCGATGAACCAAACGTTGTCTATCGGCAGCGGCTAATGCGCGGGCCACCTGCAACCCGATATTCAAAGCCTCAATCGGTTCCAAGCGCCCTCGCCGTTTCACGAAAGCATCGACGGTTTCTCCGTCGATGAACTCCATCACATAAAAGTAGCTATCTTGATCGGTGCTTAGATTGAAGACCGAGGCGACGTTCGGATGCCGGAGCGCGGCCGCGGCCCGGGCTTCTCGCAAAAACCTTTGCCGGGCAGTATCATTTTCCAGGTAAGTGGAATTAATGATCTTTAAGGCAACCGGACAATGCAGATTGGTGTCGTAAGCCTTGTAGGTGATCCCCATGGCTCCGCGCCCCAATTCCCAAAGGCTGCCATCGTCACGCCGAAGCACTTCGTATTGTTTGTAGCGATCGACTTCCGGCATGATAAGAGCGTCGACAAAGTGCACTTTAAGCGCCGGAAATGCAATTAAGTCACACGAAGGACGAGCCAAGTGTCAAAACTGGACCGAACTGTGAGGCTCCGAAGACAGAATAACTTCACAGGGAGGCCACAAAGGCCGCGAAGTTAAAGAATAACCATCAGTACCCGTAGAAGGATTCATCTTTGGGCCTTCGTGGCCTCGTTGTGGAATTATTCTTTCTTTGCGCTTTGGCCTTCGTGTTCTTTGTGTCTTTGTGGTGAATACTCTCTTTGTATGACACAGGAAGCCGCCTTTGGTCCGCTGCAAGGAGTTAAGGTGCTCGAACTGGGGCACGTCATGGCCGGCCCAGTCTGTGGAATGATGCTGGCTGATATGGGGGCGGAAGTCATCAAATTAGAGAAGATCGCCGGCGGCGATGATAGCCGGAGAATGGTGCCCCCGCGGATTAAGGGCGAATCCGCCGCTTTTTTGATCTTGAACCGGAAACAAGCGTGGGATCGCGTTTGACCTTAAGTCGCCCCAGGGCATTGAGATCGTAAAAAAATTGATCGAGAGAACCGATATTCTGATCGAAAACTTCCGGCTTGGCACCATGGAACGACTTGGCTTGGGGTACGAAGATGCTGAGAAGCTGAATCCCGGGCTGGTCTACTGCTCGTTGTCAGGGTTTGGTCGTACAGGTCCGTACGCGGCGCGCGGCGGCTTTGATCTGGTGGCTCAAGGGATGTCGGGCTTAATGAGCGCGCACCGGTGCTGGGCCAGCATAGCCGTGAGATTCTCGCCGAGGTCGGATTTAGGACTCAGGAAATTGCGAATATGGAAAGGGATAAAGTAGTAAGCAGTACCCAGTAAGTCAGTAATCAGTGCCTGATGGTTTCGGCCGACGGCCTCTGTACTGATTACTGTTTACTGATTACTGCTTACTGAACCGATATGGCTGATATCATCATCGAACGTAAAGAGGGCATCGCGAAGGTAAAATTCAACCGGCCAGAGGTGCGGAATGCTTTGACCTTTGAGATGTACGAAGTGGTTTACGATTTGTGCGCCGAGGCAAACGAGACAGAGGAACTCAGAGCAATCATATTTGCGGGAGTAGATTCATCTGCGTTCGCGTCCGGGACCGACATCGGTCTGTTGCAGAGGATTAAGGATGGGAAAGCTGGGATTGAATACGAAGAGAGAATCGAGCGGGTGGTTGGAACGGTGGAGCGATGCCGGGTGCCGACTATTGCCGCCATCGCCGGCGCGTGTACGGGTGGAGGAGCAGCGTTAGTCACGGCATGCGATTTGCGGATTGGAGCCAAGAATATGCGGTTCGGTTATCCGATGGCGAAGACATTGGGTAATTGTTTGTCTCTGCGGAATTCAGCGCGGTTGATTTTTCTCGTTGGACCTGGCCGGTTTAAAGAGCTCTTGCTAACCGCCAGGTTAATGGGTGCGGACGAAGCGTATGCAACCGGATTAATCAGCGAAGTCGTCGAGCCGCTAGATGTGTTAGCCCGCGCTCACCAACTCGCAGTGGAAATTGCTCAGAACGCCCCCTTGACCATCTGGGCGGCCAAACAAGCAGTTCATCGGCTGCACGAACAGTTGCAGTCGATTGATTTTACCGACGTGATCGAGAAGTGTTATCAGAGCGACGATTTCCGACTCGGTATCGAGTCCTTCATAAACAAACAGGCACCTGAATGGAGCGGGAAATAGGAGCCTCGCGCAGAGGACGCGGAGGACGCAACGGATAACAAGCAATAACTAGTCTGGTTGAGAGATCGCAGGCTTTCCTTCGAGCTTTTGTACTATGTTTTCAGCAACCAGTTTCACAAGAAGGGCGCTCACATTGGAGCCAATATGATAGCCGCTTAATCGGCCGTCCGTTGCGTCCTTAGCGCGATGCCTTCTTTTGCAGAAGGTCGGCGACATCGTTAACTCGTTCCGTTGCGAGTTGCAGGTTACAGGTTGCGACTTGCGTCAGCTGAGTCAATTATCGCAAACCAGTGGATGGTGAGGTCTGGAGAGGGTACCGCCGTAGGCATAGAACGCGTTGCGCGTTTCGCCCTCACTAAAGTTTGTTACGTGGGCTGTGCGGCCTGCTTTTACCTGAACCCGCGCAACTAGCTGTTTCCAATGATCGGCGTACATCCGGTCGGTAGATCCGTCGTCGTTTTCTTCGATGTAGGTCGTAGTCCAATTCAGCTGGGTCTTAAGTTCGTATTCACCGGGTAGTAAACCTCCGAATGCGAACCGACCATCGACATCTGTCTTGACGGCTATGGGCTGGCCACCGGACCTAAACAATGAGGTTAACGTCACGGTTTCGGCAGCGCCGTACACGACCTGGTTTCCAAAAGTCCCGGTTAACCGCCCAGATAGAGCTCCGCTCCTTTGATCTTGCGTGTGAGTATTTTTCGGCCGTTCAGTCGCTGACATTGAATCAGCGAGGCAAAGTGTAACCCCGATCACCGCGACTATGAGATGCTCAAGGTTGGTTCTGATTTTCATGTAATCGCTGTTAAGCGGGGTCGGCAGTTCTTCCGTAAGCGAAAGACGTGCCAATAACGCCTGATTGGGGAAGTTTTCAGTGGCGTAACCGCGAAGGTAGTGACGGAGCCGAAGAATGTTACTTGCTTCCACAAGTCTCCGTCGAGCCGGAGGGCGGCTTCGTTGAACAAACAGGGAAGAGGTTAGTCAACAATTCCAGGCAGTTTTGCCCCGTCGTTCGATCCGGGGATCAGTCCGTAGAGAACTTAGTCGGAGGAGGATTCGCGGCAGTTTGTCTTACGTCGCTGGGCTGGGAGTTTTCTAATCAGTGAAGTCGACAGGAAGACGGGGAATCTAACGACCCTCATATTGTTCATCGCTGACCTTTTCCATCCAATCGGCGTTCTTAGCGTCAAGCTGTTCAACGATGGCGATGTGCGTCATGGCGGTAGTTGGAGTAGCGCCGTGCCAATGTTTTTCACCGGGCGGAAACCAGACGATGTCTCCCGGGCGAATTTCCTCGATGGGTCCTCCCCAACGCTGGGCTAAGCCGCAGCCGGCCGTTACGATTAGAATCTGGCCCAGCGGATGGGTATGCCAAGCGGTTCGAGCGCGGGGTTCGAACGTGACAGCTGCGCCAAAAGTGCGTGCTGGGCTCTGTGGATTGAATAGAGGATCTATACGGACGGTACCGGTGAAGTAATCGGCCGGAGCTCTGCCTGAAGGTTGTGAGCCGACGCGTTTGATATCCATGGGAAGGGAGGAGTGAAGTGGTGGAGTGATGGAGTGATGGAGTGATGGGAAGTAACCAGTAACTAGTACGTCAGTATTCAGTAATGACCGGTTGATCGGGTATTGCCACCGGAAACTGGATTTTCGCCTGTGCAAGCTACGGTGCTGCCCCTCGGTGCCGGCCGCTCGGCCCCGTAACCCGTCGCGCCGTAGGCTTGGCGAAGGCGGGAGCGAGGCACCGCTCCACGGTCTCGATCGCCAAGCGGGCGCATTTGGCGCAAAAATTCCTTTGGCTGAGATGGTTGCGATCTGCGAAAATTGGCTCTAGCGGAAGAGCGGCGAGCTAGGCTGAGGATCCGCCAAGCGGTTAAAGGGCAGGGTTAAGCAAGCCCGCGGCGTTCCAGCAGCGCATGAAGATAATCCGCGTGTTCGTCTCATCGCCAGGAGACGTCAAGGCCGAGCGGTCAATCGCAGACCGTTTAATACGAGCGACGGCGGAAGAATTCGGCATCCCGGTCAGCGTGCAATACTCAAACCTTCTTCGGGAGGAGCGGCTCACGCTTTCGCCGGATGTTGATCCAAGAGACAACGAGTTAGTTCTTTGCCCATATTTTTGGGAGTACCAACGGTTTTCTTCCGATCTCGGGTATCAAGACCAGATTCCAAATACCGCTCAATTTGATCTGGTAATTTGTATCCTATGGTCCCGACTGGGGACAAAGTTGCATCCACGGTTTCGGATGCCGGATGACAGCGAACCACGATCCGGAACGGAGTATGAACTTGGGTGGGCAAGGGAGCAACACAAGAAGACGCCCGGCATCCCGGTCCTGCAGGTCTACCGGAACCGGAGCCGGCCTAATCCACCGGTTGATGCGCCGGAGAAACTCGAAGAATTCCTGAAGCAATGGAAGGCGTTAGAAGAGTTTCTGGCGGCTTGGAGTAAAGACAGTGAAGGCACGTTTATTGGTGCATTCAACAGCTATAGAAGTCTCGAAGAGTTTGAACGGTTATTTCGAGAACATTTTCGCGACTTTCTTTTGACGCAGATTTCCGGCGAACGTGAACGTCTGTTGATTGCGCGCCGGAGCCGCTCGCGACGTTGGAAAGAAAATCCGTTTCGAGGTCTGCAGGTCTTTGACTTTGAGCACGCACCTATCTTTCACGGTAGAACCAAGGAAATCGGAGCGGTACTCGAGGCGTTGGAAACCCAACTCAAAGAGCAGCGTCCGTTCGTATTGGTGGTTGGTCCGAGCGGCTCCGGTAAAAGCTCGTTGGTGCGGGCCGGTGTACTTCCATTGCTAACCCAACCAGAAACCGTCGAAGGAATCGGCCTCTGGCGACGGGCTATTACGAGACCGGGGGCCGGCGGACGCGATAACGATTGTTTTGATGCTTTGGCTAGTGCGCTGCTGGAGTCCGCAGCATTGCCGGTTCTCGAAAATCCAGAATCGACAGATGCCGTGCGAGATTTGGCCAGTGAGCTCAGAGAACATTCTGATAGCGTTGCACTGCGTCTTCGCGACGCTCTCGATCACGCAGGGCGGGAATGGAGAATCGAACAGACTCATTACCTGGCGGAAAAGGAACGCCAATTCAGAGAGGCTGGCCGGCCTGATGATGCAGACTCGTCTCGCGAGCAGAGGGAGAGACTTGAGCTCCCAAGAGCCCGGTTAGCACTAGTGATCGATCAGTTGGAAGAGCTGTTCACGAGCGGTTTCTCATCTGACACTCAGCAGAAATACGTCGCGACTGTCGCGGGTTTGGTGCGTAGCGGCCGGGTCTTTGTCATCGCGACCTTGCGAAGCGATTTCTACCCTTCCTACCAGCAGTTTCCTGATTTGATCGAACTTAGCAGGCCGGCAGGAAAAGTGGACCTCCGGCCACCGGGAGGGAGCGAAATTGGTAACATCGTTCGGCTGCCGGCTGAAGCGGCTGGGCTAAACTTCGAAGAAGATCAAGGCTCGGGACAACGTCTGGACCAAGCTCTTGTTGAGGTGGCCACGCTCACCCCGGAGTCGCTCCCGTTGTTGGAACATGTCTTGTTACTTCTTTATGAAGCGCAAGCGACCCGGGGTGATGACCTGCTTCGTTGGTCGGACTACCGTGAGTTCGGCGAACTGAAGGGAGCACTGGCTAAACACGCAGAGGCTGTGTTCAACACTTTGCCGCCGCGCGAGCAAGCGGCGTTTCCAGTGATCATGCGGCGCTTGATCACTCTGGGCCAAGGAGAGGAGGAAGTGCCGAACCGCCGGACGGTGCCTTATCGTGATTTTGTCATATCGACTGATTGTGA
>JAFAZK010000211.1 GCA_019239825.1 Verrucomicrobiota bacterium | reverse complement strand
CCGGCCGCTCCTCCTGCTGGCGATTCTGGGGGGTAGTACTTGGTGATTGTATTCGCTGCGGGTGATAATCAGCAATCAGTGTGTCAGTAATCAGTAAAGAGACACGTACAATAACGGGAGTCCTTGATGAACGTCCTTTTTCCACTGATCACTGAATCAGACTCGCGAAAACAGGTCCGCTTCAGGAGCATACTGATTATTGACACACTGATTACTGATCACTGACCCATGGAGACATTCATCCAGCAATTGGTAAATAGTTTATCAGTTGCTAGCGTCACAATCCTCATTGGCATTGGGATTACCCTGATCTTCGGCTTAGCCGGCATCGTGAACTTCGCCCATGGCGAGTTCCTGATGGTTGGAGGAATGGCGACCTGGTTTTTGGTGAACGCAGGGGTGAACTTTTTTGTGGCGCTCTTTGGCGCCATGATCCTCGTTGGTGGGTTAGGCTTCGTCGTTGAACGCGGATTATTCCGATTCACTTTAGATCGGCCGATGAACGGATTCATCATGTCGATTGGTCTCAGTGTCATCCTGCAGCATGTCGTGATCCGGATATTCAACGAGGTGCAGAAGACGATTCCGGATCCAGTGGGCCAGGTATGGGTCGTCGGAGGCGTTAACATTATCGCCATGCGGGCGATCGTTGTGGCGATAACCGCGATCGTTGTGGCCGTAACTTATTTCGGCATTTCGCGTAGCCGTTATGGCATCGCTTTAAGAGCTAGCATCGCCGATCAAGACACGGCTGCGCTGATGGGTATACCGGTCAGGAAATATGTAACCGGCGTTTTTATTTATGGAAGTTTATTAGCCGGCCTCGGAGGAGCTTTGATGATCGCACTCTTTCCCATCACTCCGTTTACCGGCAGCGTTGTAATCATCCGCGGATTTGCCGTTTCATTAATTGGGGGGCTAGGAAACGTCGGCGGGGCTGTAGTAGGAGGCCTTTTACTCGGTCTCGTCGACGGCCTCAGCGCCGGTTACGGCTCCCCAGAATGGACGGATGCTTATTCGCTCGTGCTGATGATCGCGGTCTTGATCATTCGCCCGCAAGGATTGCTCGGCGGAACATTGGGGCCGCGCGCCAGCTAAGAGAGACTCATAGCCAATAGCCAATAAACGATAGCCAATAGTAAGGATCTCGGATGAGCAGGAGCTCATCCCTACCGAGTCCGTAGGCACCACGATTCCCAGTTTCACAATCCCGCATGCTCTCACATAGTGATGGAACAAGCCGTGTCACCAACTCCGGTCACCCGAACGCCTAACAAGACGGATGCCAAAAATAAGCCTCACCGGTTCGACGCGCCTAGCCGTTTGGAAATCATTACGGGAATCGTCGTCGCGTTATTTCTGCTGGGGTTCCCTTGGTTTAATCCCGGTTATCGGATTCTGTCTCTTTCCATTACCACCGCGTTCACAGCGGTAGCCCTGTATGGCCTTGCCCTGCAATTTGGGCAGGCCGGAATTATGTCAGTAGGACATGCCGCGGTCATGGGCATTGGCGCATACACCGCGGCGATTCTTGCGACAAAACTCGGTGTTGGTTTCTGGTTAGCATTGCCTTTGTCGGCCGTAACCTCTGCGCTAGTTGCTGGTCTGATCGGTTTACCGTCCCTGCGAGTTAGCGGCCAGCACTATATCATTATCACGTTTTGCTTTTGCGCCCTGCTGGTGATCGCTCTGACCAACGGCGGTTCATTCACGGGAGCCGCTACCGGTTTGGATGTTGGTTCTATCGACCCGATTTTTGGGCTCAGCTTTGATCGGCTAAAAAACGCCTACTACCTGGTGATCGTCGCGCTTCTGCTTTGCATTCTCGGTTACTACTTGATCACGAATTCATCCTATGGCCGGACACTCCGTGCCATCCGGGAAAACGAGCCGTTAGCGCGAGCGGTGGGCATCAAGACCGGGTTTCACAAGATCGGTGTGTTGATGGTTAGCGGCGCATTCGCCGGCGTGGCCGGTATTCTGCAGGCATATTACCTCCACCATATTGCTCCGAATCTCTACGGCGCTTTCCCAAGTTTGTATCTTGCGCTGATGGTCATGCTGGGCGGACCACGGCTTCTCTATGGACCATTGATTGGAGCGGTCATCGTCACTTTCCTGCCCGAGATCATGCATCTCGATCCGATCGATTCCAGAATCGCCTATGGGGTTGGCTTACTGGTAGTGATCCTCCTACTCCCGGGCGGGGTCAGCGCTGGGCTACTCAGCATCTGCCGATGGTTTGGGCGATTGAACAAAAAAAGGGAACCAAATGGCCGCGCTTGAAATCACCAGGCTGCAAAAAAAGTTCGGCGGAGTGGTCGCGTTAAACGGAGTAGACCTCTCGGTTGATCCGACCAGAATTACCGGAATTATCGGGCCGAATGGATCGGGCAAAACCACTCTGTTTAACGTCATCGTCGGTGCGCATAAACCCAGCGCGGGACGAGTATCTTGGCTCGGAACCGATATCACTGGCAAATCACCCGCCCTGATTGCTCGTCACGGACTAGTCCGCACCTTCCAACAGGCGATGTCGTTTTCGACCCTATCCGTGCGAGAGAACGTTACTATTGCTTGTGAACATGGTCGTCCGCGTGACAACGGCGGACTAAGATGGAGTTCTCCAGAAGAGATTCTCGATTTCGTGGGTCTGTCCGGCCTCGGTGACCAGACTGCGGGATCGATGCCATTCGGAAATCTTAGACGCTTAGGGATCGCCATCGCTCTGGGCACAAATCCATTGCTTTTGCTGCTTGATGAACCAGCGGCAGGGTTGAATCAGACCGAGGTCGCTCAGTTAATGGAGTTGATTCTCCAATTGCCAAAGGTGGGCATTGGCGTTTGCCTAATCGATCATGATATGTTTTTGATGAGCGGCTTGTGCGAACGGCTCACCGTGCTCAATTTCGGGACTAAGATCGCAGAGGGACCACCGGCAGCGGTGTTGAATGACCCGAAAGTCAAAGAGGTATACCTGGGCAACGAACTATGAATTTGCTTGAGATCGAGCATCTCAGAACTGCCTATGGCGCAGTCGTTGTTAATCGGGATGTTTCCCTCACGGTTAACCATGGGGAGATTGTCACTATCCTGGGACCAAATGGAGCCGGAAAGTCGACGTTGTTACGAGCGATTTGCGGGTTATTGCGACCGAAACGCGGGACCGTCCATTTTGAGGGTCGGGATATAACCGGATCGCCGGCTGATCGGACCGCTACTTTGGGAATCGTGATGGTACCCGAAGGAAGGAAAATATTTCCCGATCTCACCGTAGAAGAAAATCTCCGGCTGGGCGCGTATAGCCGAAAGGATACCGAAACGATCGAGCAGGACCTCAAGTTGATGGAATCCTACTTCGCAGTCCTTGCAACAAAGCGATCAGCCAAAGGGAGCGAACTCAGCGGAGGCCAGCAACAGATGTTAGCCATTGCTCGAGGACTGATGGCTCGGCCCAAGATACTGCTCCTGGACGAACCGTCATTGGGTTTATCTCCGTTGTTAATCAAAGAAGTCCGTTCCGTGATCATCGATGTGCAGGCGAAGTTTTCGGCAGCGGTACTCTTGGTTGAGCAAAATGCTGGTCTAGCATTGGCCGTGGCTGGACGTGGTTATTTGCTGCAACATGGCGAGATCGCAGCTGAAGGCCCCATCGAAGATCTTAGGGATGACCAGTTAATGCACGAGCTGTATCTGGGCCATCGATAGGCAATATCTCATCTCGTCCTCGTCCTCGAAAAGGTGGCGGCACGTTGAAAAGATGTGCGATTACCCACCGCCTGGAGGGGAGCCGCTGGATCGTGCCTGAAGATCTCGTGATATCGTTCTGGCGCGAGGAAGGCCAAATAGGGTTTTAAACAGGCGGCTCCCGAGAATTACCGCACGCGATGTTCGGTCCCATCGTGCCGCTCGGGAATTCTTGATCCGCTAAAACCCGCCGCCAAACCTATCGCGCGTAGAAACGTTCGCGGGAGCCGCCTGTTTAAGGAGATTTGTGGTCCAGGCACGCCCTGAGACAAATATCGCGGGGTTTTTGGTTGCGATCCAAAGCGGCTCCCCTCCAGGCGGCGAAGTCGAGCCGTACCCGAGCGCTCGGTCACGGCTCGGCGCATTCTTGGGCCTATCACGGTCATCTGAACAGGATCATCGGCAGCTCCGGTTGAATGATAGAGCCACACGGGAGCCTCGCCCCACCAGAGACGATTACGAACTTTCCCTACATTTACTGTACCCGCGCGTACGCCGAATAGGTCGCTGGTTTCTCGGCTGGATAGTCGGTTCGAATTAAGACTATCGCTTTCATCAATTCCTTCGTTTCAGTCGGCGTGACTTTCACTTCCCACTGTTTGCCCGCGCGTGCCTCTTTTAGCTGAACTTGAATCGCCGGGTTATCGGTTTGTACCGACACGATCTTGGCAGGAAATCCGTACGGTACCACGATACGTATAGTTTTTGGGATCGCTGGCTCGCCGATGCTCCACATAACGAACTCTGGCTCAATCGTGATGTCGAGGGGGATGTCGACGGCGAGAGTTAAAAGCATAGGCTGTGTTCCCGCTACGTTCGTAGTAACGTAAATCCATTTTTCTTGGTGCCCGGTATGACCGGCGAAATTAAGCTTCGCTTCGATCTCTCCGGACTCGCCCGGAGCATAGGTTTTCTTTGCTAAGGTCGCAGTCGTACAGCCACAGGACGGGCGAACGTCGACAATAGTAACTGGCGAGGTACTGCTATTAGTAAACCGGTACTTCGCTGTTACCGCTTTCTCTCCCGGTTTAACCGAAAGCTTCTGGCGCGGCTGATCCCATTTTAATTGCGCGAAAACCGGCGTGACTAAGCCCAGAAGTAACAGCAGAATACATTTCGTGGCCACCATTACTATGAACCTTTAGAACCAATAGAGCTTCGAGGCAAAAAAGAAACCAACGAACATTCAATTCCTTTGGCCAAGCAAGGCGCTCGAGTTACCGCCGTGGACCGAAGTCCGATCACTTAGAGATTCATCTCGTACTCAGCCAGTCCATGCAGACGATTACCAAACTGCCTGGGGGGATAATCTTTGATCTTACTATAGCCAAGGCGGAGCCAAAACCTTCGGGCAGCCTCGTTTGCCTCCAGAACAGCGAGGAGAAAGCGGTGAGCGCCTGCGCTGCGAGCGTACCTAACAAATTCGTTATGGATTTCAGTACCGAGACCCTGGCCTCGAAAACTCGGAGCTAACAGCATGAAGCCGATGTACCACTCCGAGTTGGTTCGATACCCCCGCAAGACATCCAGCACTCCGACCAAGCGTTCGGAACTAAAAATACCTATCGGTAGTTTAATCACTCCAGTGGATGCCGAAGGCACTTGTTCAAAAATCTCGCGAGCATCGCCTTCGCCTGGCGGCACCCCATTCTGAAATAAGAAAAAGTCGCTACAGGTGTTATTGAGCTGGATCACTAGAGCGAGGTCTGCGACTGACAGGAGTTGCGCAGTGAAACGCGCAGTTTTGAACAGCACCGGCCTCCGGCTTAAGACGCTCTCGATAAAGTTTGATTTAGCGCTCCTGTATTCATCCTCGTTCAAATTGGAGGCCCGCGCCTTCAATTGATTATATTCGGACCGCAGATCGGCGTCGGCATTCATCCGATCTCGAAAGCCTAGAAAACATTCAAACTCGGATCGATTCATGACCAGCTGCAAACCAACCGGTAATGGATAAGCATCCGATTCAAATGGGCAGAGCGTTTCGTTTCTGAATGATTCCGCTTTAGTTCTGAACCCTAGCGATTCGATCGCGGCAATCGCGCCTTGAAATTCTTCCGCTTCGACACCGACGAAGAGATCCAGGTCTCCTTTGGAGATCGCGCCCTGGATTGAAGATGATCCGATATGCTCGACCCGAGCAGCGGGAAGCGTTTGCTGGATCAAGGAGCGCAACTGACCAAAGATTTCTCGGGCTAACGGCTGATAGGACTCTGCCTCCAGAAATTTCACGGTGGCCTGGCGAGCCTAGAGCATCTGCCTCGAAGGGGCAACATTGGTCTGCTAGAGGCTCACTCCCTTGGGTTTGGCATTCAGGAACAATGCTAGGTCGAAAATCTCGGCGCGACCGCCGAGATTTTCGCCCCACCGGCGCTTCACACTGCTCGAACCTCGACAGCAGGCCAAAAACTCAGATAATACGCGTGGAACAAACGGTCTGCTTGGGCAGACCCGCGCCCTTCATGGACAACAAGAAGCGTAAGCCCGGCAGCAATTGGTGGTATCTGCTCCTTTTGGTGCAATTCGTTGGGACACTGTGGGTCCCGTTTTATAACTCAGCTGGTCCGGCCTGGGCCGGTATTCCGTTCTTTTATTGGTACCAAATGCTGATGGTATTCGTCGGCGCCGGGATCACGGCGATCGTCTATTTTGCGACCGAATGAAGGCGAAATAACTGCATCACAACAAAGCGCGGACGAACAGGAGCTCGTCCCTACCGATCACTCCCCTGTGCAGAACGTCAATTGGATCGCTCTTATCGTTTTCGCCCTGTTGTTCGGGTTTATCACTTGGTTGGGTTTCGCGGCCGCTCATTGGCGACGCGGCGACCTCGACTTACTCAATGAATGGGGGCTGGGCGGGCGGCGGTTCGGAACTCTGATCACCTGGTTTTTGGTCGGCGGAGACCTCTACACTGCCTACACCTTTATTGCCGTGCCGGCCTTAGCATTTGGCGCGGGCGCCGTCGCTTTCTTTGCGGTTCCCTATACAATCCTGATCTATCCGATTCTGCTCGTGGTATTCCCGCGGTTATGGTCTGTCTGTCACAAGCACGGCTACATTACGGCCGCTGATTTTGTCATAGGGCGCTTCGGCAACCGCTGGCTGGCCTTGGCCATCGCTGTTACCGGCATCGTGGCGACTATGCCGTACATCGCGCTTCAACTAGTCGGGCTACAGGTCGTCATTGGCGGCCTGGGGTTAGGCGGTCAAGGTTGGCTAGGTGAGATATCCTTAGTCATCGCTTTCATCATTCTGGCCGCGTTCACCTACTCCAGCGGTTTACGAGCTCCCGCCGCTATTGCTATCGTAAAGGATATTCTGATTTACATCACTGCGTTGGCCGCCTGTATCGTTATACCAATCGAGGTTGGCGGTTTCGGTAAGATATTTGCGGCCATCCCGGCACAGAAATTACTCCTGGCCGTACCCCACGGCCAGAGCACCGGCGCCTACAGCAGTTATGCCACTCTTGCCCTCGGTTCTGCTCTCGCCTTATTCCTTTATCCTCACTCCATGACCGGCATCCTTAGCGCGAGCAGCCGAGGCGCGGTTCGTCGGAACGCTGCTCTGTTGCCCGCTTATTCGTTCATGCTGGGATTGTTGACCCTTCTCGGACTGATGGCATTTGCGCTTGGTATCGATAAGCTTCCGGAATTCGCCGATGGATTTAAGGCCTTCAAATCGAACTTCGCAGTCCCGGCATTGTTGCTGCACACATTTCCTTCCTGGTTTGTAGGGGTAGCCTTCGCGGCCATTGGTATCGGCGCACTCGTACCTGCAGCGATTATGTCCATTGCCGCAGCGAATCTGTTTACGCGTAACATCTACCGCGAATTCTTCCATCGCGAGGCGAGCGACAAACAAGAATCGCAGATGGCAAAATGGATGTCGCTGATCGTGAAATTCGGGGCATTGATCTTTATCCTGTTGTTGCCATCTCAATATGCAATCCAACTCCAATTGCTCGGCGGTATCTGGATCATCCAGACATTGCCGGCGGTCTTGATCGGCGCCTATACCCGCTGGCTCAATGCGTGGGCGCAGTTAGCTGGTTGGTTGGTAGGCATCGTGACAGGTACCTGGATGGCAGCCGCGATGAATTTCAATGGCACGTTTCCATTACAACTGGCTGGCTGGACATTTCCCGGATACAGCGCTCTTTACAGTTTCGCGCTAAATCTAATTGTGGCCGTAGTCCTGACTCCTTTGTTCAATCAATTTGGCAAACCGTCCGAGGATCAGACCGCTCCTGCTGATTATGAAAAGGCGTAGTGAAAACGGCTCCGGAGGAGCCAGATCTTTATAGCTCGAGCCGTTCAAAAACAAGGCCAGCTTCGGAGGAGCGACATTTAATTGAGAACCACCTTCTATGCCGCTCCTAACGGAGCTGATCGTCTCTTACCTTGCCGCCGCTATAAAGATTCCGCTCCTACGGAGCTGCTTTTCCAAAACCTGCCGCTGCCAACCGGTGTGCAACGTTGAGCGGGCGTCTTGAGCGTTGATCGCGCTTATCTCCTTTCCTGCGACTTCGCCCTAGGCTATCCTCAACTATCGGTTCGTAGGTAAGGCCCAGCGGGAAAAACACGCTTTCGCACCGCATCTCCGTCAATCAATTCTCGATGAGCCAAGTATCCTCACCCGGCTTCAAAACGCGAGTGGTCACGATTTACATCGGATTGATTCTGGCCAACATCGGAGCCTGGATTTGGGCGGCGCTAGTTTTCAGCGAGAAACCTCTCCTACTGGGGACCGCGCTTCTGGCTTATTCATTTGGTCTGCGTCATGCGGTCGATGCCGATCACATCGCGGCGATTGACAACGTGACCCGCAAACTGATGCAAGATGGTCAGCGCCCCGTCACAGTTGGGTTTTACTTTTCACTCGGCCATTCCACTATCGTGGTGATCGCATCATTAATTGTGTATGCGACTGCCTCGATGCTATTCCAGCAACAGTTGGAAACCGTTCGAGAAATCGGGAGCATCGTCGGAACCTCAATCTCCGCATTCTTTCTATTGGCGATTGCGTTCATCAACCTGGTTATCCTCCGGGGAGTCTGGAAAACGTTTCAGGAAACGCGGCGAAACGAAGGATCGGGAGACCCGGAGACGCTATTGGGAACCGGCTTTCTAGGTCGGCTCTTCCGGCCGTTATTCCGGATATTGGCTCATCCTTGGCAGATGTATCCTGTCGGTTTGCTGTTCGGGCTAGGATTCGATACAGCGACCGAAGTCACTGTCCTGGGGATTTCCGCGGCAGCTGCCGCCAAAGGTCTATCGATGCAGGCCATGGCTGTCTTTCCGGTGCTCTTTACTGCCGGTATGACGCTGGTCGATACGACCGACGGAATTCTAATGGCCGGCGCATATGGATGGGCATTCGTTAAGCCCGTCCGTAAACTTTATTATAATCTAACGATTACCTTCGTTTCTGTGGTGGTAGCGCTCTTTATCGGGGGAATCGAGGCAATCGGCCTCTTGAAAGATCAACTCAAGCTGACCGGCGGGGTCTGGGACCTGGTCGGTAATCTGAACGATAATTTCGGCAGCCTGGGTTTCGTCATCATTGGGATCTTCGTTATCTGTTGGATTGGGTCTGTTGTCATTTATCGGATTAAGGGCTTTGATCGCCTGGAATCGTCGGTCACGGCGACTCCCGAGTAGACTCGACCCAGGTTTGAGACGAATCGGTTCCCTTTCCTGGGACGACACGACGTTCGGTGTTTCGGCCCGAAGGGACCGTGTCGGACTTTTGCCGCGAAGCGGCTGGACATAACAGCCCAGGGCTTTAGCCCTGGTTGTGCATAGCGAGAAATCCGTCCTGATTGGGCACGGGATGTGCTAATCTTGTCCCTCGAGGGAGTTTGTAGGAAAATGAGCGTAGTTATTACGAAAATCGGACATCACTTGGTCGGTCACTGCGACTGCTGTGGCGGCTACCGAGCTTTAAAATATCAAGACCAGGAAATCGGAGAACTCTGCGTAGAGTGCGCCAACCATTCTGCCAACGCGGATATTGAACTCAATTTCGGCGGCTACCATTTGCGCCGCCCGCAAAGCTGTCGTTGTCGCCATTAGCAAATCCGCGGAAGTTGCTCTCCGGACAGCATGTCAACAACCCGGGTCCCACCAACCAGTGTTTTCATGGTTACAAATTCCGGATGATCCGCCACCACCTCACCGATGATGGCGGCTTTAGAGCCGAGAGGATGTGTCCGCATCGCGGTCAGGGCGGCAATGGCCGATTCCGCCGGCACAATTGCTAAAAGTTTCCCTTCGTTGGCGACATAAAGCGGGTCCAACCCAAGGATTTCGCAGGCCCCTTTCACCTCTTCGCTAATAGGGATCTGGGCTTCGTCCACCCGGATGCCAACCTTAGCCGTTTGCGCGATCTCAGTTAGAGCGCTGGTGACGCCGCCTCGGGTCGGGTCGCGCAGCACGTGAACGTCCGGAGCCGCAGCCAGAATCGATTCGACTAAACGGTTCAGCGGAGCGGTGTCGCTGGCAATCTGGGTCTCGAACTCCAGCCCCTCACGAACAGACATGATCGCCATTCCATGAACGGCAATCTCCCCGCTTAAAATCACTTTGTCACCGACTTGGGCGCGACCCGGTGCGATATGGACGCCATCGGGTACTGCACCAATCCCGGATGTGTTAACGAAGATTTTGTCCGCCTTCCCTCGGTCAACCACTTTGGTGTCGCCCGTTACCAGGGCCACTCCAGCCTCATCGGCAGCCTCACGCATCGACGAGACGATCCGCCAAAAATCTTCCATTGAGGTTCCCTCTTCCAAAATGAATCCGGCGGAGAGATAAAGCGGACGAGCGCCACACATCGACAAATCATTGACGGTTCCGTGAACAGCGAGTTTTCCGATATCGCCGCCAGGAAAAAAAATCGGGCTAACTACAAAAGAGTCGGTGCTAAACGCTAACCTGGCTCCATTGACAGAAAAAACTGCGCCGTCGTGGAGCGGCTCAAGGAGTTCATTGCGGAATTGGGGAACCACTATCTTCTGGATCAACTGCTGGCTCAACTTCCCTCCGCTCCCATGCGCCAAGACGATTTCCCGATAGTCGGATATCGGGATGGGGCAGGAACCCGTAAGCGGAGAGGGAGAGGCAGAAGTGATTGGTGACTGGTGATTAGTGATTGGTGGGTTCATAAGGACCGCTCTACCCAGGATAAGGCCTCTGGAGCGAGGCGTGTTCCGAGAACTAGGTTACGTCCTCCGCGCCCAAGGCGATGTGGACCAAATCCCACACAACATGCACGACCGTAGCGTGTACCTCCTGTATGCGATGGATGCTGTAGGACGGGACTATAAAACAATAATCCGCTAGGTTGGGAAACCGGCCGCCGTCCTTACCGGCAAACGCAACGGTGAGCATTTCTTTTTCTTTTGCTGCTTGAAGCGCGTAGATCAAGTTCGGCGATTTGCCACTGGTGCTGAACACCATGGCAATATCGCCTGGCAGGCTCAACAAGCGGAGTTGGTTAACAAAGACTCGGGTGAAATCCAGATCGTTACCAATCGCGGTCATGGTAGCGATATCCGTCATGAGCGGAATCACCGGGAAGGCAACTCGTTTCTCGATAATCGGATGATTGAACTCGACGCACATGTGCAGCGCATCACAGAGACTGCCACCGTTGCCCATGACAAAGAGCCGGCCGCCTTTCTGAAACCGAGCCGCCATCTCCCGGGACATCGTGTCCAGAGAGTCCGCGTATTTGTTGAAAAACTTTTCCTTCATCTCGACGCTTTCGCCGCATTTGCGGATAACCTTATCGCGAAAGCTTTCGTTGGCTTTGTCGATGACCGGTACGCTCTGATCGATTGCAGTCATACTAAGGGTTGCTCAACCGCTATGTCTTTGGGTTCACTTCGTTGCTTGGGCTGCTGCAAATGGCGTCCATAGGCATAGTAGGCAGCACAGGCTCCTTCGGCTGATACCATGGTCGCGCCAAGCGGATGCTCAGGCGTACACAACGTACCGAATGCCGGACAGTCGTGCGGTTTCTTAACCCCTCTCAATACTAAACCGCTGATGCAGATCTCTGGTTCCTTAGTATCAATCTCCTCAACCTCGAAAATTCGTTCGGCATCGTGATCTCGAAATTCGTAGCGGAGCTTGTAACCGCTCTTCGGGATAGAACCCACACCGCGCCATTTTCGATCACCTATTTCGAAGACCTGATTCACCAGGTCTTGCGCCATCAAATTCCCTTCTCGTTTCACGACGCGAGGATATTGGTTCTCGACGTCCCACTTACCTTGTTCGAGCTGTTGTACGGTCATGAGAACACCTTGGAGAATATCCAAAGGTTCGAATCCGGTGATAACGATGGGAACGTGAAAACGGTCTGCGATAGGTTCGTATTCTTGATACCCCATTACCGTGCACACATGACCGGGCCCCAAGAACCCTTGCACGCGATTGAATGGCGACTGTAAAATCGAAGCGATTGCCGGCGGCACCAACACATGGGACACCAAGACTGAAAAATTCTTGATTCCCTGCTTCCGGGCCTGAAATACCGCCATCGCATTTCCAGGAGCCGTGGTTTCGAACCCAATCGCGAAAAAGACCACCTTCTTGTCCGGATTAGCTCGGGCAATCTTAAGAGCATCGATCGGTGAATAGACCACCCGGATATCGGCGCCTCTGGACTTGAGCACGAGAAGATCTGAATCGGACCCAGGCACCCTGAGCATATCGCCAAACGAGGTAAAGATTACATCCGGGCGCCGAGCAATGGCGTGCGCTTTGTCGATCATTTCCAACGAAGTCACACAAACCGGGCAACCGGGACCGTGCACCAGTTCAACCTCCGGTGGAATCATGTGATCAATGCCGTATTTGACAATTGTATGAGTCTGCCCGCCGCAGACCTCCATTAGGACCCATGGCTTAGTCACGACGCGACGGATTTCGCCGACCACCTTCTGCGCCAGCTCTTCGCTTCGATATTCGTCGAGGTATTTCATAGGCTGCCTCTAGGCAAGTGTCAGAGATCGGGGACCTCGAGCTCACTTAACTGATTCATTTCTTCCAGAAGCTTGTAAGTCCGCACTGCCTCTTCCTCATCAACCTTGCCCAAAGCGAACCCGACATGCACTAGGACGTAGTCACCGGCCTGCGCTTCCGGCGTGTATTCCAGACAGACTTGTTTGACGATGCCGCCAAAATTCGCTTTCCCCATTCTTACGCCCTGCAGGTCATGCGAGATTTCGATGAGCTTACCTGGGATTGCTAAACACATAGGTTTGTTTCAAAAGATCCTTCGACCGGGTTCGTCCGGCGCTTCATTTGAGGCTTGGATTCCGGTGGGCGGAGGGTTGGAGTGCTGGAGTAATGGAGTGTGGGCGTGCTGCCCTTGCGTAGCGGACAGGAGCTGCTCGGAAAGCGGAAGTGGTTCAACTGGTTCCTCCCTGCTTAGCGCGATACCATCGCAAACCAGAACTCGATCTCCGATCTGAGCTTCTCCTAAGAGTTCTAGAGAGACCTTCTTGAAAGCGCCGGCGACCCGGATTTTGCCCACCCGCATTTCATCTTCAGAGGCTATCTCGACGATCTGGCCGTAGAGCAGGTTCATCGGATTTTAACTCCTTCGGTGGCAAGCGTCCGGCGGATAACCCGAGCAGCAGCCGCAATTTGTCCGAGCGCGATACCGCCGTCGTTCGGGGGGACACGCTGATGCCAATACGGCTTAAAACCTGCCTGGGAGAGACGCTGAACGGCTTGCTCCAAAAGATATCTGTTTTGGAAGCATCCGCCAGTCAGTACTACCTTTGGAGTCACGGCCTGCCGCGCGACTTCGAGGATCATCGCTGCCAGCGTGTTGTGAAATTTGGCGGCGATCGCGCCCTGGGAAACTCCTTTTTGTAAGTCGACCAGAATCTCGCCGAACATTGGCGCCCAATCAATGATTTGAGGAACGCCATTACTAAGCTCAAACGGATACGCTGCAGTCACCCCAGGCTCGATCAGTGACTCCAGTTCCATCGCGGCTTGTCCTTCGAAGGTCACCTGCTGGCGTATTCCAACCAATGCGGCAACCGCATCAAATAGCCGGCCCGCACTAGACGTGACCGGAGCGTTAATCCCTTTGGCCAACATTTGCCGGAGTAGGCCAAGCTCAGTTTTTGAAAACTCATTAACGGGAGCCAGATCGTGGTCTTCGAGACCATTTTCTCCCCAGATTTCATAAAGAACCCCCACCGCAGTACGACGAGGCTCCTTCACGGCCCTCTCGCCTCCCGGTAGTCGAAACTGCCGCAGATGAGCTACCCTTTGAAACGAATCCTGAACTGGAACCAGAAATTCGCCGCCCCAGATAGTCCCATCGGTTCCGTAACCGGTCCCGTCCCAGGAGACTCCAA